>CAJGDC010000020.1 GCA_904502005.1 uncultured Alistipes sp.
ACAAGGTCGCCGCAGCGCTTGTTTACCACAATAAGGTGGTTGTCTTCAAAAAGTATATCGTTTGGATGAAACATAGTTAGGTGTGTTCTACAAATTAGGGAATATTTGTCACAGATAGGTAAATTCTATTTCGGTCGCTTTGGGGTTTATTTTGGCATCTTTTCCTGCTTTTCGCGGTTGTAGTAGGCTACTGCGCCCTTAAAAGAGCAGAAAAACATGCTCAAAATCACCGCCCAAATCGCCACGACCTAATTTATAGAACCCACCTATAGTTGGAATGTAAATGGCAACAGAGCCTGTGCTGACTCTACGATAGAAGCTGTGCCGTTGCCGCTCATTATCAGTCGTATAGCTCTGCCCTGACGGCGCTCAACATCAAGGATAACCTGGCGACAGCCGCCACATGGGTAGCACTCGCGCTCAGAAGGGTCGGAGGCTATGGCAAGCGCCACAACAGGGTCCGATGCGTGGTTTGCCTCGGCATAGTAGAGTACACTTCGCTCGGCGCATATTCCGGAAGGAAAGACCTCGCTCTCGGAGTTTGCACCGTGGAGGATTTTGCCACTGGCAAGCCTTACGGCAGCACCCACATGAAAACCGGAGTATTTTGCATACGCCTTCTTTAGTGCAGCCTGCGCCTCAATGACAAGAAGCTTGTCGTCGGCAGGAAGCTGGTCAATTGTGTATTTGTGGTAACCGATTTCAAGTTTTTTCTCCATAGTAAAGCTATTATTTATTCTTCTGACTACAAATATACAAATTTGTTGCAAAGTTTCCAAAAAACTCTCTATTTTTGCGATATAGAACAGACCATCATATGTATATTTGGGGAGATGATAGACCATACAATAGCTATGCGGCTTATTTCAGGCGATTGTTCGGCAGTCGCGTGCAGAAGGTTGCTGTCAATGCCGGTTTTACCTGCCCAAATCGTGACGGTAAAGTCTCTACTGGCGGATGTACATTTTGCAATAACTCCGCCTTCACACCTTCATATTGCATCCCGACAAAGAGCGTGGCGCAACAGATTGAGGAGGGTATTGAGTTCCACCGCAGAAGATACCGAACAGCATCGCGCTATCTTGCCTATTTTCAATCCTTCTCCAACACCTATGCACCACTTGAAATTCTGCAGGATGTATATAGCCAAGCTCTTGATAATCCGCTTGTTGCAGGTATTGTTGTGGGAACTCGCCCCGACTGTATAGACGAGCAGAAACTCGACTACTTCGCTTCGCTTGCCCGTACGCACTACGTGGCTTTGGAGTATGGCATTGAGAGTACAGATGATGTCGTTTTAGCCTCTATAAATCGTGGACATGACTACGCTACGGCTGTTAGAGCTGTTGAGATGACTGCCGAGCGGGGTATACATTGTGGGGCACACTTTATCCTCGGCTTGCCAGGGCAGAGCGATGAGGATTTGATAGCTCAGACCGATAAAATCAATGCGCTGCCACTGACAACGGTGAAGTTTCACCAGTTGCAGGTCTTTCGTGGCACAACAATGGCAGAACAGTATGATAATAATCCCGAGCAGTTCCGTTTTTGGACGGTGGATGAGTATATCGAACTCTTCTCGGAGATACTCTCGCGTCTGCGCCCTGATATTGTTGTAGAGCGCTTTGCAAGTGAGGCACCACCGCGCTATCACTACGGCAGAAACTGGGGTTTGGTCAGAAATGAGACACTTTGGACGATGCTTGAGAAAAGATTATTGGAAAAAAATATATATCAAGGGAAAAATTTTATACCTTTGCAACTTGAATAAGGTAGGTTTTATAAATTAGGTCGAGACGATTTTGGAGGATATTTCGTGGCAATTTTGCAGCTCTTTTGAGGGCGCAATAGCCTATTGACTCGCCTGTAAAGGCGACCCTTTACCGCTGCGCCTTGGCAATTCAAACTAAGTTTGATTGCACTCGGCTTAATCGCGGCATTGTAACCGAGAAAAGATGTAAAATTGGTGGAAATAGACCCAAAAGCGACCGAAATAGAATTTACCAAAAAACAGAAATAACATTTGTCCTAATTTATAGAACATAGCTTAAACACGTTTCCTATGATTGAGTTGGGTAAATCGAGCATTTTTACGACTGTCAAGGAGTATATCCTTATGACTGTCGGCATGTTTTGTTACGCCTTTGGTTGGATTGGCTGTATCCTCCCGGCAAAGTGTATGGGTGGTGGTGCTTCGGGCTTGTCACTACTTATATATTATGCTACTGAAGGTACAATAAGCATCGGTGTTATGGTATTTATTATCAATGCCATATTGCTGCTTATTGCGGGCTTTATTGTCGGTTGGAAGTTTGGTATTAAGACCATCTTCTGTGTCTGCATGCTCTCGTTTGCCATGTCAACTATGCAGGCAATCTTTACACAGCCCGACGGAACTGTGATGGATATCTTCCAGCTCGATAACCGCCTACTTTCAACAATCCTCGGAGGTATCTTCTCGGGTGTTGGTGTGGCCCTGAGCTTTGCGCAGGGTGGTAGCACAGGTGGCGTGGATATCGTTGCTATGATTATCAATAAGTATCGCACAGTCTCTTATGGTAAGATTGTTCGCTCAATCGACTCTGTGATTATCGGCTCGGCAATTCTGCTCCCTGCCTCGGCAAATATCGGCATCGATGGCGTTATCTACGGATTTGTTATGACAGCGGTATTTAGCTATGTGGTCGATATGCTTATGACCGGTAACCAGCAGTCAAACCAGATAATGATTGTCTGCCAGGATTACCAGGCTATGGCTGACGCTATGAATAACATCGCTCACCGTGGCGCTACAGTTATAGATGCTAAGGGTTGGTATACAAAACATTCGCATAATATCGTTATGGTTGTATGCCGTAAGCGCGACACCCCAACAATCCTTAAACTCGCTCATCAGGTAGACCCCGATGCCTTTATTACTATCGGCTCAGTTATGGGTGTGTATGGTAAGGGCTTTGAGGCGCTGAATAAAATTTAAAGCGGATAATCAGCAGATTAAAAATGCCGACAATGAAATATTGTTGGCATTTTTTTTTACTGTTCATTGTCAAAAACGAGCTGTTCATAACCAAAAACGGCGTATTGGTAGGTGTTGTAGCATCTGTTTGTAAAAATTTTTATATCTTTGTAAGACGTAGAATGTGCGAATTTTTGAAATAACAACTAAAATAACTACATTATGAACAGAAAGTTTTATTTGACTCCATCCCTTGAGGAGGAGCTCTTCCGCGCAGAGCAAGGCTTTGCGTTGTCAACCACAGAGGGTGGATTTAATATCGGTGAAGGTGGCAACTTTACTGAGGAGGGTGTAGATTGGTAATCAGGGTTTAATCGTAAAAATTTGGAACAATGAAGAAGTTTTGGTCTATTTTTACTGTTGCTCTGGTAGCTTTGAGCGCAGTATCTTGCAGCAATAATTTTGAGGAGGAGGTAGTTCTCGGTGGCGAGACTCTCTCATTTAATGTAAACATCGACAACACTCGTACCGCACTTGAGCAGGACAAGAATGGTTGGAACACCGTTTGGGTTGGTAACGAGACCCTTGTAGTCTCTGACGGCACTAACAGCTATAGCTTTAAGAACTCTACTGATAACATGAACAAGTTTACTTGCGAGGCTGTAGGTGTTCGTTCACTTATTGGCAAGAAGGTAGATGTTGTCTACAACGCAGTTATCAATAGCGCAAATGGTGCAGCAGGTATGACACTTGAGGGTGCGGCTGATAGCTTTAGCGAGTCAGTAGCTATCGAACTAGCAGCTGACAACGCATTCTTGAAGCTTACATCTACAGCTGATGTTACCCTTAGCGCTTCTGAAAATATCTTTGGTGACGGCTCTGCTCGTCTTAAGAGCGTGACTGTTAAGGCTGGTACAGATGTACTTGTACCTATTTATGCAGCTAAAGATGTTACTTTATCAGCTATTAAAGATGTAACTGTTAAGGAAAAGGTTCTTACTTTTGAGAATAACAAGATTTACAACCTTGGCACACTGACAGAGGCTCCAACAATTTATCTTGTTCCAAATGCAGACTGGAAGCAGGCAGATGCTTGGTACTCAGCTCACTTCTATAATAGCAATGGCGGTTTTGCGGATGTTAAGATGACAGACGCAGATGCTGATGGTATCTATGAGTGTAAAGTACCTGCTAATATGACAGATGTAATCTTCTGCCGTATGAACCCTGCTTATCCAGAGTTTTCATGGAACTCAGAGGAAGAGAACAATCACGTTTGGAATGAGACTATTAGCAGCACTATTGGTGTTGAGCCAAATAACTACTACTATATTACAGATTGGACTGCTGGTGAGTGGCATGAGGCTAACTATGAGTTCCCTGTAGTTACTGAGTCTTATAAGGTATATGTTTATCAGTACGAGAATACTTGGAGCAAGCTCAATCTCTATTCTTGGAATAGCAGTACAAACGCTAATTACACTGGTAGTTGGCCTGGAACTGCAAACACAACTACCGAGACAATAAATGGTTATAAATACAGAGTTTGGGAGTTGCCAACAGCGGCTACTGGTAAGAACATTATGGTTATTCTAAACAATGGTTCATCACAGACTGGCGACAGTGGTCCTTATACAATTAATGGAAATTTGTATCTGTTGCTTCGAGGAACAAGTATCTCTGTTATTGAAGACCCTAACAGTCCAGAGCCAACTGTTGAGTTGCAGCCGCGTTCGATTTATGCATTGGCAGAACACACAAGTACCCTGAATATTTACTGGTGGAATGCAGGTCCAACTTGGCCAGGAGAGGCGATGACAACTGAGTATATTAATGGTAAGAAATATTATAAGTATACCTTTAATAAGAGCCTTGATGGGTCAGTATTGGCTGGTGTGATTTTCAATAATGGCTCAGCACAGACTGGTGATATTAAGAATGTAAAGCTTGATAAAGATCTGTTCTACAAAGTGAACAGCAATTGGAGTTATTCACTGATTGCTGACCCAAGATAAACTAACAACCATACTGTAAAGCCGCTTTCGGGCGGCTTTTACAGCGTATATAGATGATGAAAAGAGTAATGAACTACACAAAACCGGAGGTTAGACCTCTGGTGGTGGCGCTTGAGCGTGGATTTGCTGTAAGTGCTGAGGCGGGATTTGGTTTGCCGTCGTATGATAATGAGGATGTAAGTAATAATTGGAAGTAATCAATTAGAGACAATGAAGAGATTTTTTTATGCTTTTATTGCCGTTGTAGCTGCTTTTAGCTTTGCGGCGTGCGAGAAGGATAATACCGAGTCTGCGGGCAAGGGATTGTCATTCTATGCAACTATTGACAGTGGCGAGTCGCGCATTGCGATGAGTCAGAGCGGTGAGGTGTGGAACTCTGCTTGGGAGGGTGATGAGAGCCTTACTGTAACACCAAATTTTGAGAGTTATTTTGTATTTACAAACACCACTGCCGAGCCAAACAAGTTCTCTTGTACTATGGCGGGTGTTGAGGCGCTCAAGGGTGCCGAGAAGGTATATGTTTTCAACTCTAATGCGCTCAACTCTGTAAATAGTGCGCTTGGTGCTGACGGTATGTTCCTCTATGCGGAGAGCGCATGGAAGGAGAATATCGCTCTTACAGCATCTTCAGCAATGCTCCACTTTGACTCTGAGTACTTTGTGACCTTTGAGGCAAAGGATATGTTTGGCGATGGCAACAGCGGACGTCTTTCTGAGATTACCGTTGCTGCGGGTACAAGTGTCTTTGTGCCTATCTTTGCAGGTAACACAACCCTCAGCTACTCAATCGGTGGCAAACTCTGCAAGAGCATGGAGCTTGAGGCAAAGGCTGGCGTAGTATATGAGCTTGGTACACTTGTTCCAGGTACTGACACTCCAACTCCAGACCCAACTCCAGACCCTGCAGGTGGTGTTGTATATCTTGTGCCAAATGCTGATTGGGCGCAGGGTGGCGCTTGGTTTGCAGCTTACTATTGGGGTGGTGCTGGCGATGGCTCAGTAAAACTTACAGATGAGAATTCTGATGGCATTTATGAGGGAAATATCCCTGCTACCGCTACTGGCATGCTCTTCTGCCGCATGAACCCTGCATATCCAGACTTCGCTTGGAACTCCGATACCGAGACCGACCACGTGTGGAATCAGACTGGCGACCTTACTCCAGGTGTTGCTCCAAACAACTACTTCTACATTACCGGTTGGGATACTGGCGAGTGGAACGCTGCAGGTTATGTTCCTGAGGTTCCTGCGCAGAGCTTCTCTTTGGCTGGCTCATTTAACGGTTGGAGCAACCTTGTAATGACATACTCTGGTGGTATCTACTCTGCAAAGGGTGTGGCTATGGCAGCAAAGGATGAGTTTAAGGTTAAGGATACATCAACTTGGGATATTAGCTATGGTGGTGGCGTGGCAACTCTGAACCCTAACCACTATATGAAGGTGTACGCTAATGGCGCAAATATTATGATTGCCGAGGCGGGCACATATGACGTCTACTTCGACCTTGAGCAGCTCAACCTCTATGTTGTTACTGCAGGCACAGACTATACATCCGTTCCTCTTCAGGGTGAGGGCGGTAGCGGAGGCGGTGGCACTTCATCTACTTGGAGCATCTCTGGCGAAATGAATGGTTGGGGCGATACAGTCATGGAGGCAACATCAACTGCCAACCTCTTCGTAGCTAAGGGCATCACAACAACTACTGAGTACTGTAAATTCAAGGTGCGCAAGGATGGTAATTGGACTGTGAACTACGGTGGCGCATTCAGCTTCTTTGAGAGCAATAAGTTTATGACTGCGTGGTCTCAGGGTCAGGATATGCACATCATCACCCCAGGTACCTATGACATCTACTTCCAGTATATTGATGACAATGAGGGTAAGGTTTACCTGCTAACTGCTGGCACAGATTACACAGTAGCTGTCGAGCAGACTGGTGAAGGTCCAGCACCTGCACTCTCTACTGTAAGCTTTGGTATTGTTGGTACTCACAATGGCTGGAGTGCTCCAGATGTTAAGATGAGTTACAACTCCTCTGTTAGTGCATATGTTGCGACAAATGTAGCCCTTTCTGGCGAGTTTAAGATTCGTGGTAATGAGTCTTGGGGTGCATATAACTATGGTGCTGAGGCTTCTGGTGCTGTAACTGTAGGCAAGAGCATCAAGGTTAAGAATGGTAGCAATACCAATCTTACTGTTGCTGCCGGCACATATGATGTCTACTTCAGCTATGACAAGAATCTTGTATGGGTAATGACTCCAGGTCAGGTTCCTGCAGATTTATAGTAATAAGCTAACAACAGAAAGAGAGACCGCATATGCGGTCTCTTTTTTTATGTTGATGTACTATACCGGGTCAATGTCGCAGATGATTGCAACTCCCTTAGCGTCGGGTGCTGAGCGGTGCTCAGCGACGATGTCGGCGACGATATTTCGGGCGCGAGAGAATGGTGCCGATGACTCAATTTTGATGATTATCTGCACGATATATTGGTCGCGGATGCGGTCTACTAGTGGTGTTACGGGGCCCAAAACACGACTGCCGAATTTATTGCGCAAACTTACTCCTAACGCAGATGCCGTATGGGCTAGGTGCGCAGGGGTTTGGTGTCTAAGTGTTATGCGTATAAGTCGGCTAAATGGTGGATAGTTAAACATCTGTCGTTCATGTAGTTGCGCAGTGGCGAAGTGTTGGTAGCCCTGCTCGGATAGCGCAGCAAATACTGGATGTGCGGCATCAGCGGTCTGGATAACCACCTCGCTTGCTTTATCTCTACGACCTGCGCGACCAGCCACTTGAAGAAGAGTCTGCCATGCACGCTCTACGGCGCGAAAGTCGGGAGCATTGGTCAGATTGTCGGCATTAAGGATTCCTATTAGCGTCACCCCCTTGAAATCCAAACCTTTAGCCACTATCTGCGTACCTACAAGGATGTCGGCATCGCCTTGGGCAAAGCTCTGTATTATGCGGTTGTAGGCAGCCTCGGAGCTAGCAACATCGCTATCGAGTCGTAGCACGCGAGCTGTAGGGAATAGCGCTGCAATCTCCTCTTCAACCTTCTCTGTTCCAAAGCCCTTTGCTTCGAGTTGTGAGGTTTTGCAGTCGGGGCAGTATTGTAACTCCTTGACCGAGTATCCACAGTAGTGACAGCGCAGAGTTGAGGACTTAAGGTGGCGGGATAATGTAACGTTACAGTGCGGACAGCGTGCCGTCCAACCGCAGCGTGGACACTCAACATAAGGTGCGTATCCTCGACGATTTTGGAATAGGATTATCTGTTCTCCCCGCTCTAAGCGGTCGGCTATACGGTCAAGAAGTTCTTTGTTGAAGTGGCTCTTGCGCTCTCCGCGCTTAACGGCTCTGAGGGTGTCAGAGATGATAATCTTGGGCGGCAAAGAGCCTCCGTAGCGAGTCATAAGTGTTACGCCTGCATATTTGCCAGCCATGGCATTGTTAAAACTCTCTAACGAAGGGGTTGCGCTACCGAGTATTGTCTTTGCACCGTGAAGTGAGGCGAGCATAACTGCAGCATCACGCCCGTGATAGCGTGGGCTCGGCTCCGATTGCTTGTAGCTACTATCGTGCTCCTCATCTACAACAACAAGCCCTAAATCTTTATATGGCAAAAAGAGTGCTGAGCGCGCTCCGACAATTAGCCTGCCGGAGTCTGTCTGGAGCATATCCATATAGATCTGCGTGCGGCGCAGTGGGGTGAGCTTTGAGTGGTAAGATATTACCCTCTGCCCGAACATCTGCTGTAGACGCTCGGTGAGCTGTGTGGTGAGAGAAATCTCTGGAACCAGAAAGAGTACATCCTGCCCTTGCGCAAGTGCATGGGCAATGCGATGGGTATAAATCTCGGTCTTGCCAGAGCTGGTAACGCCGTGGAGAAGTGCAACGTTGCACACCTCTAACCCTCTATCTATCTTCTCAAGGGCCTTGCTCTGCTCTTCAGAGAGCGTTGGCAGTAGAGTGTGTGATATAGGAAGCATCTGTGGCTTACATTCGCGCTCGGCGCTCTCTATATATCCAGCCTTTATAAGCGTTAAGATTATTGCACTATCTGCACTACACTCCTTGCGAGCAATTTCACCACCATTGGCAGCAAGGAGCGAGAGCAATGCTGCCCTACGGGGTGCACGACGAGAGAGGCGATTAAACTCCTCTGCCTCAGGCATGCTTTTGAGTCTTAGAATCTTCTCAGTAGGTAGTGCATAGGGGATATATAGCTCCTCGCTCTGGGCGTGTGGCTTGATAAGTGATGGCAGGGCTATTCGCATAACCTCACCAAGGGTGGAGAGGTAGTAGGATGCCATCCAACTCCAGAACTCAATCTGCTTTGGTGTCAGTAGTGCGAAGTTATAGAGCCTCTTTAGTACAGGCTTAACCTTGCCACGCTTTGGGGGGTTGTTGTGTAGGCGTAGAACAATGCCGGTATATACACTTCGCTGTCCGAACTGCACAGCTACTGCTTCACCCACCTTGAGGTCGGGGATATGGCTCACTGCAAAGGTATAGCAGGGTTGAGCCAACGGCAGTATAATATCGGCAAAGGTCATTGACACTAAATGCTAAAACGGCACATCATCACTTGGTGGTGCCACAGGTGCTGCAGGTGTTGGCATAATGTCAAACTCCGCTGCGCCAGTCATATTCTGCAGTGGCGATGGTTGTGAAGCAGCAGGGGCAGGGGACTCGTATGTGTCATACTGCTCACCATGCGGAACAGCCTGCGGGGTGATAGTAAGGTTGGCAAAGCGAGCCTGCTCCTTAATAAATCGCATCTTGACATCTGTAACCTCACCGTTACGGTGCTTAGCAAGGATAATCTCGGCAATACCGTCGGTGCTTGTATGGTCCTCGGTCTCGGTAAAGCCGTAGTACTCAGGACGGTGGATAAATGCTACAACGTCGGCATCCTGCTCGATGGCACCCGACTCACGAAGGTCAGAGAGCTGTGGACGCTTAGTTCCTCCGCGTGACTCTGTATTACGAGAGAGCTGCGAGAGGGCTATAATTGGCACATTAAGCTCCTTGGCAATAGCCTTGAGTGTTCTGGAGATAAATGCCACCTCCTGCTCACGGTTGCCGTTAGCTCCACCGCCGACATTTCCCGCTGTCATGAGCTGCAAGTAGTCCACGATAATAATCTTAATGCCGTGGTGAGAGTGTAGTCGGCGAACCTTTGAGCGGAACTCAAAGATTGATAGTGCCGGAGTATCGTCAATATATAGTTTTGCCTGCCCAAGTGGTTTACTTGCCACCATAAGGTGATTCCAGTCGGCAGAGGTGAGCTGTCCGCTACGGATAAGTTTGCTGTCCAGACCTGTCTCGGCAACGATAAGTCGCGTCATCAGCTGTACGGCCGACATCTCAAGCGAGAAGAAGGCCACTGGACACTGATAGTCGATAGCCATATTTCGCGCCATAGAGAGCACAAAGGCTGTCTTACCCATTGATGGGCGCGCTGCGACGATAATAAGGTCTGATGGCTGCCAACCCAAGGTTACATTATCCAAATCGGTAAAGCCGGTGCAGACACCGCTATACTTAGAGTCGTTTTTACCCGCCTCCTCAATCTGTTTGATAGCCTTATTAAGGATGTCGAGCGAACTCTGAACGCTACGCTTAACGTGTCCCTCTGTTACGCGCAAGATAGATGACTCAGCAAAGCCAATAAGCTCTGTAAGGTCTGTAGCGCTGTCGTAAGATCGGCGTTGAATCTCCACGGCAGAGGTGATAAGCTCACGCTGAACATACTTCTGGGCAACAATGCGGGCGTGGAACTCGACATTTGCTGCTGCACCAATCTTCTGAGTTAGCTGTGCCAGGTACGACACACCACCAACCTTTGTCAGCTGACGATTTGCCTTCAGATACTCTGTAACAGTGTATATATCGATAGGCTTGCCGACCGTTGCAAGTTCATTTATGGCGTGGTATATTATGCGGTGCTCCTCAGTGTAGAAGGACTCCTCAGAGATATACTCCTGAACGGTTGTAACTGAATCGCTCTCAAGCATCAATGCTCCAAGCACAGCTTCCTCAAGCTCTACAGCCTGCGGTGGTACTAAGCCTGCAATTTCTGCCTCTGGAACAAGGTTATTGTATGCTTCGCGGTTCTTTTGGGACGATTTGTTATACTCTTTTGCCATAATTTTACGCCATTATATTTGCAAAGGTAATAAAATAAGTTGAAAAAGAGCAGCTGCCCACAACTATTTATCTGCAAGATGTCGTGATGCGGCAAGTGTGGCGACAGAGATTTTAACATCGCCATCGCAAGCCTTTATAATTGATTGTGCGAGGGTTGAGAGTGTTGCGCCTGATGTAAATACGTCATCGACAAGCAGAATATGCTTGCCTTTAAGGCGTTCTGGATGGGGTGTGGTAAAGATATTCTCGATATGCTGCCAGCGATTGATAAACTCCATACCTGCCTGCGGTGGGTTATTAACCGTGCGTTTAACTGCATTATGGCAACACCTAATACCTGTTTTGCGACTTAGTCCCAGAGCAATATACTCGGTCTGGTTATATCCACGCACAAGTCGGCGACGCCAATGTAGCGGTACGGGGACAATTAGGTCAATGCCCTGAAAAAAGTCGGTGCGAAGCAGCTCGGTAGCAAACCACTGTCCCATATTTTGAGCCAAGAACCAGTGGTTGTGGTACTTGAACTCGTGGATAATATCACGCCACTTACTCCCCTCGACATACCACATAAACGCGGCAGCGCGCTCAATGGGAACAATACCCCAGAAGCGTTGCTCCATGGCGTTATCGTGACTCTGCCAGAGGTGGGTGTATGGGGCGGAGAGGTTGCAAGCAAGGCAGACAAAGCTGTCTGATTGTTCTAACCGCTTACCACATACGGGGCATGTTGGGGCAACAACAAGGCTCTTGAGCGAATGAAGTAGGCGGGAAAAGTTCATCAGAGAAGCTCCTCTGTTGTGTTGTTGTTAAACTTATCTGCAAAAAGTTTAGCGGCATAGCTCTCGGGAATGAATATCTTGCGGATACTCATAGCCTCTAAGATGCTCTTGTGCACTGTATCGAGGGCTCGGGCGTAGATATTCTCAACACGTAGCTGCTTAAGTGCAGCAACAGCGCGCAGAGAGTGGTCCATACTCTGACCTATAGCCACAACGGCGCAATCTATGTCGCTCAGAGGAAGTGAGCGCATGGCTGTGCTGGAGGTGGCATCCATAATATAGGCAAAGGCAATTCGGTCCTTTATCTGCTCTACGCATAACGGGTCGTTATCTATGCCGATAACCTCATGACCGTTGTCTGTAAGTGTCTGGGCAAGGGTCTTACCGAAGTTTCCCAGACCGATAACTAGATATTTCATAACTCTATTTATAGAATCTACCTTAATTTATTATTACATTCTCCTCTGGTAGGCGATAGTGGCGGCGCTCCTGGCGTGAGAAGAGGCTCATCGCTACAGTTATTAGTCCCACACGACCGATAAACATCATCACGGAGAAGATTACTTTACTCACATCTGTTAGCTCTGAGGTTATGCCGAGCGATGCACCTGCAGTGCTGAGTGCCGAGATGGTCTCAAATAACAGGGCGAACGGCTCCAGTTGCGGCTCAAGTAGTACTAGGGTAACAAAGCATGTTATAATAACCATAACCGAGCCGAAGATTGTGGCATAGGCACGCTTGACAGAGTGGTCAGTAATCTCGCGATTGAACATTGTTACACTGCTCTCACCGCGCACAATTGAGAGGAATGAGGCAAAGGCTACACCGATAGTATTGACCTTAATACCTCCGGCAGTAGACTGCGATGCTCCTCCAATCCACATAAGGATGATGTAGAGGATAAGAGTTATGAGTGAGAAGTGTGTTATGCTAACGCTATTAAAACCGGCAGTACGAGGTGTTGTGGCGTTAAAGAAGCTATGCGTAAGTTTATCTATAACACTCATCCCTGCAAAGGCTCCATCCCACTCCGTAAGTGCTATAGCTACCGTGCCTGCGATAAGTAGTATAATTGTTGTGCTGACGGCAATCTTTGTATTCAGCTGTGCCAGGTGTGGCAGACGCATAGGATTTTTATTGCCAGTCAGACGATTTAGCCCATAGCGGATATAGTAGAAGAGGGCATTTTTAAGATTGACGAGAATTGGAAAACCTATACCACCGAGGATAATGAGCATTGAAATGGTGATATAAAATCCACTGTGTCCTTGGATGAGCATTGTGTTGCCCAAATTACCCTCTAATGTTGAGAAGCCGGCATTGCAGAATGCAGATATTGAGTGGAAAATTGAGAAGAACACCTCATCTGCAAAGTTCATGCCCAGCGTACCATGGATAGTAGTCCATATTGCCACGGCACCTATAAGTTCTATGCCTATTGTAAAGCCAAGGATATATAGCAGTGTAGACATGAGTGAGGAGAATGTATCAGACCAGACCATATCTCGCAGTGCAAACTGGTCGTATAGAGCCGTATTGCCCATAAAGAAGAGAGCAAAGAAACTTGTTATGGTCATCACGCCTAATCCACCAATCTGCACAAGCAGTGCGATAACAATAAGTCCCTCCGTAGAGAATGTTGTGGCAAGGTCTACGGGAAAAAGTCCTGTAACACAGACGGCACTTGTGGATAGATAAAGGGCATCAACCATAGAGATTGTCACACCGTCAAGTGTTGAACGAGGAACCATCAGCAGTATCGTACCGAAGAAGATGATTATCAGAAATGCAGATGCTAATAGTTGGGCGGGGTTTGTTCTGCGGCGAGTGATATTTATCACCCCGCGCGAAATCTCCATTATTGAGAATATACCCACAATGGTGAGCATATAAAACTTGCCGGAAAAGGCGTGGTAGAAGCGTGCAAGCCATTGTGGAACGGATGCTGCCGGGAAAATATCGGGCATGACGGTTAAAAAGAGCAGCACGCCAAGCACGATGGTCGTGACAAAGTTATTCTTCCAAATGTGTCGCCAATTTGTCACCAGACGTAGTGTGAAGATAGCGACAAAGTAGAACTGCACAAAGTGGTAAACCTTATCTAAGTAGAACATCTCCTGTTGGCTAAGGGTAAAGCCGTAGTCAATTATCGCGGCAGCTATAAAGAGCACCGAGATAATGAAACTGAGTAGCTGAATGGCTATGCTGACCCTATTCTGCCACTGCTGAGATATGTAGCGCGAGATGATGTTCATACTACAAAGTTACAAAATTTTTCTGCGCATTACAAAATCTTGCGCACTATTACCGCTACCAAGGTCGTAGTCTGTAATATTCTGAGGCTGAGTAAACAGCTCTCCGGTAGGCTCAAAGCCAAATTTCTTATAGAACGACACTAATTGTTCGTTGGCGGGGATAAGGAGCAGATGGTTATAAATTCCACCCTTTTGAACACTATCTATTGCGCGGTGGATAAGGTCGCTGGCAATGCCCTGACCTCGGAACTTTGGAGCGGTGGCAACTGCATAGATGTAGCCATTTTGTTCACCGTTCTCCACTATCGGCACTATATGCAGCATAGCCACAGTGCGATTATTGATGCTATGGGTAAAGCAGCGCGCCGGGTTATAAAGGCGGATAAAGAAGTGGTCTATGGTAGTCAAGTCATCGCCAAAAGTGTCATGCCATAGCTGTCGCATATCTGCCTCGGCTGCTGTTAGTTGCAGTGCAGAGTGCTTTGTGAGCATAATTGTAGGGTAGTAGCTCTGTTTTGCACGGCGCAGACCCTCAAGGCCCAAGTCATCCTCGCGGTTGATATATCTATATTGTTCTGTGAGCTCCGTAGCCACAAGATTGTTAATCATTGCGCTAGCACCCTCAAAGATAGCGTCGCATTTCTCAATGTGGATGCAGAAGGTATCGTGGTTTATCTCTGAGCCCATAGCAAAGGCAGCAGGGGTAGAGTCAGCATAGAGAATCCATCCGCGCAGATTGAGCGATAAAAAGTTGTCAAATGCTCGGCGGAGAGCCAACTGCTCAGGGTCGGTACTCTTTACACCCTTTTGGTCGCACCATATGCGGTTGAGGTAGAGGCAATCCTCTAAATTATCAGCCGTGATAGCCTTAAAATCGTAACTATAGCGCGAGGTGAAGCGGTTGATAAAGTTTCGTTTAGGCTGATATTTTCGCCCTGGCAGAGTGGCCAGATCTTTTGATAGATAGATATAGTCTGCGTGAGATGGTGAGGCGTGGAAGGCCACTTTGTCGCCGCAGTGGCGCTCAACGATACCCTTCCAATGTTCATCTAATCCAAATAGACGCAACGGTGTGCCCAATGCCTCGGCATCGGCAGCGAGAGCTTCAAGGGCGGCAATCTCGTCACCACTGCCAACAGGTTGCATATATGCCGTCTGGTTGTCATCAGTGGTAAATCGGATAAGCAACCAGCCATGCAGTTGCGCCACCATACTATGATATGAGTCCTGCCAACAGAATATATTGGCAAAACTCATATCACAATTACGACACTCACTGCTATGTACTATCTGCTCAAAGCGCTCTCTATCGGCCAGCGTTACCCGACAAAAGCGAATCGGGGACGATATAGCTCTTGCGCTCTGCGTGTTCATAGTACTGCTGGATGTAGGCCTTGATGTAACTCTCGATATCTTTGTCATACGCACTATCAATAAGATTCTCTGTGCGCGCAATATCTGCAATATCGTATATCTCGCGTACAGCTCCGTCGCTAAAAATGTGGATATGCCTATCGGTAAATGCCTTATAGGCACCATTGTCGTAGACCACCGTTACCTTAACAGCGCTATTATCAAACAGATCTCGACCATATGCGAAGTACTCCTTGTCATAATTTAGCAAACCGAGCAGTGTTGGCATAATATCAATCTGCGAGGCTGGGCTGTCGCTACCTCCCTGAAGTGAGCCATCAGGGGTGTAGAGCAGACCGATAACATGGAAATCACCTGGTGAGCAGTTTGTACGTTCGGCGTAGTGTTCACACGACACATGATCTGCCACAAATGCAAAAACTGTGCTATCAAACCACTCCTTATCCCTATTTTGAGCAAAGAACTGCTCAAGCGCTCCGTCAAGGTATGCAGCACATGGTTGGATTAGGGTCTTGCCCTCTGGTAGACGCTCTTTCCACTCTTCTGGCACAACAAATGGATGGTGCGACGAGATTGTAAATACTGATGCGAGGAATGGCTGAGGCATAGTGTCAATATACTCACCCATAAATCCAAGGAACTTGTCGTCCCATATTCCCCAATAGTCGTCAAAGTCGCCGTAGCCGTGTGCTCGCTCGTAGTCCTCCTTGCTTATGCACTGCTCAAAACCAGCCGATATAGCGTAGGCGTCAAAGCCCATACTGCCTCGTTCTGAGCCGCAGAAGAAGGCTGTTGAGTAACCCTTCTCGCGTAGCAGTGTCGGCAGTGGACGGCTATCGCCCAAAGATTGGGGCATAAGTACAAATGGCTCGACAAGTGAAGGTATTGAGCCCCAAACACTTGGCAATGCTTGAATAGAGCGCTTGCCGTTGGCATACATGCGCTTAAAGGTATAACCACTCTGCATCAGTGAGTCCAGAAATGGGGTATAGCCCTTCTGCTCGTTATCTGTATATAAGTCTGGGCAGAGATAGGCTGAGTTCTCGGCGGACATACTCTCCATAACGAATATAACAACATTACGAGCCTTAAACTGATTGCTGTTATTTGGGAAATGGTATGGAGTGTATATTGAGCTGAGAGTCTGATTGTCAAAGTATTTGGGTGCTGCAACTGCACTGCTTCCGATAGTTCGGATAATGCAGAATGGATTTGAGAGCACAATGTTTGCTTTACTGCCCGTCTTGGCAAACTTCAGCGAGTAAGGTATTGCCGTAGGTCGTGCCATACGACTCAGTCCTCCGCGTATGCCGGCAATACAAGCAACAATAGTGAGGCATAACACTAGCGTGTTTGTCAGGTAGTAGCTCCAACGATTAAGTAGTGCTTGTGGCTCAATTTTGCGACGGTAGCCCCATACCAGCAGGGCAATAAGCGCAAATCCCGCAACGACAAGGTGGAGATTTTCAACGGCAAACTTGAGCATCAGCATTACAGAGTTGGAGTTGTCTGCAAACATGATCTCCTCGGCTGTAAATCGCTTCTCAGTATAGCGGAAATAGATTGTGTCAGCAATATTGACAGCAATACAAAAGGCTCCTACAATGACATAGTACCAGAAAAGGATGCCTTTATACCACCCTTTTTCGCGCAGGTGAAGTGGAAGTAGACTCAGGACAATCCACAGTCCAAAGGCGTAGCAGATAGATATTGTGTCAAATCTTAATCCGCCATATATGAGTCGTGGAAGTTCGCTCCATTCAATACTTCCAAAGATATCGCTATTGTATAGCGTAAAAATTACTCTGCACAGCATCAGTACTACATATAGTAGCACTGTGCGGTACAGAGTGAGCATTGGATATGTTCTAAAAAACGATTTCAAACTATTCACAAGCCTTAAGTGACATATCAAGCGACTTAATCTGGTGAGTAAGTGCGCCTACAGAGATAAAATCAACGCCAGTGAGTGCATAGTCGCGCAGGGTGTCAAGGGTAATACCTCCACTAGACTCTGTCTGGCAACGTCCAGCAACCTTCTTAACTGCCTCGGCTGTCATCTCAACCGAGAAGTTGTCAAACATAATACGATCTACGCCACCAGCTGCAAAAACCTCGTCAATATCCTCAAGGGTACGTACCTCGCACTCGATTGGGATATTCTTGCCCTTAGCTTTGAGATACTCCTTTGCACCAAGAACTGCCTTGCGAACACCTCCAGCAAAGTCAATGTGGTTATCCTTGAGCAGAATCATGTCAAACAAGCCGATACGGTGGTTTTCGCCACCGCCAATCTTTACAGCCATCTTGTCAAGTACGCGCATACCTGGTGTGGTCTTGCGGGTGTCAAGTACCTTGGTGTGTAGGTCTGCAATACGATCTGCATAGACAGCGGTCTGAGTAGCAACACCGCTCATGCGCTGCATAATGTTAAGAAGGATACGCTCTGCCTGAAGTAGTGATTGCAATCGACCCTCAACATAGAATGCCACATCGCCAACCTTTACTCTGTCGCCATCCTTCAGTAGCAACTCAACCTTCACCTCTGGGTCAAGGCGCGAGAGAATTAGTTGTGCAATCTCAATACCTGCAATAATGCCATCCTGCTTGCAGAGTAGCTTCATACGTCCACGCTCAGTGGCAGGAATACAGCATAGTGATGTGTGGTCACCATCGCCCAAATCCTCGCTTATAGCGAGCTCAACGAGGGCGTCAACATAAGTTTTGTACTCGGCTTTCATATTTTCCTAAAATTATGTGTCAATTATTTTATTGAACCAGTGAGTGTTACACGTGCATTCATAGATGCTATGTCGCAGCTCAACATAACAGAGTTGTTTGAAACAGTACCGGTAAAGTTGGTCATTGTGTACTGCTCGTACTTCTGCTCGCCAATAGTCGGAACAATAGTAGCGACATTAAACATGCGCTGTGTGCCGTCCTCAGAGAAAGAGAATGGAACATCAGCAAGAGTAAAGGTAATCTCTGGCATCATAGGCACAAAGCGGAAATCCTTGAAGGTGATGTTTGTAACCTGCTTAGAGAGATTTGCCTGGAAGAAAGAGAGTGTGAGCTCGTCATCCGAAGAGGTTGAACCCTCGCCAGGGTTGATTGCTACGATTGCATTTGCAGTGTACTCTGCCTCCCAAGTCTGTAGAGCGTCATTTCTGCCAAAGGTTGCGTGGTAGATAACTCCACCAAAGTTCACTTCAAAATCAATAACTACGCCATGGTCTGAAATAGAGCCTACAAAGTTGAGCATTGTGTACTCCTCGCGAGGCACGCCGCCAACAGTAGGAACAATAGCCTTCTCGTTGAACACCCATGAGCCGTAGAGTGGATCGTTGATGTCGTTTGAGTTGTAGAGTTTGAACTGAATGTCTGAAACGAGGAAGTTTACATCAGGCATCATCGGCACAAACTTTACACCCTCAATGCCAATGTTGACATAGGGTTTTGTAATATCCTTCATCTCAACGGTAACAATGGCATTGTCGGTATATGCTACGCCACTCTCTTTGTTGGTGGTTACCATATCTCCGCTAATAGACTTAGACCAAGAGTTGTTCTTCTCGGTGCTGCTAAGACAGGCAGTAACCATAAGAAGCGATACTGCCATTAAAATCAATTTTTTCATAAAAATAAAATACTATTTAATTAAACTCTAAAACAAATCTAACGCCCGCTGTTGCCCACTTTGCACGCTGTAAAAAGCGGTTGCTCATACTCTCAAAGTAGAAGAGGCTGTAGCGGCTATTGGTAATATTTTTTGCCCACACATCAACCTTCCACCCTTTACCCTCAAGGCTCACAGTACCGTCGAGGGTGACATAGAGTGGCTGGCTGAGGCTGTTGCTCTCGTTCCAGTATATTCTACCTGCACCGTAGCTGCTCAGGCTGAAGGTCAGACCCTCAAGAGCTTTGCCCTTAAGTGGTAGGGTATAGCTAGCTTGTAGTTGTAGCGTATTCTGCGGAGCGTATGGTATAGCATTGCCCGCGTAGTCGTTCACTCCATCAACAAACTTACGAAAGCGTGCGTTGGTATATCCATAGCTGGCTCCTAAATTTAGCCCCTCAATCGGGGTGTAGTTGAGCGACAACTCTACACCATAGCTGCGTGTTCTGCCGGCATTGGTCATCATACGACCTGTAGTCTGCCCTGGTGGAAAGAGGGTAAGCTGCTGGTCGAAGCACTCTATCCAGAATAACGCGAAATCGGCACGAAATCGTCTGTCTTTGGTAGAAAAATGTCCACCAACCTCTGCGTTCCAGCTCTTCTCAGGCTCGTAGGTGATTATATCCATCACATCAAGCTCTTGATATAGACCCATATAGTCCTTCACTCGGCGCTGAAGTACCTCGGAGAACATCTGGGTGTTGAATCCGCCAGCCTTGTAGCCCTTTGAGAGGGATAGGTAGAGGGTGTTGTGGCTGTCTATAGAGTATGTAGCTGTAAACTTTGGAAGAAACTCCATAAAGTTCTTCTTCAGGCGGTCGCTATCGTCAATATTTAGAGCCACCTCTGCAGGCTGCTTGGTCGTATCATTAGGTACGGCGGTGTAGTAGCTGTTGGCATAGTTGTGGTAACGCATAGCAATATGCTCGCTATCTAATCGCACGCCAAGGGTTAGTAGCCATTTGCCAACTTCGAGGGTAGACTCGTGGTAGAGTGCCCAGCCGAAGGTCGAGGTGAAAAAGTCACTACCAAGCAGTAGCGTATCCCCTTGACTGCCGTCAGCCTTGCCCCAGTGATACTCGCCAGGGTAACCGCCATGCTGGTTAATGTTCTTGAGAATTAGGTTGTCAATGCCATCCTTGAGGAAGGTCACCGGCGCCTGCATAGCCTGATGCTTATAGAAAGCAAATGCGCCAGCAAGCCACTTGTAGCGACCTGTGGTACGTGAGCGGATAATTACATCTTCGGAGATATCGTGCTGCTGCTTTGCCTGCTCAAGGGTGAAGTAGCTCAGTGGCAAAAAATCTTGATCCATAACCATGTGGTCATCAAGATATTGATAGGAGGTGATGCTTGTCAGGGTAATCCTTTCCCAGTCGTGACGTGCTGTAACGCCCTCGGTAATAGCAAAGCGGTTGTATGATGCAGGGTCGTTATAGCAGATTTTACCAATAAGGTCGCTATGTTGCTCCTTGCTGCTATCTGCGGCACCGACATAGCTGTATGGATAGCCATTTTGGTTTAGATAGCTAACAGCAAGGGTGTTGTCAAGGCTTAGGAAGTTGCGTCGCCATTGGAACTTGCCCCTTATGTCGGCATTATTGCTCTTTTCAAGAAGGCTATTGTTGTAGTCGTTGCGGAAGTATCCGTCGCTATGTGCAAACTGTGCCGATATTGAAGAGCCCATGCCGGCCTTATGTTTGAAATATGCCGAAGCACCTGCACGGTAGCTATTTCGTGAGCCATATTCGGCACGTATACGAACACCCTGATAGCGCAGAGGTGAGAGGGTGTAGATATTGACAACACCGCACATTGTATTTCTGCCATAGAGGGTAGACTGCGCACCACGAAGCACCTCTATGCGTTCAATATCGGGAAGAGAGGTGTCGTAGAGGTTTTTGTCAGCAATAGGCACATTGTCTACCGTCATACCCACCACCGGCTGGTCAATTCGGGTGCCAAGACCGCGAACATAGATTGATGAGGTCATGCGTGAGCCGTAGTCCGGCATGTAGAAGTTGGGTGCTGCGGTGATAATATCCTTGATTCCGCTTATGCCCCTCTGCTCAATACTCTTGAAGTCGAGCACTGTAGAGGTGATTGCGCTCTTGCTTAGGTTCTTCTCGTGCTTTACCACTGTGACCGCCACGGGATCTACAGCCATCAGTGTATCAGCTTGTAGTAGAGTAGCACTTTTGTCGCTTTCGCCTGCGCCCCTATCGTGTGCGCGCGCGAAAACCACAAAAGGAGCGACCATAAAGGCCGCCAAAAGCGCGTATCTACAGAATCGACTAAACATCGGAGCAAAGATATTGAATCTTTATGAGATTAACAAATTTATGGCAATTATAGGCTGATGCCCTGTTGGAATATCAAAATTTTGTAGTTTATAAAAAGTTTATTATCTTTGTTGCTTGTAATGAAGTGCCTCTATAACATAGCGATGGAGTGTTACAGAGTCGGAATTGCTTTAGCTTCTCCGTGGAATGAGAAGGCAAGACTCTGGCGAGTTGGTCGTAAGGACCTTTTCGAGCGAATGCGCAACAGCATTGACCCGAATAGTCGCATTATCTGGGTACATGTAGCCTCTCTGGGAGAGTTTGAACAGGGTCGTCCGATAATTGAGAAGATTAAGGCTGAAAGACCTGAATACAAGATACTTCTAACATTTTTCTCACCTTCTGGATACGAAATCCGCAAGAATTATCAGGGCGCAGATTATATCTTCTATCTGCCGTTAGATACCGAGGCAAATGCCAAGGAGTTTTTGGATATTGTAAAGCCCGAGTTGGCGATATTTGTAAAGTATGAGTATTGGCTCAATATGCTTGAGCAGCTGCGCCTAAGAAAAATTCGTACATTTATTGTCTCGGCAATCTTCCGCCAAAATTCGATATTCTTCCGATATTATGGCGAGATGTGGCGCACAGCTCTTGATACTTTTGAGACCATCTTTGTGCAGGATGCCCACTCGTTAGAGTTGCTCAGCCAGTTGGGTTGTGACAATGTGGTGGTTGCAGGCGATACTCGCTTTGACCGCGTAGCTCAGATAGCCTCTCAGGCGAAAAAAATTGACATTGTTGAGCAGTTTAAGGGTGGTAACAGGCTCTTTGTTGCGGGCTCTACATGGGGCGAAGATGAGGAGTTGATAGTTCGTCTGGCAAACGAAAATCCGACTATTAAGTTTGTCATCGCGCCTCACGAAATGGAAGAGAGCAGAATGGCAAAAATTGCTCAAACAGCTGAGCACGGTGCGGTGAGATATACGCAATACACTGCCCAGGATAGTGATAATCAGATTCTGATTTTGGACACTATGGGTATGCTGTCGTCGGTATATGGATATGCAGAGTTCTCATATATCGGTGGCGGATTTGGCGTGGGTATTCACAATACTCTTGAGGCGGCAACATTCGGACTGCCAATAGCCTTTGGCCCAAACTATAAGAAGTTCAAAGAGGCTCGTGATATGATAACCCTCGGAGCCGCAAAGAGCATCTCAACATTTGAAGAGCTGAATAGTTGGTTCGCCCCTCTGCGTGACGATAAAGACCATCTCAACAACGTCAGTCAAATCTCTAAAGAGTATACGGCAAAGCATCAGGGAGCTACGGAGATATTCTTCAAGACTGCATTCTAAAAAAGCGAGGTTTACAAAAACCTCGCTTTTTTTATACGCTGCCATGAGCCTTTAGCTCTGTGGTTGTCTCTTTATAGAGTACCACCAACCTCCCACCAGAAGGCACGAAGTCCGAGTTGTGGGTTTGCAGCGTCGAGCTCTTTTAGTGCAGTCATAAATGGTGTGCACTTCTCATCCTCAACTACAGCGAGCAGGGCAGAGTTCATTGTTGGCCATGTGGTGTCGCCAAGGTGAGGCTCACCGGTTGCAGTACCGCAACCGATAAGCTCCTCAAGGGCTGTATATCCACGTACACCCAACTTTTCCATTATCTGGTGCACCTCCTCAAAGAGTGCCTGGTTACACGATAGAAATATAGCTTTCATAGTTTTATGCATTTAATTGTGCGAGTTTCTTTGTCTTTTTACGCTCATCGCGCATAGATAGCCATGTAAATAGTACAGGGATAAGGAACAGAGTGACAAGGGTCGAGAATGTCAGACCTGCTGCTACAACCATACCGAGTGAGTTCCACATCTCTGAACCTACACCGTTACCTGCAGCCATAGGGACCATACCAAGAACGGTTGTAAGTGTGGTCATAAGGATTGGGCGCAGACGAGACTTACCACCGGCAACAACTGCCTCAATAATTGGCAGTTTACGACCGATAAGCAGTCGGGTGTAGTCCACAAGCACGATACCGTTGTTTACTACAATACCCACAAGCATCAGCACACCAAGCAGACCCATAACACCAAGAGCGGTGCCTGTCATCCACAAGCCGAGCAGTACTCCCACAATGGCGAATGGCAATGAGAACATGATTACAAATGGATACTTGAGTGACTCAAACTGTGATGCCATAATCACATAAACGAGGATAATCATCAACACAAGCAGCATACCCATATCTACGAATGTATCCATCTGGTCCTCGTAGCTACCACCGAGTTTCCAAGTCATACCTGCAGGCATATCCAGCTGGTTAAGCCCTGCAACAGTACCCTCGACAATGTCAGACATTGCATATCCGTAACCTACAGTACCAGAAACCTTTACGTAACGGCTACGGTCCTTACGGTCAATAGCAGGTGGAGTCTGTGTCTCAATAACTGTAGCCACGTCGCGAACCTTTACAGCCGCACCGGTAGTGGTGTTGTAGAGGGTGATATTCTCAATCTCCTCGAGCGACTCGCGGAACTTACGGTCGTAACGAACAAGGATGTCGTACTCCTCACCCTCCTCGCGGAAGTAAGATGCTGTAGCACCATTAACTCGGTTGCGGAGGAATGTTCCTGCTGTAGCTACGTTGAGTCCGTGCATTGAGAGCTTCTCGCGGTCAAAGAGCACCTGATACTCAGGGGTGTACTCATCGCGTGAGATTGTAACCTCGGTACAACCAGGAACCTGAAGCATAATCTGCTTAATATCCTCTGCTACGCGGTCTGTATCCTCAAAGTCATATCCGTAGAGCTCAATATCTACCTTACTCTGACCACCGGCACCACCGCCCTGACCAGTCTCAACAACCTCGTAGGTACGAATCTCTGAGTAGCCGTCAAGGTCCTTACGCATAAGGTCACCAATCTCTGCAAGACCACGCTCACGCTCGGTCTTATCTGTAAGGGTGATGTTGAACGAGATGTAGTGTGTACCGTTATCCTGAATAGAGGCAAAGGCGTTATCTGTATCTGCCACACCGAGAGTTGCATTGAGTACGGTAATCTCTGGATAGTTCTGGCGGAACTGGTTGCTAATTCGAAGTGCTACGTCACGAGTAATCTCCTGACGAGTACCTACAGGGAGCTTTACCTTAACTGCAATACGACCATTATCCTGCATAGGGAAGAACTCAGTCTTTACTGCTGGTGCGATAAAGACAAATGTTCCTACGAAGAGTGCCAAAGCGCCCACAAGGAATGTTTTACGGTGAGTAACGCACCAGTGCAGAGCCTTCGCATATACATTATCAAGCCAACCCATCGCTGCGTCTACATACTTCTGCAGGCTTGACTTTTTAGGGTTCTGCTTCATAATGAGCGAGCAGAGCACAGGGGTAAAGGTCAGCGCCGCAGCCATAGAGACTGTAAGGGTAATAGTAACCATCCAACCCATTGGGGTAAACATCACACCTGCCATACCCTCAATCATTGTAAGTGGCAAGAATACCGCAAGGGTTGTGAGTGTTGATGCGATAATAGACAGACCTACCTCCTTTGTTGCAAAGATTGCCGCCTGCTTTACGCGTGAGCCTCGGTCTACGTGGGTGGTGATGTTCTCAAGCACCACAATGGCATTATCCACAACCATACCGATAGAGATTGAGAGGGATGACATTGTTACCACGTTGAGAGTCTGGTCTGTAAAGAGCAGGTAGATAAGTGCCGAGAGCATTGAAATCGGAATGGTGAGGATGATGATAAACATCGCACGCCAACGACCAAGCATCATCATTACCACGAACATTACCACAATAAAGGTGGTAAGAATTGTATTTACCAGTGAGTTTGCAGTGTCAAGGATATTGTCTGCAGTATCAACAACCTGAGAGATACGAATATCAGAAGGCAGAGTAGGGATAATCTTCTCAAGCTCCTTCTTTACATCCTTTGAGATCTGCACGGCATTAGCACCGGTCTGCTTCTGAATAACCATCAGACCTGTACGCTCACCGTTGTTGTATACCTCCTGAGCACGCTCCTGCTGTGTATCGGTTACGGTAGCAACATCGCGTAGATAGATGTTTGCACCACCACGAGTACCGATAACAAGGCTCTTAAGCTCCTCTACAGATGTAAACTCCTGGTCTACGCGCATTGAGTATGTATTTGAACCTACATCAATCTGACCACCTGGAATTGCACGGTTCTCTGATGCGATAATCTGAGATATACCCTCGATAGTCATACCATAAGCCTCAAGCTTATATGGGTCACAGTAGACCTGAATCTGGCGCTCTGGGATACCCTGAACAGATACTGTACCTACGCCACTTACACGTGCAAGCGGGGTGGCAACCTGCTCATCGATAATCTTGTAGAGTCCACTCCAGCTCTCATTTGCCTTTACAGAGAGCAACATAATTGGCATCTCGTCTGTAGAGAACTTGAAGAGAATAGGGGTATTTGCCTCGTCTGGCAGGTTGTTCTTTGCCATATCGAGCTTGTCGCGCACGTCGTTTGTCGCAACATCATTGTCTGTACCGTACTCAAACTGAAGGAATACAGTTGAGATATTCTCCTTTGACTTTGATGATATGTGCTTCAGATTATCAACACCATTGAGGGCGTTCTCCATAGGTTTTGAGATATTCTCCTCAATATCCTCGGCACTTGCACCCGGGTAGGCTGTAATAACCATAATATATGGCGTATCAATTCGTGGCATAAAGTCGATAGGTAACTTTACCAACGAGAAGATACCAAACAGCGCAACGGCGATAAAGACAAGTATCGTCGTAATCGGGTTATTGACTGCTGTCTTGTATATATTCATGTTCAAAAATCGATTACTTATTTACAACTTCTACCTTGCAACCATTTGTAAGGGCATTAACACCCTTTACAACTACTGACGCTCCATCATCAACGCCTGAGATTATCTCCCACTCGCTACCAAGACGGCGACCAAGCTCAACTTTTGAGTAGCGAACAGTGCCATCTGCCTCAAGAATGTAGACATAGCGGTCTCCGCTACCAAGAAGCTTGTTTACAGAGCGATCTGGAATAACTACGCGAGTCTGCTTGCCATATGGAAGTGTTACGCGAGCAAACATACCAGGGCGAACGCGCTCATCGTTGTTTGGAACGGTAACCTCGGCAGCAAATGTGCGGGTTGCATTGTTGATTGTAGGGTAGATGCGAGCGATAGTACCTGCAAAGTCCTCGTCGCCATAAGCCTCAAGGTTTACAGTCACCTTCATACCCTTGCGTACACGAGCAAAGAGGTTCTCTGAGATGTTAATCATAATCTTTACAGGGCGAATCTGCTCAATTACAAGCACCGGAAGACCACCAGCCATATCGCCATTGTCGTAGTTACGAGCGGTAACGATACCGGAGATTGGAGCAACAAGGGTTGTGTTCTCAAGAAGGTTCTCGTAGCTTGCCTTTGCAACCTCATACTGCAGACGGCGAGCGTCCCACTCAGACTTTGATGCACCACCAATCTTGTAGAGCTCGTCTGTACGGTCATACTCAATCTTTGCATTGTCCATCTGGGCCTTTGACTGTACAAGGGCAGAGTTCTCAAGGCTTACAAGTGTATCGCCCTTACGAACACGGTCACCAACGTCAACGCGAATCTCTTTAATACGACGTGGAGCCTGTGGAGCGATGTTATTTACAACCTCAGCCTCTACATTGCCGGTGAAGATAACCTGCTGAACAACCTCTCTAGCGGCAACAGAAGCCACCTCAACCTTTGGAAGCACTACCTCGGCAGTAGCCTCACCCTTCTTTGCGCCCTTGTCTGAAGAGCCGCATGATACTGCTGTTACTGCACAGATAACAAGCAGTGAATTTACAAATTTTCTCATCTTTATATCGTTTTATTTATTATCAAAATTGTAGTCACCAAGAACCTTATCAAGCGAAACCTTTGCTGTAAGGAAGTTGTAGATAGACTGGTTACGCTGTAGCTCTGCCTGTGTAAGTGCCACCTGTGAGTTGTCAATCTCTACAAGTGTTCCACGACCTACATCATAGCGCTTTACGGCGATGTCATAGCCGCGCTGTGCCTGATCTACAGTGGCTGCAGAGGCGTGGTACTTCTTAACGCTTGACTGCATATTGTTCAGATACTGAACGATACCTACACGGAGCTGACGCTCTACATTCTCGCGCTGTAGCTTGAGGTTTGACAAGTTGAGGTTAGCCTCACGAGTAGCAGCACGACGCTTATTGCCGGCAAAGATTGGGATATTGAGCTGTAGACCCGCATATGAGTATGGATTCCAAGCCTCCTTTTTGAAGAACTTACCATCATTGCCTAGGGCTGTGTAGAGATAAGCCGCATTTACAGAGAGCGATGGTACGTTGGCGAGCTTTGTAATCTTTACAGCATGCTCAAGCATCTGCTCCTGCATGTCGAGCTGCTTGAGGGTTGAGTTGTTCTCAAGGTTGAGCTGAGAGATGTCGTAGCTCTTGTCAAGCACGTGGACATAATCCATCAGTGAGCCTGTAACGTCAATCTCGCGCTGAAGGTCTATGCCAAGTAGAGCCTTGAGCTGCCAGAGGGCGAGAGTTACGGTGTACTCTGCCTCAATAACGTTTGGCAGGGCGTTCTGAACAGATACGTTTGAGCGGATAAGGTCGTACTCCGAAACAGAGCCAACATCAAATCTCTTATTTACAATTTCGTGGTTTTCCACGGCGTTGTCATATACACTCTGATAGAGCTCTTGCGACTGCTTTGCAAGCAAAATGCCGTAGTACGCCTTTGTTACCTGCTCTACCATGTCAATGCGTGAAGAGCGTGCCTGCTCAACTGCCAGCTCTACATCAAGAGCTGAAACCTTCAGGCTCTCCCACAGCTGTGCGTTGATAATAGGCATGCCGAGTGCCACTCCACCATTGAAGGAGTTGTCACTACCCACCTTAATTGTCTGTGTTTGACCGCCGAAGTCCATGCTCATAGTCTGCTTCTTAATCACTCGCTGATAAGAGGCTGTAGCTTCAATTTGCGGATAGAGACTTGCGTAGGTGCCCTGCTTGGCATAACGCTTAATCTCAATCTGCTGATCGGCAATCTTGATTGTCGGATTCTCACTCAGAGCAATCTCAAGCGCCTGCTCAAGCGAGAGAACCAACTTCTGCTCTGGCTGTGCTACTTGCTGCTCCTCAGCTGAAGCGGAGAGAGTCAAGGCTGCAAAGCCCAACATCATCAAAAATCTTCTCATAACTTAACTGTTTAATTACCTTATTTTATTATTGTTTTTACTTTCTGTTTTTGGTGGCTATGTACTCATCAATCTGATGCACTCCCTCTATGGTCGCAATGCCACGGAAGAAGTTTACAATGGTATAGCTCAGCGCATCTTCAAGACTAACGCCTTCAGGCAGTGACATATTGCCTGCCGAAATAACAAGCGTGGTTGCGGTGTAGTACAAAATTGTTACCGAAAGGCGAATGTCTACCGTCGGAAGAATCAGGCCGCAGTCGATGTAATGCTTTATCATTGAGAATAGTAGGCGACCATTCTCCTCCTCCGCCTCCTTGCGCACTCGCTCAAAGGTTGCGGGATAAAACTTACGCAAATTGTGAGAAATACGACGGTGAGCCTCCTTGTTGTCAAGCATCATCTCCATGCTCTCAAAAAGATATGCAAGAGAGTCCTTACTGCTCTGTACGCTCTTCTTGATGTGTTCAAGTTTGTGGCTCTGCATATGACGAATTGCAAGATAGAGAAGGTTGTCCTTGCTCTCAAACATCTCGTATAGGGTACGCTTTGACACACCGACAGCACCGGCAATATCGTCCATTCTGACGGACTTAATGCCCTGCTCTACAAACATCGTAGCCGCTCTCTCTATAATACGCTCTTTTTGCATCTTATATATTATATATAAAATTTCAGGGCACAAAGTTACAGAAAACTCCGGAAACACAAAAAGTTTTCAAAGTTTTTTCAACTCCAAAAGTGGTTAATTTGGCATATTTCCGCCAAATAGGACATATTTTGAGAGCGCCAGCTCTATATTTTCGATAGTCACGGTCAAAAATAAATTACCAAAAGAGTTGCATATGCCAAATTTTTACTATCTTTGCCACGTCAAAGCCCAGATGGCGAAATGGTAGACGCGCTCGTTTCAGGTGCGAGTGTTGAGAGACGTGTAGGTTCGAGTCCTATTCTGGGCACAAGACGCTGACTTTTTTAGGTCGGCGTCTTTTTTTTGTTGGTAGTGAGGCCTTTGACATTTAGCAGATGCGGGCGATGTGAGTCGCTGACGCGACCTCGAATGTCTGAAAGATAGACTTTTGTGAGCAAGCTCCCCAAGTCAATCTTTCCTCCATTCATTGCAAGCAATTCACATCGCCATTGTACCCAGAAAGCCCTCTCACAGAGTGTAGGTTACCT
>CAJGDC010000021.1 GCA_904502005.1 uncultured Alistipes sp.
TACCTTGCAAGAAATATTGGCACCATCTATTGTTACTGTACTTGGGCTCTCGAGAGTACCGATAAGACCACCCAAAGCAGTACCGTATGCGTCCCACAAGCTATATATAACAACATCTGAACTAACTACAATATTCTTGAGTGTAAAGTTACCTTTATTTGCCCAACCGATAACTGGAGCAGTATCATTATTGAAACCTACAACCGAACCCTTCTTGAAAGTGAGGTTCTCAAATGTACAATCGCCAACTGCCTCACAAGCAATCGCTGCTGCCTCTCCGCCATATGTTGCAGCTACGAAGTCTTCCATAGTCAAGTTCTTGACTACAGCATTTTTCACTTGTGAGAAGAGACCAATTGCTCTTTTGTTAGCGAAAGTAAGGTCTGTACGCTTGAGGTTTTTGATGGTCTTATTATTTCCATCAAAAGTTCCCTCAAAGTATATTTTGTTGTCGTTGCTATAACTATTATTATATCCAATTGGTTCGAAATCTACGCCATTCAAATCAATATCATTAGCCAACTTTATAGTCTTGCCAGCATAGCCATCCTGCTCAGCTATATTTGCAGCAATAATGTCAAATCCTGCGGCGGTCTTGAACTCCAAAGTGTCGTATTCATCAAACTTAAGCACCTCAACAACAACATTTGTAGCGGTGTTGTCTGTAAGGTCAACATTCTTGATGTTACGACCTACGATTTCGCCAGCGTTAGGTTCCTTATCCGCTACATACTCAGGCAACATATTTGCGATAACAGTTACATTCTCAACTGTGTTACCGTTAACCTCAAGTTTCACAATATTCTTGCTGCCATTTACAGTACCGATAAGAGCACCGCAGTCACGGTATGCAATAACAGTTACATTCTTAACAGAGCAATTCTTAACCCAAGCATTATTCTCAGCTGAAAGGTAACCGGTGATACCACCTGCGTGGTTGCCGTCGTCCTTGTTGAAAGGAGAAGTCTCGATTGTACCATTAAGAACATGGCAGTTCTCAATGCGAGAGCAAAGACCATCACCAACAACAGCACCTGCCTTGTAGTGACCCTCTACCGAAACATTCTCAAGCTTGAGGTTGCTTACATAGCTTGCTCTTGCGAACAGACCAGCAGGAGTTCTATCATCTACCTTAACCTTAAGGTTGCTAATAGTGTGGTTGCCACCATCAAATTTACCCTCAAATTTGCCATTTGCAGCAATAGGAGTCCAAAGCTCGTTATTAAGGTCGATATCTGTGCCAAGCTGAACAGTCTTACCCTTAAAGGTGTTACCACCTGCGCGAGTAATGCCGTTAGTTGCGTCTGCAAACCACTTCAAACCGTTTAGAGAAGTGATAAGGTAGGTATTGTTCATCAGAACAACACCATCTGCAATGCTCTCCCACTCTTCAACATCTGGCTCACCAAACGCAGGCTTAATCTCAACGGTAAAGTCTGTTGAATTAGTAAGGAGCGCACCGATGATGTTAGTGCGGTAGTTAGCCTTAAGAGGAACGTTTGTGTAAGTAGTGCCAGTAATTGCAACACCCTTATTGTTATTAAAGGTGAAAGCAACGTCAGCAACGCAACCATCTGCAGGAGCGAGCAAGTAGTTCATTGAGAGGTGACCAGCTGCGATGTCTTCAGCAGTCATTGGAGTTGCAGTAAATTCAACAGGATTAGCTGTAAGACCACCAACAACCTCTGACTCATTTTTAGCAAATGGATTGAAAGTTGTGTAAATCTTTGTAGAGATAGTGGTAGAAGTTACAGTGATGCTCTTGTTAACCTCATCCATGTTGGTAACCTTAGCGTTGAGCTGAGCAAATGGACGATAGAGCTCGATTGTAGTGTCAGCATTAGCATCTGCAGGGTTAAAGCCCTTTACTGCAGCATAGAACGCATCGCGAGACTCGTCGTTTGCATTAATACTATCAATGTTAGCGAGCGAAACAGTACCATTTTCTACAGTATAATAGCCATTATTGCTATCAGCCCAGAAAAGGATGTTGTAGGTCATGCCCTTGATAAGAACAAGGTTTACAGTGGTAGTGCTGCCTACTTTAATCTGAACGCCAGTTGTGTTAGATAAACCCTCCAAAAAAGAGTTGTTACTATCGTAAACATAGTAACGAAGAGTTGTAGCCTGAATACCGTCGCCATAGGCACGAGTACCAAGCTCTGGAAGATTTGCAGTGAAGGTAACTTCAACCTCACCGCCGCCGATAGAAGAACTGATGTCTTCCTTCGCGCATGATGCTGTGAACAGAACAGCCACAGCCATCAAAATTCTGAAAATGTTTTTCATAGTGTTTAAATTTGGTTTATAATAAGTTTGTTTGTATATGTGCATAGCAATGCAGGCGGTAAGATTGCTCTTATTGCCTTTGAAGTGGGTAAAATGTTGATGATTAGCGAGTTGTAGGTACAAAAATCCCCCCCCCGATTGCGCGGAGAGGGAATAAATATTCATGTATTTGTAAAATACTCATACCCGTAGATTATTCCGTATGCAAATGTAGTAAAAATTAACCGTATATGCAACTAAACGGGTAAAAAAATAACGCAAAAAGTCTGCAGCGTTGTTTATTGCTCGGCAAAGATAGTATCAAAAGTAGAGCGCAGAAGGGTTGGGTTGGCTATAATATCTCTCAACTCTGCAAGTCGTTGTGCATTATCCGAGTGGGGAATGTAGAGCTTTAGGTATCCATTTACACCATACTTATCGTGTAGGTGCTCGCAGCAGCGAGTGAAGTGCTCTTCTACGGTAAGGGTAGGGTAGTGAGAGAGTCCGTACTGAATAGTGCGGCGGATGACCGTCAGTGGCTCTATTAGGCGGTCTGCCTCGGCAACAATAGCCCCATAAATTGTGCGAGGAGTGTGCTCTGAGGATGCTCGGTGGTCCTCAACAGCCTCGCGCATGATGACAATTTGTTCGGCTGTGAAGTAGTTGGTCAGTTGAACATCGGAGGCAATAATCTCTCCAGAGTGGAGGTGGTGTAGCTCTCGTCCATATTGTAATCCTGTATCATGGTACGCAGCAATGGTGTAGACCATATCTACATCTACATCGTAGTGTTGAGCAAGGCTTAGGCTGCGAGAGATAACACTCTCTACGTGGTCAATATTGTGAGCCTTGTCAAAAGATGAGTAAAGCGGGATAATCTCCCGCTCTATATACTCTTTAAGTGTTCTATTCATAGTCATAAAGAAGCTCAAAATCATCAAGCCACATTATTGACTCCTTACTGCCGACAAAGTAGTCGCCATAGCTTGAGCCAGAGGCTACGATAATGATGTGGGTAGGTGTGCGCTCAAAATCGCGGTACTCTAACGGAATAGTAAACTCATACCAATCTTTGCTCTCATGATAGAGAATCTCTCCATAGGCGATAATACCCTCATTTGAAGAGTTAAAGAATGAGGACTCCTTGCTTGTATCTACAGCAACTGGTGACTCTGGAGTACCACCGTAGACATTATAATCCCAATCACCCAGTGCAATAAAGATACTACCACGGTCAGGCTCGCCAATGGCAGGAACTTTAGGATTTGGCTTTGCAGGAGCACAGTCAATAGTGCCACAGTTGTACTTCAACCAACCACGCAATGCTGTTGGACGGAGAGTGAATGGACGACCAAAATGCACCACACCATTTGTACCCGAGATACCAGCAAACGAGCCGGAAAAGTAGTTGCCAGCGGCGAACTTCTTAATGCCCAATACATTTGCCTGCTGTGACCAAAGCTGAGCGCAAATACCACTCTTACCTGGAGCAAGATTCTCAGTATGTGGGGTAGTAAGGTTTATGCCCGCAATTGCGGAGCCAGGGTTACCAGTTCCCCACCATGCGCTTTCTGGGTTTAGATATGGATAGTATGTTCCACCATCTGTAGACCAGTCGTTAAACTGAGCATTTGGAAGGTCAAATGTTGTAGTTGTAGTTACTATAATAACATTTGAGACCTGCTCACCCTTGTCAGATACGGCATAGCCTATAATCTCATACTCTGTTTGAGGGGTAAGGTGGCGAATTGCCGCCTCAATAACTCCATCGCGAGAGGTGTACCAACTCTCCTCAAGCTCGGCCCACGCCTCAGTACCCTTTGCACGGTAGCGGAAACCGGTCTGTGCACCATCAATACCTGTTGCCTTGAGCCATACAACCTTAGCTCCAGCAACGGCACGTGTAACATCTACCTGCACCTCTTTAGGCTCAACAATAAGGCGCCAAATCTCACGACGACCATATGAGTCTACAATAGCTGTTTGGGTGTGGTCAGCGTTGTTAAAATTACGGAATGTTGAGGCCTCTGGGAAGTCATACTCCGGCTTTGGACCAAAGCGAAGCTGGGTGACAGTCACCGTATCAAGACCGAAGTCTGCGCGGCGGTAGACCTTGGCAATGGTACGCTCTGTATCCCACTCTGTCTCGCCAATCTGACCAATAACGTTAAAGCGGCGGTCAATGATCTGATTTGCAACGATAACCCACTCATAGTCTTGATAGAGTGAGAGGATAACGTACTGAGGATAGCGCATGTCAAATGTACCCACCATTTCGCGCGAGAGGGTAGCGCCCTCACTACACTCGATGGCTGTAATTTTAACATTGCGAATATCAATATTCTCGGCAATATCTACAGTAATCTTACGATTTGCACGGTCAATATTTGGCTTGCTAATAGCCCCCTCAACCTCGATATTCAAGATATCCATCTCAACGACTGGATACGGAATATCGTTTTCAATACAAGAGCTCAGTGCAAGCAGCGCAGCTATAAGAGTTATAAACTTTCTCATTATTTATCCTTTTTCTTGTTCCACAAGTGAACATTCACGCCAATATTTATCTGTGCAAGGTTTAGACCAAAGCGGAGCTTTGAGAAGTCGCGCTTGCCGATATGATTACCCTCGCCATCTTTTTGGCTGATGTGGTTATACTGCAATCCTCCAAGACCAAATGACACTCCAGCGCATACATTTGGGAAGATATATACAGACAATCCTGGAGCAAAGCCCAATCTGATGCGGTAGTTCTCAGAGATTGTGCTCTTAGCAGCTCCATCAGCCTGATAGTTAAACTCCGATCTACCCATTTGACCAGAGAGCTCCCACTCTGCAAAGAGTCCAAAGCGACCCTTTTTGTCAAGAGCCATATAGGAGCGGTGGTAGATAGCTGCTGAGTACGCACGGTTGCTATAACCAAGGTCGCCAAGCGAGATGTTTACATCGTTTGCCTCTCCTAAGTTTAGACCAATCTTGTCAAGTGCTCCGTCAGCGTATGTATATCCCAATCGCACACCTACGGCTTGATTATCACGGTAGAAGTAGCCATAGTGAGGCTTAATGGTAAACATTGAGCCATGAAGGTTGATATTGTCGATAATAAGTCCTAAATCGCTATCGTCACTCTCAAGAGTTCCGTATGATACTGTAAGACCCATCATAGACTCACCCTTAAAGACAAACTTGTTGCTGCCAATCTCGCGGTCTATGCGAGGAGTGCGCTTGTGCTTAACAGTTGTCTGAGTCAAATTCTGACTCATATCCTGCGCCATGATAGTTCCAACGGCGCAAAGGAGCAGTAGTGTTGTAATTAACCTCTTCATTTGTGCCGAATATTAGATGTAAAACGCAACTCCCAAACCGATGGAGAGTATATTAACCTTGAAATTCATCATGCTTGATGAGCTATGTCCAGTGGTAATCTGGTTGTGCACCTGCTTTGTGTGAGAATAGCCCAAACCAAGAATGCCGACATTGAGCTCAAGTGCCATATTGTTTGTAATAAACGCAACAACACCCGGATTTGCTCCCAGCGAGACATTAAAGCCCTTGGCATATGTTCCGCGGATAGGCTGACCCTCAGCAAACTTAGACTGTGAGCCACCCATAGCAAGCTGAAACTCAGCAAAGAGAGCAAGACGCTTGTTGCGTCCCAGTGGAATGTATTGACGCCAAATAGCTGCTACATCGTACGAATGTTTGAGCATATAGTAGTAGTCTACTCCGAAATTCAGCGCACCATCACCCTCACCAAGATTGAGAGTCGCAGAGACCATATTGAGATATGAACGGCCATAGGTGCCTCGCACTCCAATAATAGAGTTAGGGGCGAGTGAATAACCGATAAGAGGGCTTACCTTTACTGAGTAGCCCTTAGACTCTATATCCTCAATAATGAGGAAGGAGTAGTTGGAATTGTTGTGTGTAGAGTAGGTCAAACTACCACCAAAGACCCACTGCCCTTTTGGAACAATGTGGGTTTTCATATCTGATATGCCTCGGTTTTCACGCTGCTCGCTTCTCAGTAGCTCATAGCTCTGAGCCTCTGTAGTTTGTTGAGCAGATGCACCGAATGTAATCAATATGGCTGCGGTAAATACCGCCAATTTTTTGTTCAAAAACATCCGTATTATCTGTTATAAATGCCCTCCCCCGAAGGGGAGAGCAGTTGAATTAGTATACAAACTCTACATCGTCCACATACATATAACTCTCTGTAGAACCGGTGAAGTAGTCACCATAGCCAGAGCAGCTAAATGTAAGAACAAGCAGTGTAGGCTTTGTGGTTACACCCTCTTTGTATGTGATAGGAATCTCAATCTGAGTCCACTCGTTGTAGCTGTCGTGAGTCTCCCAGCTTCCTGCTGCAAGGATACCCTCAGTAGCAAGGTCAGGTGTGAAGAATGTCTCCTGCTTATTTGTGTTGACAGTAAACTTACGATCTGTGAAGCAGCAGTAAACCTTCGCAAGGTCCTTTCCTGTAGTGTGGCTACCCTCGTTGATATCACCCTCGTTGTTCTTCATCCAGAAACGAAGTGCCTTTGGACGAGCTGTAAAGTCGAATGTACGACCAAACTCTACGATACCACCCATACCGTCAACCTTTACAAAGCGACCAACGAACAGGTTACCAGCAGCGAACTTACCCATACCCATAACTGCAGCCTTGATAGACTTCATGTATGCACTCTTAGTTCCTGTAGAACCAGGACGAACGTCATCAGATGCCACTGTGAGCTGTGAGCCAACAAGCTTTGCAGTTGCGTGGTTACCAGTGTCCCAGTAGATAGCTCCAAGGTCAGCAGCAGGGCACATAGCCTCATCTGATGCTTTATTCCATACCTCAAAGCCAGCCTCTGGAATCTGTGAGCCTGCAGGGGTGTTGATAGTCATAGACTTACCAACCTGAGCACCTGCAGCAAAGAGAGCGTACTCGTATGTTTTGCCTGCAGCGAAGTCGGTAGCTGATGCGTTGTAGGTATTTGCAGCACCTGCAGCAGATACTGCAAGCTGCTTCCACTCGCCACCGTTAAGACGATAGCCGATGGTAATGTTGCCGCTGAATGAGAAGGCGCTAAAGTCTGCTGTGTTAAACCAGAGGTCATAAGCGTTGATAGGCAAGATACCCTGAATGTTATATACACACTCCTGATAGCCTACACCACCACTTGCATCCTTAACACGGAAGGCAAAGGTCTGTGCACCACCATAGAGGTTTGCGAAGAACTGCTCAGAGAGGGCAACGCTATACTCCTTAGCAGATACCTTAGTTACAGCAATACCCTCGTATGTGCTATTGATAAGGTCGAATGTAGTATCGCCATAGGTGATGTTGAGTGACTTGATAGTATCAAGTGCAACAACATTGTAGGTACGAGTACCAGAGGTATAGTTATAAGGAGTCTTTACATCAAAGCCTACACCCTTAACAGTTGGGTCTGGACTAAATGCCACCTTATCGTTACGGTGCTCAACAGATGTATCTACTGTAGCCACGATTGTAAGACCGCCAGGAGCATCCTTAGAGTACTTAAACTTAAGAGTATAGAGCTTCTGTGGCTCGATATTCTCGATAACTCCGCTTGTAGTTACTGGAGTCTGACCGTCAGTACCGTAGAAGTACCAGCTCAGCTTTGTAGCACCCTCTGGCATAAGGAAATAACCCTCAGCGCTATCTGTATACTTCAGTGTAGGAACTGAGCCAGCCTTTGCTGCGTCAAGGTTAAAGCTGTCTGCCAAAGATACATAAGTATAGTACTCACCAGTGAAGTGTTTAGCAACAGTGGTGTCATATGCAACAGCTACTGGAACGTTTACCATCTCGCACTCAACAGTTACATTAGCAACGCTGCCTGCTGTGATAGCAAAGTCTGCAGTACCGGTGTAGTACTTGTCGGTAAATGATGCAAGAACCTTAGTTCCCACCTTTACCTGAGCGCAGTAGTTATCTTTGATAAGCCAGATATACTGTGGAACCTCAGTTAGAGAGGTATACTTACGAACCAACTCCTTCTCCTGGTTGGCTGCGTAGCGGTAGATTTTGAGCTCGAACTCTGCATTTGCATCAAGCTCTGCACGAGTAGACTCAAAGTCAATATTTAGCGCAAGAACACCTTCGTTCTCTGCCATTTCGAGGCTCTGATCTGCCTGATTGCTACATGCGGCAGATAGAAGCGCAAAGGATGCGCATACGATAAAATTAAATATTTTTCTCATAGCTCTGCCTTATTATAATGTTTTAATCATCAGTGTCTTAACTGTAGTATTGCCGTCGTTATCGGTAATGGTCATAACAAAGTCGTGGTTACCAGCACCGGTAAATGCGAGCAATGACAAAAATGGAGTGATTGTAAACTCTACAGTTGTCTTGTCCTTTACCTGATCACCTGTAGGGAAACCGAAGTTTGTGAGCGAAGCTGCAATACCTGAAGCATCAAAAGTAGGGTCTACAGTTGAGTAAGAGGCTGTTGGCTCTACAAGGTTAAGCACATCGCAAAGACCAACACCACCAAGCTGATCTGGAGTAAGAACATCTGATACAATCTGTACAGTGAACTCCTTAATGCCTGATGTTGCAGATACAACAACGTCAATTGAAAGACCCTCAACTACTGTGTGACGCTCGTCAATGTTAAGACCCTTAAGAATTGCTACTGGACCAACCTGCTCACCCTGAACGGTGATTACAAGAGCCTTAGTAGTTGCACCACCCTGCTCGTCTGTAACGGTAATAGTAAAGGTGTGTGTACCAACAAGCTCCTTGAGAAGCTTCATCTGGCCAGTGATGTTGTAAGTTACAGCAGTCTTGCCCTTAACCTGGTCGTTTACTGGCAGACCCATCAACTTAAGCGCACCGCTAGCTGCACCTGCATTACAGAGGTCGATTGATGATGAAAGGCCGTACTCAGCAAGTGAAGCTGCCATAGTTGGGTTTGTAGATGCAATATCAACAACAAGTGATGTAATTGCACTCTTTGATGTTACGTCAACCACCAAATTCTTGGTGTAGTTGCCATTCTGGTCAAAGTCTGTCTGTGCAAGGAGAACCTCAGCATCGATATCGCCACCAACAAGTGTAAGTGTTGGCTTGTCATCATCGTCTACCATTACATCCTCAGAGATAAGCTTTGCAAGGTCATAAACGATGCTCTGGTCTACAACCCAACCGTCAATGGTTACGCTGATAGAGATGTTACCCTCGCCAGAGTACTCAACATAGAGCTCAATGTCGCTATACTGACCAGCCTTTACATTCTTGATAGTTGTGTTAAACTCGAATGCTGCAGGCTCCTTGCCCTCCTGAGTGTACATACCCTTTACAAGCACGTCAATGTCGTTAAGCGCCTGCTCTGCCTTGAAGTATCCTGAGCGAGTCTCGTCTACGCCAAAAACAAGTGATGAACTACCCACTGTAAGAGTTGCAGTAGTGTCATCAGAGAGCGCAGCACGAAGGTCTGCAGAGTATCTAATAGATGCCTGGATGTTCTGAAGTGTACAAACAAGCTCGTCAAGAACAGTTGTCTGCTTACGAACAATAGTGAATGGCTCGGTAAGACCATAGATTGGGCACTCGAACTCAGCACCAGGAATCTCGCCAGAGATCATCTTGAAGATATACTTGCCGGCCTCAAGCTCAATAGCCTCGCTTGGACGAGCACCATACTTGAATGACTTAATAAGTGTCTGACCGCTCTGGTCGTAGATTGCGCAGTCGAAGGTGTTAATATCAACTGCTGCACGTGAAGTAGCCTCGGCACGGCTAAGCTCGCCGTCTACTGGCTTGTGGTCTGATACAAGCTCTACGCTAAGTGCTGATAGAGATAAGTATCCCATGTTTGCGTGTGATGTTGAATCATCAATACGCAAACCCTCATGACAGCTAACTGCAAATAGTGCAGTAAGTGCCAATAATAGTGTACTCTTGATAAGTTTCATATTGCGTAATTGTTTTATGCGTTAGGATTAAGCTCTGTCTCTACCTCAATGGTGCCAATGATTGTCTGGTTGAGCTTTACTGTGATTGATACGCCACCAACTGTTGTAAGGTCGTAAGTTACAACATAGCGTGTTGCAGCAGTGGTGTTTGAGATTGTCTGTGTAGCCAAAGCCTCGCTCTTGTTTGCAGCAAGATTTGACTGACGAATGCAAGAACAGTCAATCTTAACATTCTGACCTGCAGCAACAAACAGATGCTCAGAGCTGTGCTTGTTGTACTCAAAGCTGTTTGCAGTGGTGGTAACAGTAAACTCGCTCACTGGGAAGTAGTTGTTAAATGCCTCAGTGGTCTGAATAGCCACGATAGCATTAGCAACGGTCGCTGTGAGAGCTACCTCTGTAGTTCTGTTGCGGTCAAGAACCTCAACACTCTTTGAGGCAGAAAACGCTGGAAGATTGTAACCCTCCTGGCTGCTGTCGCCACATGCAATTGCTACGGTATAGGTGCCGGCGATATATCGCTCGTCATCTGTACGGTAGTTTGTCAGGCTGCTCCAAGACTTCTCGAAGTTGTTACCTGTAATAAGAAGTGAAAAGTCAGAGAGCTGAGGTGTAGCCACCTGAACGCCATCTGCTCTTGTCTCAACCACACCCGATGCGGATGCGTTGATTGCAATCTTGCCCTCGCCGGCAGTAGCCAGTACAGAATTATCCTTCTGACAGCCTGCAAGCATTAGTGCAGAGAGTGCGAAAAGAAATACTTTTTTCATAGCTTTTATGGTTTGTGTTTGTTACTTTTGAATCGATACTCGAATGTTGTCTATGTATAAGTAATAGTGTGCATTTTTTGAAGAACGCCATTCAGATTGATTACAACAAGGAATCCAGCATATACGGGTTGCAGCAGTACAATTGGCAGCTGTAAATGAGTATGTTGGGAATGCTGCATCAAAACTATTGTTGGTATAACTATTTGCAATGTTTGGTGTGGTTAGGCAAAGTGTGCTAAATTGTCCTGAAACACGAGATTTATCATCAGAAACATTGCCAAACACCTGAGTTGTCACAACTCCACCAATTGGGCTATCCTCAGCTTGTGAGTGGATACCAGCCATACAGAATACATTGTTATTACTTGAGTATCCAGAGTTGACATAGGCACCCATATCAAATTGCACTAGTAGTTTTACACTCGCATTTGGTTTAAGAGCCTTTAGTGATGGAGAGTCAAGACGACCATTTGAGCGCGTTACACCCAAAGTTGATTGATGACGAACATTTACACGAACGCTCTGTCCTGCAACGCCCTTTACGTGAGCTGCGTTCCATCCGCTGACACTCATGTAATCATTCAATAGCATACCATCTGCTGACATGATGCTAGCCGCTCTTTCATCATCTTTTTCAAAATTGGTATGAATAGAGGTGAAATCTTCAAACATCAAATATGGAACAACAGTAGCATATTTGTTCTGTTTATAAGGGGTAAAATTGCTTAGAGTAATACTATTCTCAACAATAGCATTGTCACTCTCATAACGAAGATTATACACTCTACCCTTAAATTCATCAGCACTAATCTCTCCACTGATGTAAATATCGTAAACATTCTGACTATTTGCAGCGAATGTCTTTGAAGTGTTACTCTCAGTATCAGTGATTGTTAGAGTATTGAATTGCTCGCCTAAATAGTTGTCTGTAATGTCAATAGTAATAGTAGTCTTTAAGAGGTTTGGAATAGGTATACTCATAGGGGTTATATGAGATGCCTGCAAAGTCTTATTAAGAGAGATAGTGTGATATTCTGAGATATACTCACCTGCATGTACCCGATATTTAATATCTCCTGCGATTTGTGTTGGGAATATGGTAGCCCAAATATATCCACCTGCTTTATAGCCGTTAGGAATAGTAACGGTTAAATTTCTGCTTGCATTTGTTAATGCTACAGGTGCATCAGGATTGGCAGCGTCTACGATAACATCACCCACAACCTCTGCCGGGAACATAAACTCAATGCGATCAATAGGCATATCATCCAGTTTGCCATCGCCTGGAAGAGTTATTCTGAGCGCATGCATCTTGTGTGTAAAGCGGAGGTCGAGGTTGCTCACAACGCCCTCGGCAAGCTCTGGGGCGGTGACTGGTGTGGCGACCATAATGTCGGCAGAACCGACAAAATTATCGCCCTGCTGCACAGCCGGAATGGTGTATGTTGCCTTTGTTCCGTCTACGGAATTAGGAATTGGATAGGCTGCGTAGTAGGTGTAGCTGTCGCTTGGCATAGGGTCTATAAATGCCGTGAAGATGACATTGTCAAGGCCTGAAACATAGCGATAGAGAAAGAAAGTCTCCGCATTGAGGGCGAAGTTTCCCTGTGAGTCCTCAGCCCAAATGGCGATTTTGTCCTCCTTAGACCATTCGGCAGAGTGTCCGTCGTCGCCAATAGTTGTGCGGCTCTTGATGTTTAGTGTCTGACCAATGCTAACCTCAATCTTTTTGTTAGGAGCAACATCTGGAGGAGTAACATCCATATCCACGCTGCACGCACTGAGACAGAGCGCTAACACTAGTGATGTGAATAATTTTTTCATATACATAGCAATTGCGTTGCAAAAGTAAGATTTTGTAGTGATGATTGAAAATAATTTCAATGAAATCGTGCTTTTTCCCCATGAACAGAGGTTTTTTAATACTTTTGGAATGTTTTGGAGATATATATTAAAAAAATGTGATGTATTTTAGTTATATATGGCGACAATTTGAATAGGTAATCGATGATAGTCTGATTTGTTGTTTTCGTAAATTGTTATTAATTTTGCGACGAATTATATATATAACTATGGTAGTCGATACTATAAATGAATACTTGAAGAGCAATCGTAGATTGGTAATCCCATCCTTTGGAGCCTTTGTAGTCAAGGGCGATGGTGATATTATCTTCTCGGAGCTACTCAAGAGTGATGATGGAGTTTTGCGTGGTTTGTTAGTAGCTCAGGGCATGAGAGAGATTGAGGCGGCGGGAAAGATTGACCGTTTTATCTTCGAGATTAGACACGCTCTTATGCAGGGTAATATCTGCCCGGTGGCTGACTTGGGAACTTTTCACAGAACAGCAGAGGGTGTCATAACCTTTGACTCTACAAAGCCTGCTCTAGTGGCTATCCCTGCAGCGGCGGCAGAGCCTGTAAGACCTGCAGCAGTGACAACTCCAGTATCTCCAGTGACACCTATACCGGTTTCAACTCCTTCAGCTGCGCCTGGTAAGGGTGCAAATAAGCGCCGTAGTGGTGGCTTTGTTATGTGGTTTGCCGGCATCGTTATATTGGGTGCGTTGCTAGCTTTGGCTTATGGTATCTATACTATGGTCACAGTGCCGAGTGATGACTTGGATGCAAGGATGGATGCACAACGTATACCTATGATAGAGATTCCTCAAAATGCGGAGTAGTATGGCAGATGTAGTATCTATAAAACAGCGTTTCGGTATTATCGGTAACTCCGAGCTGCTTAATCGTGCTTTGGAGATTGCTCTGCGTGTTGCACCTACAGACTTAACGGTTTTGGTTACCGGTGAGAGTGGTGTGGGTAAGGAGTTCTTTCCGCAGGTTATCCACTCTGCTTCAGCTCGTAAGCATAATAAGTATGTAGCTGTGAACTGTGGCGCTATACCAGAGGGTACAATAGACTCGGAACTTTTTGGTCATGAGAAGGGTGCCTTTACTGGTGCTGTAGACTCACGCAAGGGTTATTTTGAGGAGGCTGATGGCGGTACTATTTTCCTTGATGAGGTGGGTGAGCTGCCTCTCTCTACACAGGTGCGCCTGCTGCGTGTACTCCAGACGGGAGAGTTTATTCGTGTGGGCTCGGCGCGTGTACAGAAGACTAATGTGAGAGTTGTTGCGGCGACAAATAATAACCTTCAACGAGCAATTCGTGAGGGTCGTTTTCGTGAGGACTTGTACTATCGTCTGGCTACTGTACCAATCTCTGTGCCGGCTCTCCGTGAGCGTCCTGAGGATATATATATGCTCTTCCGTAAATTCGCTTCTGATGTTGCAACACGCTATCGTATGCCGTCAATTGCGCTTGATGCGGCAGCAAGAAATATGCTTGAACACTACTCTTGGCGTGGAAATATCCGCCAACTGAAGAATGTGGCAGAGCAGATCTCCGCTATAGAGTCAGAGCGCAATATTACACCTCAAATTCTTGAGCGCTACCTCACTCCGGAGCAGGGGATGAGTATGCCGAGTGTTGCAGGAGCCTCGTCGTTTGATGATATGAATACCGAGCGAGAATTGCTCTATAAGGTGCTCTTTGAGATGCGTGCCGATATTAATGAGGTGAAGCAGATTCTCTACCGAATGGGCGGATATAACGCTATGCAGCATGTTCAACCTATGGGCAGCGAGGCACACCATCATGAGGTGGCTGCACTTCTTCCACATGCATCAACGGGAGAGGTGGAATATGCTGAGGAGATTGTAGATGAGGAGCCACAGCCAGCTACCAAGGCTGATATGCAGAAGGAGCAGATTCTTAGGGCTTTGCGTCGCCATAATGGTTCGCGTCGTGCAGCAGCAGCGGAGCTGTTTATGTCCGAGAGAACACTCTATCGTCGTATTAAGGAGTTAGGAATTGAAGAGTAAATGTTGATTATGAAAAGGATATTATTCTCTCTTGTAATAGCGCTGACAGCCGTTTTGGTGTCATGCACGGTGAAATATTCACTCTCAGGTGCATCTATTCCACCAGATGCCAAGACCTTTAGTGTGGCATACTTCCCGAATAATGCACCAATGGTTGCGCCGGTGCTTAGTGCAACAATGACCGATGAGCTTACGCAGCGATTTGCCAGCCGTACATCGCTTATGCAGGTTGAGGAGGGTGGTGATTTTGCCTTTGAGGGTGAGATTGTGGGCTATAGCTCAACCACCTCGTCGGTATCTAGTGGCGATTATGCGCTACAGAACCGCTTGACAATCTCTGTGAAGGTTAAGTTTACAAATGCTATTGATGACAAGATGTCGTTCAATCGTAACTTCTCGGCATATGCAGATTATGACTCTACAAAGTTGCTTACCGAGGTTGAGAGCGAGCTGATTCCGCAGATTGTAGAGCAACTTGTTACCGATATTTTCCAAGCAGCAGCATCAAATTGGTAGGGTATGGAGAGCGTTAAGACTGTTTTGGCTAACTATTCTACGGAGCAATATCCGTGGTGTACACTCCTGCGCGCTGTGGAGGATAACCACTCACCACTGCAGAGCCTGCTTGCAACCTCTCGCGGTGTGAGTGCGCTTGAGCTGATGGAGGTGGATGTCGAGAGCCTTGCGGCAGTGACGAGCGGTCAGCTTATAGATAGATTCCTCAAAATGGGTGACTATCGCATAGTGGCTGAGGCGGGCGATGATGCTGAGGAGATTACTACTGAGGCAAATTTTGACGATGAAGATGACCTTGTGAGCGAAGAACTTGCAGAAATTTACGCTCTACAGGGGCTAAAAAAGCAGGCAATTGAAATATATCGCAAATTAAGTTTGCTAAATCCGAAAAAAAGTGCTTACTTTGCAGACCAAATAGAAAAATTGAAAAATTTATAATTTTATTTAATAGTATGTATACACTTTGTATTGTATTAGTTCTTATCGCAAGCGTACTTATGGTGCTTGCAGTACTTGTTCAGAATCCTAAGAGCGGCATGGCTTCTAACTTCGGTGCATCAAACCAGGTTATGGGTGTTCGTCAGACTGCTGACTTCCTTGAGAAGGCTACTTGGGGTCTTGCTGTTGCAATCTTTGCACTGAGCCTTTTCGCTACACTCGCAATGGATACTAAGCCAGCTCAGAGCCCTGTTGCTGCTGAGGCTGCAGCTCTTGTTGAGGATATCGCAGCACCTGCAGAGGCTGAGGTTGCAGTTCCTCAGGCAGAGGTTCCTGCTGCTGAGGCTACTCCAGAGAACTAATTTAAGCTCAAGCATAGTTTCGGTCGGGTAATCTTTACCCGACCTTGCTTGTATATGTATGTGTGTGTTTTTTACTTTGCGCTATGTTTTACAATTTGGGCGAGGGGTACTACAGCAGGGAGTTAAAGGAGCGACAGTTTAGTGAAGCGCAATCTCTGATTAAGCGTGGGCGTTATGCTGACGCTATAGCTCTGCTACGTCGTGCGGTGGTAGATTGTTACACAAGTGCCGAGTACTATCTTGCTTATTGTCACAGCCACGGCTACGGTGTTGAGAGAAATCTTGAGGCGGCATTAAGGTGGTATGGTATCAGTTGTGGCCGCTATAGTGACTGGGCGAAAAAGGATTATGAGGCTGTAGTGGCTCAGTTAGGGGAGCGTAGAAGACAATTGCCTGAGCATGAGGTATTTGCCGATAGTGAGTTTGGAGAGATTCGCGTGCATTTGTCCACGAGAACAGACTATGCGCAGGTGAGTTTTGCTGCGGGGCATACTTATGTAAATCAGCATGTTAGCGAACCATATGATATGGCGGTTGCGCACATTTGTCGAGCGCTTGTCAATGCCGATTGGCGCAGGCAGGGGTATGACTATGGACGCATTGATGAAAATTTTGAGATTAATTTTCCGCTATTTAAGTTGAGAATAGAGCGCGGGCAGAGAGAAGGGTATAGTTATAAGAAAAATGGCGAGATCTATACGATTATTGCTCCATACGATGTTAATTTTGACAACCCTTGCGTGCGGGAGTATATTATTAAATATGGTGTGGGTCTGCTAAAGCGTGCTGCCGAGGAGTATTTGCCGCAGCGTGTGGCGGTACTCTCTGCGCAGACGGGGTTATACTATTCAAGGTGCAGGGTGGTGGCTAAGTCATGGGGCTATTACCATTATAAGTCGGGTGTTGTAAGTCTCTCCTACTTTTTGATGAAGTGTACGGCGGAGTTCGTGGATGCGGTGATTATCCACGAGCTTGTCCACTCGCTCTGTAAACGGCATGACAAACACTTCTACGACACTCTGCTCCAGTATGGCGGAGAGAGAGTCGTAGAGGTTGATAAAAACTCTATAGGGGCAAACAATAGGGTTGAGTTGCTCTAAAGTAGCGCAATGAGTGCATCAATATCGCTCTGAGTTGTCGCCCATCCGGTGACGAAACGAACGGTGGTCTGCTCAGCTCCTCTGACACCCCAATTTTCAAAGCTGATGTGATTGCTTCGCAGGTGGTCTATAAGGCTATTGGGCAGCAGGAAGAACTGCTGATTTGTAGTTGAGTCCACAATGGAAGTATATCCACGCGAGGTAAATGCCTCCTTGATTTTAAGTGCTTGAGCTACAGCCTTCTTACCAATTTCAAAGTATAGGTTACCCTTAAATAGCGCCTCAAATTGAACACCCAGAAGTCGTCCCTTTGCCATCAGTGCACCATGCTGCTTAATAAGTGGTGTAAAGTGGTTAAGTAGCTTGGGATTTGTTACCACCACAGCCTCGCCAAATAGAGCGCCTACCTTTGTACCTCCGATGTAGAAAACATCAGCAAGACGTGCAATATCCTGGAGTGTGACATCGCCACCCTCAGCAGCCAAACCGTATGCGAGGCGAGCACCATCTATATACAGAGGTATATCGGCATTATGGCACACTTCGCTCAGTTGTTCTAGCTCTTTAAGCGTATATACAGTACCATACTCTGTTGGAAATGAGATGTACAGCATCCCTGGCGCTACCATATGCTCGAAAGTCTCGTCGCGGTAGAATTCATCAATAAATAGCTTTACATCTTCAGCCTTCACCTTGCCTTGATGGTGGGGTAGAGTTAGCACTTTATGTCCACAAGCCTCAATAGCTCCTGACTCGTGAACAGCAATATGTCCACTCTCTGCCGCCAGAACACCCTCATGGCGGGCAAGAATGCCATCAATGACCGTTGCATTTGTCTGTGTACCTCCAACAAGCAGGAAAACACGTGCATCCTCTGTGCCGCACGCTTGACGAATTAGATTTTTGGCGCTCTCTGTATAGCTATCACATCCATATCCAACAGTGTGAAGGTTGTTTGTAGCGCACAGAGCATCAAGAACTTCCGGATGTGCACCTGCGGTGTAGTCAGAGTCAAAGTATATCATAATTTTAGGTTTTAGTTATCGGTCTCTATGCCTTGCAGCGCCGCAATAGCTACGCCGTAGTTGGTCATTGGAATTGCTTGTCTCTTAGCCTGCGCAATGCGCGAGAGAACATACCTACGTGTAAACATGCAGGCTCCACAGTGGATAATCAGGTCGTATGAACTAAGGTCTGCAGGAAAATCTGTACCCGAAACCGTGTCGATTGTAATATCCTCGCCCAGACGTTTACGAAGTAGTCGAGGTAGTTTTACGCGCCCAATATCCTCATTTTGCGGAGTATGGCTACACGCCTCGGCAATAAGTATCTTTGCTGTTGCTGGCAGAGAAAGAAGATGCCTTGCACCAGCTCTAAATAGCTCAATATCACCCTTGTAGTCGGCAAATAGAATTGAGAACGATGTAAATCGTACACCCTGCGGAACAAGTGGTTTTACAACAGCAAAGGCTGATGAGTCAGTAATAATAACCTGCGGAGGGGTTGCAAGGGTGCTAAGTGTCGCCTCTACTCTATCAGGCTGACAGCAAACGGCTGTGCATCCTCGGTCAAGCAGCTCACGGATAACCTCCACCTGAGGCTTTATAAGACGCCCCTTTGGTGCAGAGCTATCTTGTGGCATGACAAGCAGAACAGTGTCGCCAGAGTTGCAAATGTTCTCTGTAATCAGTCGGCTTTGATTCTCAACACAACTGGCTATTGCAGCTATTAACTGCTCAATGCCCAAGCCCGTAGCTGAGCTGACGGCAATAGAATTTTCGTAAACCTCTGTGGCAATATCCGCCTTTGATGTAACCGCAATAATTGGAATCTCAAGTGAGCGAATTTGGGTCAGAAAACTATCCTCTACGGGTAGTAATACTACCGCTATGTCTGTCTGCATCAGCGCTTTACGACTCTGCTCTGTGCGAAGAGCTCCAAGGGTTGTATTGTCGTCAAGACCCGGGGTGTCTATTAGTACTGCGGCGCCTACGTTTGGTAGCTCTACAGCGCGCTTGATAAGGTCCGTTGTTGTACCTGCAACCTCTGAAACAAGAGCTGTCTGCTCGCCTGTAATAGCGTTAATGAGCGACGACTTGCCACTGTTGCAGTTGCCAAAAAAGGCAATATGTACTCTCTCAGAATTTGGGGTTTTCATAGTCTAAAAGCGAAAATCTCGCTCTCCGTTAATTATTCGCTCTATTCTATTTTGAGTAATCTCTCGCACTCGCTCTGATGGGATTTTTGCAACCTCTTGAGCAATAATACTCTTTGCAGCCTGCTTTGTACTCTCAGAGGCGTAGTCACAGAGGTACTCGCTAAGTGTCATCAGTGCATTTGGTGCACAACAGTTACCAATTGTTCCAGCCTTAGCAAGGCTCATAAAGCGGTCTCCTGTTCTGCCCTCGCGGTAGCAGGCTGTGCAGAAACTCGGTACATATCCCAGCTCTAACAGCCAGCCGACAATTTGGTCCAGAGTTCTATGGTCAGAGATATCAAACTGCTCAGAGCCCTCACTCTCAGCGCTCTCGGCATAACCACCTACGGTGGTCTTTGAGCCTCCGCTAATCTGAGATACGCCAATATCAAGCACCTCTCTTCGGCAGTCGGCACTCTCGCGAGTTGATATAATCATGCCGGTGTATGGTACCGCAATGCGAAGGATTGCCACGATGCGCTTGAAGACCTCGTCTGTAACTGCATTTGGGAACTTGCTCAGGTCTATATCATCCGCAGGGCGAATGCGTGGAACGCTAATAGTGTGCGGACCAACGCCAAAGGTTGCCTCAAGGTGCTCGGCGTGCATAAGCAGTCCTACAAGGTCATAGCGGTAGTCGGTAAGTCCAAAGAGTGCGCCAATACCTACATCGTCAATTCCGCCCCCCATGGCTCTATCCATAGCCTCAGTGTGGTATGCCCAGTCGCTCTTAGGTCCTGTTGGATGTAGGAGATTGTATACCTCGCGGTTATAGGTTTCCTCAAAGAGAATGTATGTGCCAATGCCTGCATCATGCAGACGGCGGTAGTTTTCTACTGTAGTAGCGGCTATATTGACATTGACGCGACGAATAGCTCCATTGCGGTGACGAATAGAGTATATCGTATCTATTGACTCAAGTACATACTCAATAGGCGAGAGTGTCGGATGCTCACCGGTCTCAAGGGCAAGACGTTTATGTCCCATATCCTGCAGAGCTATAACCTCGGCTGCAATCTGCTCCTGAGTGAGCTTTCGGCGAGGAATGGTTCGATTTGTGGCGTGGTAAGGACAGTATGTGCAACCATTGATGCAGTGGTTCGAGAGGTATAGCGGTGCAAACATCACTATGCGGTTGCCATATATGCGCTCTTTGATTGCACGAGCTATAGTAAATATACGTTCTACGACCTCTCTATCCTCACACTCCATCAGCACAGCCGCCTCAGTATGGGTCACCCCACGCCCCTCGGCTGCTTTTGTGAGTATGTCGTCAATCAGAGCCTTATCGCCTCGGTGAGCCTTCGCATACTCAAGCACTTCGACTATACGGGCGTGAGAGATAAATTGCTCTGCTGTTGTTGAATGTGGATTATATTGTGTCATTGTAATCTCCTTTTGCGTAGTTAATTCTATATCCTATTGCGCTAATCTCCGTTTCAAGAGCTTTAATACCCTCAATGGCCTCTGTTCCACTCGCGGCTTTGCCTGCATAAATTTCATACTTACCGCGAACAGATGTGGGAGATAGATTGGGCATTATTACATTTGCACCAGAGCCGAGTGCCAATTTATGCCCATCTGCCGAGAGCGTTGCAAGTGCCGTTGTGGCAGGTATCAGCGCGTGTGGCAATAATAGGCGAGTGATGGCAACTGCGTTGAGTGTTGTGTCAATATCTCCTGCCGGAAAATTGCCAAATGGTGTTGCCGGATGGGGAATAAATGGACCTATACCAACCATCTGTGGACGTAAAGTGGCGATAAGTTGTAAATCGTCTACAATATCATCAACTTGCTGTCCTGGTACCCCTATCATCATTCCCATCCCCGTCTGATAGCCAATCTTCATAAGGCTTTTAATAGACTCAATGCGATTGTTGTACGACATCTCCGCGGGATGTATAGCCTCATATAGTGAACGGTTTGCCGCCTCGTGACGTAACAGGTAACGACTTGCCCCTGCATCATATAGAGCTTTGTACGAATCTACACTTCGCTCGCCAAGAGACAGGGTAATCGCTGCATCAGGGTATAGAACAGTAATTTTCTCAATCAGTGGGACTAACCTCTCGTCGCTCCAGTAGCTATCCTCGCCACCTTGAAGAACAAATGTTCGTAGACCTGCTTTGTAACCGGTTGAGCAACACTCTAAAATTTGTGATTCGGAGAGTCTGTATCGCTTAGCAGAGTGGTTGTCGCGTCTAAGTCCGCAGTAGAGACAGTTGTTACGGCAGTAGCTACTAATCTCAATTAACCCACGAAGGTAAATGGCACGCCCGAACAACTCCTCGGAGGTTCGGGCGGCGCAATCTCTTAAATATTGAGCCTCCTCGCCCCGACTGCATAGTAGCGACCTAAGTATGTCGCGGTTGGTTGGGGAGAGTTTAGGCTTCATTATCGTTTAGAAAGCTCTGTGGCGAAAATCTTTTTACCACTGTCGTACGCTGTGTGAGTACTAGGACCAGAGATACATCCTCCCTCGCACGCCATAACCTCGATAAACTGAGCTGGAGCCTTGCTGGTCTTAGCATATGCCTTCAGCAGCGCAACATTCTTCTTTGTAAGGTTGGCAATCTGGAGGGTTGTGTAGTTGAAGCCCTCACCAACGTGCTCCTTCACAGCCGCAGTTACACCTCCACCCTGTGCAAAGCCGTGCGCTGCACGAATAGCGCTCTGCTCTACGGTGAAGTTCTGCTGAAGGGCAATGTCTATCTTCATACCGAGGAAGATAGAGTGCAACTCCTCAAAGGTAAGCACATAGTCAACCATGTCGTCACGGCGAGCCTCCTTACGCTTTGCGATACATGGACCTACAAAGACAATCTTTGCATCTGGATACTTCTCGCGGGCAATCTGTGCAGTGTAGTACATCGGTGAGCGGGTGTCAGAGATATACTTCTTGAGGTATGGAACATGCTTCTCTGCCATCTCGATGTAAGATGGACAGCAAGATGTGGTCATAAATGGCTGACCCTCCTCAATCTTCTCGGCAAGCTCCTTAGCCTCGCGCTCGGTGGTAATCATCGCACCCTGCGCAACCTCAATAATATCACTAAAGCCTATAGACTTGATAGCACCATAAACCTGCTCGGTCGGAGCATCATACTGTGCCAAAAATGCAGGTGCAACCATAGCCACAACTTTCTCACCACGACGTATAGACTGGAGTATATCAAATACTTGCGAAATCTCAAAGATAGCACCAAAAGGACAGCTATTCAAGCACTTACCACAGTAGATGCACTTGCTCTCGTCAATGTGCTCAACACCATTCTCGTCTTTGGTAATCGCGCCCACAGGACAAGCCTCCTCGCATGGTACTGGAATGTGCACAATGGCGTGATATGGACAGTTGTCGTAACACTTTCCGCAGCTGATACACATAGACTTGTGAATGCGTCCCTGGCTGGTCTCCGGGTCAAACTCAATAGCACCCTTTGGACACGACGCCGCACATGAACGAGCTACACAACCACGACAGAGGTTAGTAATATGATAGTTTGTCTTTACACATGAAGAACAAGCCTCGTCTACAACACACATAATATTATCCTTGAGACTCTTGCGCTCAAGTGCTACGGCTGCATATGCTGAGAGTGGAGTTAGCTCGTCAGTCTCGTCGCTCATATCAAGACCAAGCAACGGTAGGGTCTTGTACTTGTTTACCGCGCGCTCCTTGTAGATACAACAACGACCTACTGGCGCCGCTTTGCGTGGACTGAGCTCCAACGGCAGACGGTCAATCTTCTCAACCAACTCGCCCGCATTCCACATCTCAATTAACCTGGTCAGAAGTCTCTGACGCACAATCATCACATTGTTCCTAATAGCCATAATATCACATCTTCATTTACGGGGCAAATATAATGATTTTTCGCTATATATACAACAATATATATAGGTATGATGCATAATCTAAAATAAAAACAAACTGCACCTATGTGAGGTTAGCCTGCTTTTTTAGACGATTATACAGAGAACAGCTCGTTACATACCCAAATATAATAAGAGGCTGTTCGAAAGAACAGCCTCTTATTATTTGAAATAATCAATGATTACTGCTTAGAAACCTCCTTGTAGTTACCTACGCGCTCAACCTTGTAGCCAGCAGGAACCCACTGCTCAGGATTGAATGCATAGTTTGTAGTACCTACCTGGAACTTACCACCAGTAATCTCAAGAGCAGCGCCTGTTTCGGTTAAAACAGGCTCCTGACCCTTAGCCATCAAATCCTCGAAAGTACCACCCTTAACATAAGCACGAGCATTGTTCTGCATAGAGAAATACTTATAACCAGTGTTAAGAACCTCAAAGTTACCACTGTTAACAGTCAAAGTAGCATTGGTTACATAGAACATATGACGACCTGAAGCGCTATACTTAACCTTAAGTACAACATTGTTAATAGTAACATTAGCACCGTTAGATACGTAAATACCACCACCACCGTTCATTACGATGTCGTTAATCTCAACATTAACCTTAGCCTGAACACCAAGACCGTAGTTCTTTGTTGTAGCGCCACCAGCCTTAATGCTGTGACCGTTACCAAGGATAACTTTGTTAGTGCTAATAGTTGTATATGCGGTGCCGAGATCGATATCCTCAGCGATAACCATATACTGAAGGTTTGCGTTATCCTTAGCTGCCTTGAACTCGTCAGCAGTCTTTACGATAGCACCAGAAACTACAGTGTAAACATTATCCTCATTCAATACGATGCAACCCTCAGCCAAGAAGTTCTCCTTAGGATTCTCAGATGGGCTGTTTGATGGGTCGAAACCTACAAATACACCACCGCTAACCTCGATAACGGTAGTAGCTTTGTCAGCATCCTTCTTGTTAAGAACATAGTTAGAGTTTTTCTCGTTAGGGAAGTAACCTCCGTTTACGAATACCTTACCGTTGCCACGAGCATAAACTACAGCGTTAGCCTCACCATTTTTATCAAGACCAGCCTTGAAAGTACCACCGTTGATAATTACAGTACCCTCTGAGATAACGGTGTAACCATCGTTGCCAGATACAGCCTCAAGAGTACCATTGCCGTTGATAGTTAGAGTAGCGCCCTCCTCAACAACGATAAGGTCTGTAGGCTCATTCTTAATGTAGTTCTTAAGGGTATGACCGTTAAGGTTAAGCACAGCCTCAACACCGCTTCTTACAACAAGTGGATGACCAACCTTCATGTCTGATGGGAGATTAACTACGCCACCGTGCTGGAATGCGTGGAAAACATCATTATCAGGCTCTGCAAAACGAGCATCAATCTTAATCTCGAAGTTGTACTCGTCAGAGATGATTCTACCGAGGATATTAGTACGGTAGTTACGCTGAAGAGGGACGTTGTAGTATCTACGGATGAACATAGTAGGCTTACCTGTTTGAGCAGGGTCATTCTCCCAGAAAAAGAATAGAACTTCAGGTACAACGGCCTTCTTGTTTACAAGCAGATAGTTCATAGCAATGTGCTTGTAATCAATGCCACCAACATTAAGGTTGTCAGCAACAACATCGTTTGTGTAGAGATCAACTTCTACTGGATCGCCGATAACCTCACCCTCTTTGTTGATAAGGCTCATTTTCTTGTAAGCCTTAACTTTTACAGCACTCTTCTCAATGCAGTTGCCTGTGAGTTGCATGATGTTATAGTCCTCCATGCTTTGGCCAACATTGAGCTGAGCAAATGGACGAGTTAGGGTAAATTTAGTTGAGTGAACGCCAGATTGCCAACCATTAGTGACATTAACGAATGCATCACGAGCCTCAAGGTTTGCATAGTCATTTTCATAGCTTACATTGAGCTCACGCTTCTCCCAGTCGATTGAGTAAGCGTTGTTTGCGCTGCAGTAACCGAAGAATACGAGGTCGTACAGCTTACCGGTGAAGAGAGTAACCTCAATCTCAGCCTTCTCGCCGTCGAAGTCAGCGGGGCCCTTCTCAGGGTTAGCAGAGCTGTGAACTGCAAGGAATCTACCATTTCCATCTGCCTGGTGCTCATAGATACCCCAAGCAACCTTGTCAATCATGCCTGAATCGCCAGCAACACGAGTGCCGAGGTTCTCAAGGCCGATAGCGAAGGTAGTAGTTACCTCCTGACCCTCAACAACCTCCTGCTCGTCATACTGAGAACAAGCAACTGCGCCGAACATTACGACAGCAGCCATCAGAAAACGAAAAAATCTTTTCATAATGTTTGTTAGTTAAAGTGTTAATATTTGTAAATTGTTGATTATTAATCTTGTAAAAACCGTCTTTCTACAAAAATTGCTCCAAAAATCCATTTTTATGGATAATGGACAAACAAAATTAGAATAAAATTATTGAATATGCAAGTTTTTTTAGGAAAATATACCTTATATAATAAAAAAAGACGACTCCGGTTGGGAATCGTCAATTTATCCTTAAAGCAGGTAGGTTACTCAAGTGAGATAGCCTCTGAAGGACAAACGCCTGCGCAAGCACCGCACTCGATGCACTTGTCAGGGTCGATTACATAGATGTCACCTGCTGAAATTGCCTCAACAGGACACTCGTCGATACATGTACCACATGCAACGCAAGAATCTGAAATTTTGTAAGCCATAATAATTTTTGTTTTGAATTATTGTTCCGCAAAAATAGTACTTTAATACGAATTATCCAAAAAAATGTATCTTTGTAGTCGTATTTGATACGAAAAAATTATCTTTACAGCTGCAAAGAGTAGTTTAATATGGCAAGTAAGTCTGTTTTAACCCTCCTCGGCACGGGAACTTCGCAAGGTGTGCCAGTGATTGGGTGTTGCTGTCCGGTCTGCCGTTCCGCTGATCCTCGCGACTCCCGACTGCGTACCTCGGCAATGGTTGAGGTCGCTGATTGTCGGTTTATTATTGACGCAGGTCCAGACTTTAGGGTGCAGATGTTGCGAGAGGGGGTGAGTCATATCACCGCCATACTGCTCACGCATAAACATAAGGACCATATTGGTGGCATTGATGATGTACGAGCGCTGAATTTTGTAGATTATCCGCAGATTCATCCGGTGAATATCTATGCCACGGCAGCTACATTGGAGTGTGTGCGCAAGGATTACGACTACGCCTTTTTTACTGAGCGTTATCGTGGCGTGCCTGAGATTGCACTGCATACTATTGACCCTGAGCAGAGGTTTTCAATCGGAGGGGTAGAGATAACTCCAATACGCGGTCACCATGCACATTTTGAGGTTACGGGCTACCGCTTTGGTGATGTGGCATATATGACAGATTTTAAGGAGATTGACGACTCGGAGATAGAGAAATTAGCGGGTGTTAAGGTCTTGGTAGTTAATGCTTTGCGATTTGCTCCGCACGACTCACATTTTTCTGTTGCAGAGGCGTTGGCTCTGGTTGAGAAGGTGGCGCCAGAGCGTGCCTATTTGACCCATATGTCACACGAGATAGGTTTACATGCCCATGCGCAGGAGCAACTGCCAGAGGGTGTATATTTTGGATATGATGGATTAAAAATTGAGATATGAAAAACGCATTGAAATCAAAAGTAGTAGTGATTACCGGTGCATCTTCGGGCATTGGTGAGGCTATGGCAAAAGTATATGCAGCGATGGGTGCGAAGGTGGTGCTTGGAGCGCGTAGCGAGGATAAATTGAAGGCTCTTGCCGACAAGATTACCTCAGACGGAGGTGAGGCTGCCTATTGCGCAACTGATGTGACAGTCGCAGAGGATTGTAAGAGGTTGATTGAGACCGCTGTGGAGACTTTTGGTGGTATTGATGTGCTGATTTGCAATGCAGGCATATCTATGCGTGCAATTTTTGACGATGTGGAGCTTAGTGTGCTACATCGCCTTATGGATGTGAACTTCTGGGGTACGGTATACTGCGCCAAGTATGCATTGCCATATCTTCAGGCATCAAAGGGTTCGCTTGTGGGTATATCTTCTGTGGCGGGCTTGCATGGCCTACCTGGTAGAACGGGCTATTCTGCGTCGAAATATGCTATGACGGGTCTGCTTGAGACTATTCGCGTAGAGAATATTAAGAAGGGGCTGCATGTTATGGTCGCATGCCCTGGCTTCACAGCTTCAAATGTGCGCTTCTCAGCTCTTGTTGCTGACGGCTCACAACAGGGCTCTACACCGCGAGAGGAGGGAAAGATGATGACACCAGAGCAGGTGGCGCATATTGTGGCTCGCGGAATCGCCAAGCGCAAAAGACTCTGCCTTATGGAGGCGGAGGGTCGCGCAACACATTTTGTTAAGAAATTTGCACCCGCATTTTTGGACAAGATGTTCTACTGGGTGATGTCAAAAGAGCCAGATTCGCCGTTTAAGTAGTAAAAGGCTTAAATTTTGTTAAAATTTTTTAAGATTTTTTTATCTGTATAATAGGCTGATATTTAATGGCTTATTAATATACTTACGATTTTACTCAAAAAAAAGTTCTAAAAAAATGTAAAAAAAATTTGCAGATATAAAAAAAGTGCGTACTTTTGTGCCTGGAGAGATGGCAGAGTGGTCGATTGCGGCGGTCTTGAAAACCGTTGAGCTGCGAGGCTCCGGGGGTTCGAATCCCTCTCTCTCCGCCACAAGAAAAGATTTTACCGAGGGTTGTGATTTTATCACAACCCTTTTACATTGAAGATGGGACACTAGCAAATTCATTTGCTGATATCCCATCTTCAATGTAAAAGTACCGTGGCTTGCCACGCTCGGTAAAATCTTTTCTTGCAAGTCAAGGAGTACAGGGATGGGCGACCGCAGGGAGCCAATCCCTCTCCCAACGGTTTTTAAGCACCGCCTGTAGGCGAGATTGATGAAGATTGAGGCTTGACCCCAATCTTCATCTACCTTCGGCTTCGCCCCCGGTTGCGGCGGTCGTCATAAAAGTAGTAACCACTATTCAGTAATAATCCGCTTTAAGCATTAAGGAGTACAGGGATGGGCGACCGCAGGGAGCCAATCCCTCTCGTCGGTTTTCAAGTACCGCCTGTAGGCGAGATTGATGAAGATTGAGGCTTGACCCCAATCTTCATCTACCTCCGGCTTCGCCTTCGGTTGCGGCGGTAGCCACCAAATGGTGGCTTGCCACGCTCGGTAAAATCTTCTCTTGCAAGTCAAGGAGTACAGGTATGGGCAACCGTAGGGAGCCAATCCCTCCCCCAACGGTTTTCAAGTACCGTCTGTGGGCGAGATTGATGAAGATTGGAGCAGAACCCCAATCTTCATCTACCTTCGGCTTTGCCTATGGTTGTGGCGATTAGGTTTGGAAGTGTCAAAATATTGTGTTATATTTGTGAAAACCAAATAATAGAAGTCTATGAGTAGAGAGATTTTAGTTACGGCGGATAAGAGAGTTAGTGAGCTGATGAAGGAGTTTAATGAGGTGTTCAGCTATTTGAGATTAAGGCTATATACCTCTGAGGCTAGGCTCTATATTGGCGTTGATACGCTGACGCCTTATCGTGTTGATATTGATAGTCTGATTGGTGACGTTAGGGTTAAGAGTGGTAGAGATGGCGTGATTTCTATTGACGGAGCTAAGAGCATAGGTGCCTTAGAGCAGGAGTTTTACGATACGTTTGGACTTGTTGCGCAGATATGTTACACCTCTGCTGACGGAAATAATACATACACTTATCAAAAGGAGCAGGATCAGATGACACTGTCGCAGTTTAATGCAAAGTGTGAAGCTGAGGGGTGTATTAGTGGTGAGTGGAAGTAGTTTAACTCAATGAAAAAAACTAAGGCTGGCCGTAAGGTAGCTCTTTTTCGGCGGTGAATTTTATTTTCACCGCCTATTTTGTTGATATACATTGCATTAGGCTGTTGCGTTGTGAAACGACTTTTTGTGCAAAAACCTCTTGACCCACAATTTTGCTCTTTGCGTGTAGTCTTCTATGTATTATAAATTAAGTATAATTAAGATAAAAAATCACTTTTTGTGATACATCGTATCAAAAAAAGTATTACCTTTACACATTGAAATTGAGTGACTTGGGCTATGAATAACTTTTTGGCGACATACCGCAATGCTGTGAACTGCA
>CAJGDC010000022.1 GCA_904502005.1 uncultured Alistipes sp.
CAGGATGTGACTGTGATAAGCGTGCTTACGCTTGATCTTACCTGTGCCGGTGAAAGTAAAACGCTTCTTTGCAGCGGCATTAGTTTTCATTTTTGGCATAATTGTAAAATATTTTTAGTTAAACATAGCGTGCAAAGATACGGATTTTTTTTAATTCAACAACCAAACTTCCAAACTTTTTTGTATTTTTGTAGTGTTAAACCTCAAAATTACAGTGATGAAACTAAACAAACTATCAAAGAGTGCGCTATATGTCGCAATGCCGACGGTGGCTGCGGTGCCTATGGCAGCTACAAGTTGTAGTAGCGCTCCAAAGCAGGGTGAGAAGCCTAATGTGATATTTATCCTAATGGATGATGCCGGTTATGGAGATTTTGGCTGTTATGGTCAGACAAAGACCGAAACTCCAAATATTGACGCATTGGCAAATAACGGTATCCGCTTTACAGATATGTATACCGCTGCACCGGTATCTTCACCATCACGTGCTTGTCTTATTACTGGTCAGCATATGGGAAATTCTCAGATTCGCGAGAATGTTGAGGGAAATGTAGAGGATGGCATCTGGAATTTTGATACTGTTGATAATAATCCGGCTATTGAGGGTCAGATGGGTCTTAAGCCTGGCACTCCGACTCTGGGAACAGTGATGCAGCAGGCTGGCTATGCTACTGGTATGGTCGGCAAGTGGGGTATCGGTAGCCCTGTGGGTGGCTCTGCTCCGTGGGATATGGGCTTTGACTTCTACTATGGCTGCGTTTGTCAGCGCGTGGCGCATAACTACTATCCTGCATATATGTGGAAAAATGGTCAGAAGGAGTATATCAACGACCCTGCAACAGTTACCCACCCTGGAACAAAGCTTGATGCGGGGGCTGACCCGTACAATCCTGCAAGTTATGACAAGTATAGCGAGGGTAAGACTTATGCTCCGGATAAGATGTACGAGAATGTTGTGGAGTTCATTAACCAAAGCAAAAAGAGCAATAAGCCATTCTTCCTTATGTGGACAACTCCGTTCCCACACTCTCCGCTACAGGCGCCGAAGGAGTGGGTTGAGAAGTATGTTGCAAAGTATGGAGATGAGGAGCCACTGCTTGATACTAAGTGTCAGATAAATGGTTGGCCGCATAACTACTATCCATGCCGTTACCCTCATGCAACTTATTCGGCAATGATTTCATACTTTGACCACCAGGTCGGCATGCTCATTGAGGAGTTGAAGCGTTTGGGTGTGTATGAGAATACGATTATTATGTTCTCTTCTGATAATGGTCCTGCAAACAACGCCTCTTCACCAACAGTATGGATGGATAGTGCTGCTCCGTATCGTTGTGGTAAGGGTTGGGGCAAGCGTACACTCAAGGAGGGTGGAATACGTATGCCATTTATAGCCTCTTGGCCTGCAAAGATTAAGAGTGGCGTTGTAAGTGACCACCTTGGTAACTTTGCAGATGTTATGCCTACCGTGTGTGAGATTGCTGGTGTTGAGAGCCCAAAGACTGACGGCATATCACTCCTTCCAATACTTTCTGGCAATCCAGAGGCTCAAAAGGAGCACAAGTACCTCTACTGGGAGTATCCTGCTGCGGGTGGTATGATTGCTGTTCGTGAGGGACAGTGGAAGGGCCTGATTATGGATGTTCACAAGGGAAATCGAACAATGAAACTCTTTGATGTAAGCGTTCCAGGTAAGGATATTGAGTTTGACGATAAGGATGTGGCTGCTGACCACCCAGAGATTGTTGAGCGTATGTGGAGCTATATTGAGGAGAGTCACCACCTTGCTGAATATGAACCATTTAATGTCGATATTTCAAGATAATGCGCAGAAGCGTAGAGTTTACATACGAAGACATTATTAAACGCAACGAGCGACGGGGCTTTACCTCAATGGTAAAACCTGTCGGTTCGTTGTGTAATATGCGCTGCAAGTATTGTTACTACCTTGACAAGGCGGAACTCTATGGCGGTGTAGAACCGACAATGGACGATAGACTGCTTGAGCAGTATATCCGTGCCAATATTGAGGGGAATAACTCTCCTGTAATTGCCTTCGCTTGGCACGGCGGTGAGCCTCTGCTTGCAGGTAAGGATTTCTTCCGCAAGGCTGTGGCACTGCAACAGAAGTACGCTGGTGGAAAGACAATAGAGAACTCTATACAGACAAATGGACTGCTTGTGGATGACGAGTGGTGCGCTATTTTTCGCGATAATAACTTCCTTGTTGGAGTCTCTATAGACGGTCCGGAGCATATACATGATGCACACCGCGTTGATGTCGGCGGAAATCCAACCTTTGCCCGAGTGATGAAGGGTATCGAGCGCCTATATCGCAATCGTGTGGAATACAATACCCTGACAACGGTAAATATACATAGCGAATGTCGTGGGGCTGAGGTCTACAACTTTTTGCGTGGAATAAGCCTCTTTATGCAGTTTTTGCCTGTGGCAGAGTTGCTCTGTGATGGCCGTGTGCAGTCGCCAGAGAACATGGGTGCTGATGTGGCTCCGTGGTCTGTGAGTGCAGAGGGCTTTGGGCAGTTTATGTGTGATATATTTGATGTTTGGGTCAAAAAGGATGTGGGTAGACGCTATGTTCAGCTCTTTGACGCGACGCTTGCTCTTAAGGTCGGTGTTCAGCCATCTGTCTGCTCACTCTGCGAGACTTGCGGTAGCGGACTTACCGTTGAGCATAATGGCGATGTATATTGCTGTGACCACTTCGTATATCCGGAGTATAAAATAGGTAATATCTACGCCGATAGACTTGCAGACCTTGCCTACTGTGACCGTCAATTTGAGTTTGGAGTTGCAAAGAGAGCTCTTCTTCCACGCGAATGTCGCCACTGCCGCTACTATAAACTCTGCCACGGCGAGTGCCCTAAGCATCGCTTTATTGCTGACAATACGGGTGAATATGGTAAGAACTACCTCTGCGAGGGGTATAAGATGTTCTTCACACATACCGAGAGTGCAATGGATAAAATGGCTCGCCTAATCCTTGACGGCAAACCCGCTGCCGAGATAATGAATGGTTAGAGAAGGGTGCTTATATATTTCATAGCCATTTTCCACCAAGTAATAATCTGGTCGTAGTACTCTACAGCCAGATTTTTATATGCATCTATAACTCCGTAGCGGATAGAGAGAAGTAGTATTGTGAGGTTTAGCGTCCACATGGCAAAGATAAATAGATATGAGCGCAGAATGCCCATACTTCTAATATCAGATTGATAGGTGCCTAATTGGCGGCGGAAACAGCCAATATGAAATGCAGCGGTAAAGCCAATCATTATATCAAAGATATAGAGTGAGTTTTGAGCGCCAAGCTCTCGCAAGAAGAGTAGTAGGTATGTAAATATCGGCAGACAATAGGGTGCTAACGAGATAAATATAGCTCCAAAGCGCAGTCCACCACTGTGGCTCATCTCGCCCTCTCCTTCACCAACCTCAAAGGAGTGAATTTTTCGCAAAAACATCATACCTACGATAGTATGCGACAACTCGTGAGAGAAGGTGCGCAACCACTCAAGATTTTTGTTGAAAATTCTAAGGATGGAGAGAATAATGTATCCCGCCATGCCAGCACCTACCCATTTGTAGACCATATAGTGACCAACTGCCCATTTTATTACGGGTACAATCTCTGTAATGCCTAGTGCGATAAGTAGAATAATGAGTGGATATGATAGGATGCGAAACATTGCGATGCTTAATTTAAGGTAATAGTCAGGCAAATATACAAAAAAGTCGGGAAAGAGCCTCTCTCCCGACTTAATTAATGTATGTATCTACTAATGGAAGAAGATAGATGAAATCTCCTTGTAGTTGTGTACGCGCTCGATAACCTCAGCGAAGATGTCTGCACATGAAAGAACTGTAAACTTGTGCAGGTCTGCGTTAGGGTTGAGTGGAATAGTGTCAGATACGATAACCTCGCACAGTGCGCTCTCGTTGATGCGGTCATAAGCCTTACCAGAGAGTACTGGGTGAGTAATTGCAGCGCGAACAGACTTAGCACCACGCTCCATAAGCATATTTGCAGCCATGCAGATAGTACCAGCTGTGTCAATCATATCGTCAACGATAAGCACATTTCTGCCCTCAACATCACCGATTGCTGTCATAGAACCAACAACATTTGCCTTTGCGCGCTCTTTGTGAGAGATGATAATCGGAGTGCCGAGTAATTTTGCATAAGTACCTGCACGCTTAGCGCCACCCATATCCGGAGCGGCGATAGAGAGGTCTTCAATGCCGAGGCTCTGGATGTATGGAACGAACATACCGCTTGCGTAGAGTGCATCTACTGGAACCTCAAAGAAGCCCTGAATCTGGTCTGCATGGAGGTCCATGGTCATCACGCGGTCAACACCTGCAGCAGTAAGCATATTTGCTACAAGTTTTGAGGTGATAGGAACACGTGGACGGTCCTTGCGGTCCTGACGAGCCCAACCGAAGTAAGGGATGACAGCGATAACTTTGTAAGCTGATGCGCGACGAGCAGCGTCAATCATCATCAGCAACTCCATAAGATTGTCTGCATTTGGGAATGTAGACTGGATGATAAATACAGTACAACCGCGGATAGACTCTGCATAACGAGGCTGGAACTCGCCATCGCTAAATGTCAGACACTCACAGTCGCCAAGTGTTGTGCCATAAGCGGCAACAATCTTCTCTGCAAGGTAGCGTGAAGAGCGACCTGCGAAGAATTTAATTTTGTGGATAGCCATAGGAATTTGTATTAAGGTATGTTCTATAAATTACGATAAAAGTTATTTCTGTTTTATGGTAGATTCTGTTTCGGCCGCTTTTGGGTCTATTTCCGTCTATTTCACACCTTTTCTCGGTCGTAATAGGCTATTGCTCCCTCTAAAGAGATGCAAAATAGCCACGAAATATCCTCCAAAATCGCCTCGACCTAATTTGTAGAACCTACCTTATGTGTTTAGTTTACCTATTCGGGTGCAAAGGTAGCGAAAAAAGTCTATTATTCGCTATCTTTATTAAAATTTTTTAATATACTTTCAATGTAGCCTACGATTTCATCTCTACCGGTGCCACGCTCTGACGAACTGACAAACATAGGCGGAAGCTCCTCCCACTGCTCCAAGAGTGTCTGCTGAAAAGTAGAGACACTGCGAGTAAGCTGTGCTTTGGATAGCTTATCTGCCTTAGTGAAGATGATGCCAAAAGGTACATTGTGTTCTCCAAGTTGCTCGATAAATTCGAGGTCTATGCGCTGAGGCTCCAGTCGTGAATCCACAAGAACAAAGAGGAAATGCATCTTCTCACACTTAAAGACGTAGTCCGTAATAATCTTTGCAAACCCTCCTCGTGTGCTCTTTGATGTACGTGCATAGCCATAGCCTGGAAGGTCCACCAAATACCAACTGTCGTTAATTGTAAAATGGTTGATAAGGCGAGTTTTTCCAGGTGTGGCAGAGACCTTCGCAAGACCCTTATGCTTTGTGAGCATGTTGATAAGGGAACTCTTTCCAACATTACTTCGTCCAATAAAGGCAATGTCGCGTAGAGAATCCTTAGGGACTTGAGAAATCTTCTCAGAGCTACACTTAAAAACGGCTTTGTTAATCATTATTTAATCTCTGTAAGTTCAAGAATAATACTGCGACAGTCATTTCCGGCACGAACCTCACCGAGTGGTGCATTCTTGGTGTAGCCCTTAACAAGCTCAGGGATAACAACTCCCTCCTCCATCAGATATCTACCGCTGATGACCTTGCCGTTGATAGTAGCCGGCTTGGATGCAACCTCTGGAGCAACCTCGCGGATGCGATACTTAGCATCAGGATTAAGACCCTGAAGACGGATTATGATATTTGACATGTCGTGCTTAAAGAAGTGGCGGAAAGCAAAGAATACAGCCTTATCCTTCGCCTCGTTAACGTACATCAGCGATGTGAAGTCGCGCTTACCCTCGTATGGAGAAACAAGGCGGTAGAGCTCACCCTGCTGAATAACCGGACGGATAACCTTGTACTCGGCAATAGCGCGCTTTGCATACTCCTTCTCAGCCTCGTTGAGCTTTGCAGGGACCATCTCCATACCCAGACGGCACATTGATGCTACATCAAAGCGGTATTTAATAGGGATTAATCTCTGAGTGTACTTGCTATATGCAGAACCAACGTGTGCGGCGAGCATATTTGATGGATAGAAGTTCATTGCGCCCCACTGGATAAGCACACGATGGTATGCATCTGTCTGGTCAGATGTCCACATCTCCTGGAAGTATGGCATAAAGCCGTAGTTCAATCGACCACCGCCAGATGCGCAGAGTTGAATAACTACATTCGGATACTTTGCACGGATACGCTTAAGTACCTTCTCAAGGGCAAGTGTGTAGTCTACGTACAGGTTGCTCTGAAGCTCATTTGGTAGGTACTGGCTATGTGCATTGTGCATAGACATATTGTTGTCCCACTTGATGTAGTATATGTCCGGATATGCAGTGAGCAAATCGTCTACAACCTTAAATACGTGGTCCTGAACCTTTGGATTTGTAAGGTCAAGGATAAGCTGGGTCTTGCCACGACCATATGTTGGCTCAAAATCCGGATGACGAAGAACCCAGTCGGGATGCTTCTCATAGAGCTCACTTGGATTGTTAACCATCTCAGGCTCAATCCAGATACCGAACTTCATGCCATTGCTGTGTGCAAGGTCTATAAGTGGGCGGATGCCGTTTGGCAGTTTTGATGGAGCAATCATCCAGTCACCAAGAGATGTGGTGCCGTTGTTGCGTGGATACTTATCGCCAAACCATCCGTCATCTACAACAAACATCTCGCCACCAAGTGCTGCAAAATCTCGGGTCATATCAACCATACTTGTCTCACTGATGTCAAAGTGAACGCCCTCCCAAGAGTTTAGGAGAATCTCGCGCTGCTTTGTGCCATCAAGGAGCTGATGCTTACGAGCCCAGCGGTGCAATGAACGGGTTGCGTCGCCCTTACCATTTGAAGAGTATGTAAATACCATCTCTGGGGCAGTCAGGCTCTTGCCACCTGCAAGGGTGTAGTCACTTGCTGCAGGGTTAATACCGCCCATAAAGAGTGTCTGAACTCTAGCAACCGGGGTGTTGTAGAACTCAAAGTGTGAGTTACCCATCCAGATAAGTGTACCGGCAATGACTGGACCGCTCTGCTCCTCCAGACGACCATCAAGACCGAGCATAAATGAGGCGTTGAAGTACTGCGCTATACGAGATGCAGTGGTGGTAGAGATGTTGTACTGACCCACTGGCAGAGGCATAACAACCTCATTATTTTCATTCTTTGTATTGCCCTCAAGCTGCATCAGCACACAGTTGTCTGACTGAATAGGCAAAACGGCAGACATATACTTTTGCAGAACAATTGGCTTCTTGCCGTTGTTGAAGTACTCAGTGTTAATCTTCACAACATCGCAGTCGTTATATGCTGAGTAGTTTACCTTCACAACAAGATTTGGGTGAGCTACATCAGAGAGCCAGAATGATAGGGTAGATAGATGATTACCATCAACCTTTTCAACCTTCTCAACCACAAACTTTGTGGCATTGTCGCCATCATGCTGCTTTACAAGCGATGCATAAGGCGCGTCACAACGAGTACCAAAAGCTGGGTAGGCATCATACTTCATCATTCTGCCTGCCGCGCGAACATCTGCAGCCTCAGCCTTTGCTCCGTAATAACGGAAGTAGAGCTGCTTGCCCTGCTCCGCGCTGAGGATGATTGTTGTGTTTGGAGTTGAGAGCGTGTAGTCCTTTGCTACTGCAGTGCCAAACGTTGCAAGTAATAAAATGGTGGTTAATAGTCTGTTCATATAGGTTTAAGGTTTTAAGTCTTTACTCGACCGTTACAGATTTAGCCAGGTTGCGCGGTTGGTCTACGTTTCTACCCTTATTTACAGCAATATAGTATGCTAAGAGCTGTAGTGGGATTGCTGTGAGCAGCGGTGTAAGGCACTCTGAAATCTCTGGTACCTCAATAACATAGTCTGCCATATCGCGAACAATTGTATCGCCCTCAGTGACAATTGCTACGACCTTGCCGCCACGCGCCTTAACCTGCTGGATGTTGTTGACGGTCTTGTCGTAAACATTGTCCTTGATAGCGATAACTACTGAAGGCATATCATTGTCAATCAGGGCAATAGTTCCGTGTTTCATCTCGGCTGCAGGATAACCCTCAGCGTGGATGTAGGAAATCTCCTTAAGCTTAAGTGCACCCTCAAGAGCCGATGGATAGTTGTAACCACGACCAAGATAGAGGAAGTTGTGAGCATAGGTAAAGATTTTAGCCAAATCCTCAATCTGCTCATGCATGCCTAGAATATCATCTATCAACGCAGGTACGCGACGAATATCTGAGGCTACGGTTGCGAGGGTCTGCTGGTCTACTGTTCCCTTCATCTGACCAATAAGTAGCGACATCATTGCAAGAACGGTCACCTGACCAGTGAATGCCTTTGTTGATGCAACACCAATCTCTGGACCTACGTGGATATAACAACCAGAGTCTGTTGCGCGAGGAATAGATGAACCGATAACGTTGCAAATACCGAATACGAATGCACCCTTTGCCTTTGCAAGCTCAAGAGCTGCAAGGGTGTCGGCAGTCTCTCCCGATTGTGATAGGGCGATAAGAATATCATTTTTACCAACAACAGGGTTACTATATCGGAACTCGCTTGCATACTCCACAACCACAGGGATGCGGCAGTAGTCCTCAAATAGGTGCTTACCAATCAACGCTGCGTGCCAAGATGTACCACAGGCAACGATAATGATACGACCGGCATTGAGGAAGCGCTCCTTGTGCTCAATAACTCCAGAGAGTACAACACTCTTGCCATCAGCTGAAATACGACCGCTAATACAGTCGGCAAGTGTACGAGGCTGCTCAAAAATCTCCTTGAGCATAAAGTGAGGATAGCCACCCTTTTCAAGCTGCTCGATAGACATCTGAAGCTCTGTAATCTCAATCTTGCTACACTCTGCACTCTTAGCATCGTAAACTTTAAGCTCCTCACCACGGTTGATGACTGCAATCTCACCATCGTTTAGATAGACAACCTTATTTGTGTATTCGATAATAGGTGTGGCATCTGAAGCGAGGAAATACTCGCCTTCGCCAACGCCGATAACCAGTGGAGAAGATTGCCTAGCAGCAATAATCTGATTTGGATTTTGGCGGTCTACCACTGCGATTGCATAGGCGCCTACAATGCGCTTTGTAGCCTCAGCAACAGCGTCAAAAAGAGAGCAGTTATTTGTGAGCATAATATACTCAATAAGCTGAACTGCTACCTCTGTATCTGTCTGGCTGACAAAACTGTAGCCATGTTGTGTCAAGGCCTCTTTAAGCACTGTATAGTTCTCAATTGTTCCATTGTGAACAAGAGCAATTCTACCAGACTGAGAGTAGTGAGGGTGTGCGTTTATGTCATTTGGCTCACCATGTGTTGCCCAACGGGTGTGTGCAATACCTATTGCACCACTAAGGTCTTTGTTCTGGGCAAAGTGCTCCAACGCCTCAACTTTGCCTTTAGACTTGTATATATTTAGCTCTCCGCTTTCTGAAATCATTGCAACGCCAGATGAGTCATAACCTCTGTACTCTAGTCTGTGTAATCCCTGAATAAGGATGTCGTATGCTCTTTTGCTACCAATGTATCCAACAATACCACACATAATTATATTTTTCTAATCAAATGTAAACATAATAAATCGTGCAAAGATAGTAAAAAAAATAGTGAAGAGCAAATCTAATACGGTCTTATTGATAACCAACTAAGATGTTTCTTTGTCAGTGGTAAAATATGGGGGATGAAAGTTAAAAGTGGGTGTGAAAAATTTGTGAAACCGTAAATTATTACTACCTTTGTGGAATAACATTTGTTGAGTATAATAAAAATTGTATATGAGAGACAAAATTCAGAATTTTGGGCGTGCGCTTAGTGCGATGGTTATGCCCAATATCGGTGCGTTTATTGCTTGGGGCCTTATTACGGCGCTGTTTATCCCAACGGGCTGGTTCCCAAATGAGCATTTGGCAAAGTTAGTATCTCCAATGCTTACATATATGCTCCCGCTGCTTATCGGTTATACTGCGGGTCATAATGTGGCAGGAGTTCGTGGTGGTGTTATAGGCGCTATTGCCACTGCGGGTGTTATTGTTGGTACAGATGTACCGATGTTTATCGGTGCAATGATTATGGGACCACTTGCGGCGTGGGTAATCAAGAAGTTTGATAAGGCTATTGATGGCAAGGTGCGCGCAGGCTTTGAGATGCTTGTCAATAACTTCTCGCTCGGTATTATCGGTATGCTACTGGCTATTGTCGGCTATTTGAGCATTGGTGGCGCAATCTCTTGGATTACAGAGCTTTTTGAGTCTGGTGTGGTATATCTTAAGGACCACAATATGTTGCCTTTGGTCTCTATCTTTATTGAGCCGGCAAAGGTTATGTTCCTCAATAATGCTATCAACCACGGTATCCTTACTCCACTTGGTACTGTTCAGGTTAAGGAGCTTGGAGAGTCTATTATCTTCTTCCTTGAGTCTAATCCAGGTCCAGGATTTGGTCTGCTGATGGCATATTGGCTCTTCGGTAAGGGCACTGCAAAGAGTTCTGCACCTGGCGCTGTGCTTATTCAGTTTATCGGAGGTATCCACGAGATTTACTACCCGTATGTACTCTCTCGTCCTATACTTATTCTGCCGATGATTTTGGGCGCATCATCAAGTATTCTCTTTATGACCATTGCACATGCAGGTCTTATTGGCCCAATATCACCAGGTAGTATTATCTCTGTTATCATTATGTCGGCATCGGGCAAGATGTTTATTAATGTGGTGGCTGTGCTGATTGCCGCAGCGGTGACATTTATCACCTCGGCATTGATTCTGCGCCGAAGCGCAAAGGAGGATGATACCCTGCCGGAGAATCGCTTTAAGCCAAAGTACAAGCGAGATGCAGAGACAGCGGCAGATGTTGCTAAAGCTCGTCATATCGTCTTCTCGTGTGATGCAGGTATGGGTAGCAGTGCACTTGGTGCAACGCGCTTCCGTAAACGTATTGAGCCATTAGCTCTTGATGTTAAAGTTACAAACAGCTCTGTAAACTCAATTCCGGAGGATGCTGATATTGTTGTCTGTCAGCAGGGATTGGTTTCACGCGCTAAGGGTAATGCTCCAAAGGTGAGAATTGTTTCAATTAACAACTTCCTTGAGGATCCTGCTCTTGATTCTCTCTATGAGGAGCTGTCAAAGCGTAGCGATAAGGCCGCCGAGGCTGAAGATGATGTGGTTACAGGTGGAGCAAACCACTCTGTACTTCAGATGTCAAGTATCAAGGTTGGAGCTACTGCCGTAGATAAGTGGGATGCAATTGCCGAGGCTGGAAATCTGCTTGTCAAGGGTGGCTATGTGAAGATGGAGTATGTGGATGCTATGATGGAGCGTGAGCGTATTGCTACAACCTACCTTGGTATGGGTATCGCTATACCTCACGGAACTGAGAGTGCTAAGAAGCAGGTTCTTCGCTCGGGTATTACAGTCGTTCAATATCCTGAGGGGGTAGATTTTGATGGCGAGAAGGCATATCTCGTTATCGGTATCGCAGGTGTAGGCGATCAGCACCTTGAGCTATTGGCTCGTGTCAGTGAGGCTTTGGAGGATGAGGATATACTCGAAAAACTCAAAACAACAACCGATCCAGAGGAGATTTATAAGGTATTAAACGCTTAAAAAAATATAAAATATGATAATTGAAAAGGTTATTCTTACAGCACCAAATGGTATGCATGCTCGTCCTGCTGGAGAGCTTGTAAAACTTGCAAAGAGCCTTGATGGTAAGGTCACCCTTGCCACAGCCGTTAAGAGTGTTAGCGCAACAAGCATGTTGGGAGTTCTTTCGCTGGGCCTGAAGTCTGGTGCAGAGATTACTGTTACTGCTGAAGGTGGCGATGAGGCTGCAAATGCGAGTGCTGTAGTAGAGTTTATCGCAAACATAACAGAGTAATGAAGACTCTTCAGACATCTGTTCGTGCATCGGAGACTATTGCAATAGGTCGGGCGTTTGTACTTTGTCGTAACCATGTGGAGCAGAGTATTACGCAGGGCAGTATAGAGGAGGAAAAGGCACGTTTTACAACCTCATTGCAGAGTAGCACAGAGCAGATTGAGGCCCTTGCAGTCGATAGTGATATTTTTGCAGCTCATCTTGAGATTGTGCAGGATGAGATGCTGAGCGATGCTGTAATGGAGCATATCGGCTCGGGAAGTAGTGCAGTGGAGGCGTGTCAAGCGGCTTGTGCAGACCTCGTAGCTATGTTTGAGGCTTTGGATGATGAGTATCTTAGCGCCAGGGCTGATGATATAAAGGATATATTTGCACGTATTGAGGCAAATCTTACTGGTGGTCTGCAAAATCCCTTTGAAGGGGTAAAGGAGGGCGATATTATTGTCGCTCGAGAGCTTTTGCCGTCGGATATGGCTCTGCTTGATTTGAACGCTATACGAGGATTTGTGACCGCCTTGGGTAGCACAACAAGCCACGTCTGCATTATGGCACGTAACCACTCCCTTGCTGCCGTCGTGGGCCTTGGAGATGCCCTTGAGCAGATATCCTCTGGCGATATGCTGATTGTTGATAGTTATGAGGGTAAGGTTATTATCAATCCTGATAGCCAGACAATAGATAGCTACCTTGTTCGCCAGTTAAGCCTTGATGCGCTCCGTAGCGAACAGCAACAGGTGGCAACTCAGACCGTGGAGTATGAGGGTGAGTCTGTAGCTGTTACTGCAAATGCAGGTAGCGTTGATGATGTGGTTAAGGCTGTAGAGGCTGGAGCCGATGGTGTAGGACTCTTTCGTAGTGAGTTCCTATACCTTAATAGCTCGGTAGAACCAACTGAGGAGGAGCAGTATCATGTTTATAGCGCAGCAGCAAAGGCGTGCAATGGCAGACCGTTGACTATACGAACACTCGATATTGGTGGCGATAAGGCGGTGCCATACCTCGGTTTTGAGCGTGAAGAGAATCCATTCTTGGGTTGGCGTGCAATACGAGTATCTCTTGATATGGAGCAGATGTTCTGCCGTCAGCTTAGGGCAATTCTTCGTGCAAGTGCAGAGGGCGATGTGAGGGTTATGTTCCCGATGATTGCAACGCTTGAAGAGCTTATAGAGGCTAAGCGTATACTTGAGAGGTGTAAGGCGGACCTTACTGCCGAGGGAGTTAAGTATAACGAGAATATAAAGGTCGGCGTGATGATTGAAACCCCTGCGGCTGTGTTTATTGCAGATACATTGGCTGCAAATTGCGACTTTTTTAGCATTGGCACTAACGACCTTGTGCAGTATATTATGGCGGCCGATAGAGCAAATGTAAAGGTTAGCCACCTCTACAACCCATACTCTGAGGCTGTGATTAGAGCCATTCGCCTAACAATTGAGAGTGCTCAACGTACAGGAATTGAGTGCAGCATGTGCGGCGAGCTCGCATCTGATAGTTCGGCAACAGAGCTGCTGCTTGAGGCAGGGCTAAGAAAGTTTAGCGTCAATACTGGCTCAATAGCTAAGATAAAGTATACAATATCAAAACTATAACCAACTAAAACTAACTAAAATGAAAGAGAGAGTATCTCAAAAATTCGCAGAACTATATGGTGAGGGAGCTATTCTGTTTACCTCTCCAGGTCGTATTAACCTCATTGGTGAGCATACAGACTATAATGGTGGTTTTGTATTCCCAGGTGCAGTAGATAAGGGTATTGTTGCAGCAATTCGCCTTAATGGCACAGATAAGGTGCGTGCTTTTGCCCTTGATCTTAACGAGTCAGCAGAGTTCGGTCTTAATGAGGAGGATAAGCCGGCACAGAGTTGGGCTTGTTATATCTTTGGCGTATGTCGTGAGATTCAGAAGCGCGGCGGCGTTATCGGCGGTTTTGACACTGTTTTTGCAGGCGATGTTCCCCTTGGCGCAGGTATGAGTTCATCAGCAGCTCTTGAGAGCACCTTTGCCTTTGCGCTTAATGATCTCTATAATCTTGGTATTGAGAAGTTTGAGCTTGCTCGTATTGGTCAGTCTACAGAGCATAATTACTGTGGTGTAAAGTGCGGTATTATGGACCAGTTTGCATCTGTGCACGGCAAGGCTGGTCATCTGATGCGCCTTGATTGCCGCTCTATGGAGTTCAACTACTTCCCATTTGACCCTACAAAGCACGGCTACCGCCTTGTGCTTGTGAACTCTTGCGTGAAGCATGAGCTTGTAGGCTCTCCATACAACGACCGTCGTGCATCTTGTGAGCGTGTGGCAGCTGTTTTAGGTCAGGAGTTCCTTCGTGGTGCAACAATGGAGCAACTCGAGGCTATTAAGGACCAGATTTCTGAAGAGGACTACCTCCGTGCTCGCTATGTTATTGGCGAGGAGCAGCGCGTGCTTGATGTCTGCGAGGCACTTGAAAAGGATGACTATGAGACCGTCGGTGAGCGTATGTATGAAACTCACTGGGGTATGTCGCGCGACTATGAGGTGAGCTGTGAGGAGCTTGATTTCCTTGCTACAGTTGCCAAGGAGTGCGGTGTCACCGGCTCTCGTATTATGGGTGGCGGCTTTGGCGGTTGTACCATCAACCTTGTTAAGGAGGAGCTCTACGATAGCTTTATCGCATCTGTAACAGCTAAGTTCGCTGAGAAGTATGGCCACGAGCCAAAGATCTATCCAGTAGTTATCTCAGACGGCTCTCGTCGTTTGTAGTAGATGATATAAAACAATAAAAGCCACCGGATTTCGGTGGCTTTTATTGTTTTATAATCGCTCTATTTTGGTTGCAGGACGATGAAAGGTACAATCATCTCTTCCATCGAGATACCTCCGTGTTGGAAGGTGTCGCGGTAGTAGCGGATGTGGCGGTTTGCATCGTTGTTGTAGACAAAGAAGTCGTGATTATATGCAAAGATATAGCTTGAGGTCAAGTTTGACGATGGTAGCTGTATCTGCTCTGGCTTGGTAATTTCGTAGACCTCCTTGTGGTTATATGCAAGATTGCGCCCGGTTTTATATCTAAGGTTTGCCGAGGTCTCTTTATCTCCCTGTACGCGAATAGGGTTGTCTACGCGCACTGTGCCATGATCAGAGGTGATAATTACTGTGTGTCCGCGCTCGGAGAGCATCTTGAGTAGTTCAAAGAGCTCTGAGTGCTCAAACCACGAGCGTGTAAGTGAGCGGAAAGAGGCGTCATCCTCGGTAAGTTGACGGATAATCTCGGTCTCGGTGCGGGCGTGGGATAGGATGTCAAGGAAGTTGTAGACGATAACAGAGAAGTCGGCATCATATACTCTGCTAATGTTGTCTATAAGCTTGCGACCAGCCTCGGGACGAACAAGTTTGTCAAAACTTATGCGGTAGTTCTTGCCTGCCTGTTGTAGCTGACGGCGAAGGAAATGCTCCTCGTACATATTTTTACCACCCTCCTCGTTGTCATTGAGCCACTGATTTGGCATTAGTTTATCTATTGCTAACGGCATAAGACCTGCGAAAATGGCATTGCGGGCATATTGAGTTGCAGTTGGCAGAATGGCGCAATAACACTCGTCTGTGACTGTGTTGTAGTAGTTGTGTAGCATCGGGCCGATAGTTCTCCACTGGTCGTAGCGGAAGTTGTCTATAAGCAGCAGGGTAGTCTTGCTGTTGGCATCTACTACGGGTAGAATCTTTGAACGCATAAGCGTGTGCGACATCACTGGCGTATTTTCATCGCGCGAATTTATCCAACCCTGATAGTTTTGGCGCACAAAACGACAGAAGGCTACATTTGCCTCATTCTTCTGGTACTGAAGCACCTCCTTAATACTGTTGTCAGAGGATTGTGAAAGTTCAATCTCCCAGCTGATTAACTTGCGGTAGATGCTCAGCCACTGGTTGAATGTGGTAGCAGAGTCCACCATCTGCGATATACGACCAAACTCAGCACGATAGTCGGCAGTAGTCTGCTCGGCAACAAGCTGGTGTGAGTGAATATGTTTCTTTACAAGTAGCAGAATCTGACTTGGATTTACGGGCTTAATGATGTAGTCGGCTATTTTACTGCCGATAGCCTTATCCATGATATCCTCCTCCTCGGACTTTGTAACCATGATTACTGGTGTAGTAGGACGTATATCCTTTATCAGAGGCAGGGTCTCAAGGCCTGTCATGCCTGGCATCATCTCATCAAGGATTATCATGTCATAGGAGTGCTCGGCAACCATGTCAATGGCATCGTAGCCGTTGTTGCAGGTGTCTACTGTGCAACCTCGGTTTCTAAGTGTCAAAATATGTGGTTTGAGCAGCTCAATCTCGTCGTCAACCCAAAGTATCTTAGCTTCTGTGTTCATATTTGTAAACTATCTCTCTTATAGTCGGATAACTATTTGTCATACATTCTGTTAGCTTATGCTTGTCTGTCCACTGGACAAGGGTTATATCCTCCTCAGTCTGTGGTGTGGTAGCACTATGCTCTGTACTAAATGCAAACCAATGTGTGTTTTTAAGCTCCCACTTACCATAAACGTTGTATGCGTGTAGAGTATTGCCCAATTTGGTTGCAAAATTAAGACCAGTAACACCTGTCTCCTCTTCAATCTCGCGAATAGCTGCTTGAAGTGCCTCTTCGCCTGTATCGATATGACCCTTTGGTAAATCCCAGCGACCACGGCGGAAGATTAGTAGTATCTCTCCATTGTTATTCTCTACAACACCACCTGCAGCCTCTATGTAGACAAATCGGGTGGCAAAACGCTCTGCAGCACCGCGATAATCGTTTGTCGGCACAACTATCTTGTTGCAAAAGTCAAATAAATTGTCTAAATTCGCACTCGTTACCTCGCTTTCAGAGAGTACATGTTCATCTGCTGAGGGGGTGTACTGCTCAGGGGCGAAGGTTAGGCGGTTATCTGTGAAATAGATGGTAATCATATTGCAAATTTAGTAAATTATTTGATACAATGAAAAGATTTTTAATTATGGCAACATTGGCAATGGCTCTGGCAAGTTGTTCTGAGCCTGCAACCCCGCTTGCGATTGATAACGCCCTTACTGAGGCGGAGATTGCAGCGGCGAGATTGACTCCTGAGGTTATGTGGAAGATGCGACGTATTGGTGGCGCAGAGGTTAGTGCAGATGGAACGACTGTGCTATATACAGTTACAGATTACTCAATGTCCGAGAATCGTGGCGTTACTCGTATATATACCCTCAATATGGCTACTGGCGAGAGTTGTGAGCTGACAGACACCTCGTCAAATAATACAGCCGCACGTTGGGGTGGTGATGGAGCTATATGGTTCCTCTCTAACCGTAGCGGAAGCATGCAGGTGTGGAGAATGGATAGCAATGGTCAGAACCTTAAGCAGGTGACAGCTGTTGAGGGTGGTGTTGAGGACTTTGGTGTCAATAATGATTGCACAGCGCTCCACTATGTAAAGTCTGTACATGTTAAGGACGTTCGCTCGGCAGATGTATATAAGGATATGGATAAGTCTAAGGCGCGAATATATGATGACCTAATGGTGCGTCACTGGGACTACTGGGATGAGGGCGACTATCGCCATATATTCATTGCACCACTTGAGGGTGGAGTTATGGGCGAGGCTCGTGATATTACGGGTGCAGAGTCTGCTTGGGATACCCCATTAGCACCATATTTTGATGGCGCAGAGATTGCTTGGAGTCCTGATGGTAAGCAGATCTCATACACTTGCAAACCACTCGTTGGTAAGGAGTATGCTGTATCAACCGATTCAGATGTATACATTTACAATGTTGAGACTGGTGTTGCTGTCAATATCTGCAAGGATGCCGTTGAGCGCCTGAAACTTAATGGTAAAGCGACCAAAGAGGCTTTTGTGGGCTACGATAAGTATCCGGTATGGAGTCCTGATGGTAGTAAGATTGCCTTCCGTAGCCAGCGTCGTGCAGGCAATGAGGCTGATAAGGAGCGCCTCTTTGTATACGATGTTGCAAGTGGCGAGATGGCAGAGCTTACAGCTAACTTTGATTACAATGCAAACAATGTCGTATGGGCAGATAATAGTACTCTCTACTTTATCGCCCCAATTGAGGCTACACACCAGATTTGCCGTGTGACAACTGCAGGTAATGATGTGGAGATTATCACATCGGGCGACCACGATATTACATCGTTCACACTTGGTGGCAATAAGTGCGTGGCAACTATGCAGAACATATCTATGGCAACTGAGATTTTCAGTGTAGAGCTCTCAAATGGTGCTATGACACAGCTTACGGCTGTAAATAAGCATATCTACGACAATATCACAATGGGTAAGGTCGAGAAGCGATGGGTGACCACTACAGACAACAAGAAGATGCTCGTCTGGGTAATCCTTCCGCCAGACTTTGACCCTGCAAAAAAGTATCCTACACTGCTCTACTGTCAGGGTGGTCCGCAGAGCGTTGTCTCTCAATTCTGGAGCTACCGCTGGAACTTCCAACTTATGGCGGCGCAGGGTTATGTAGTTGTAGCTCCAAATCGCCGAGGCTTGCCATCATTCGGACAGGAGTGGCTTGACCAGATTTCTGGCGATTACTCTGGTCAGAATATCCGCGACTACCTTTCGGCTATAGACGATGTGGCCCGTGAGAGCTGGTGCGACAAGGATAGACTTGGCTGCGTGGGTGCTTCATATGGCGGTTACTCTGTATTCTATCTTGCGGGACACCATCAGAAGCGCTTTAAGGCATTTATTGCTCACTGCGGAATTTTCAACTTTGAGTCTATGTATGGCGAGACAGAGGAGCTCTTCTTCCTCAATAACGACTACGGTGGCTCATATTGGGATAAGACCAATAAGACCGCAGTGCGCTCATACGCAAATTCGCCACATAAGGCTGTAGATAAGTGGGATACGCCGATACTAATTATTACCGGAGAGTACGACTTCCGTATCCCTTATACACAGTCATTGCAGGCATTTACTGCGGCTAAGATGCGCGGCCTGGATGCACGCCTTGTGGAGTTTGAGAACGAGGCACACCAGGTCTTCCGCCCACAGAACTCTCTTGTTTGGAATCGCGAGTTCTTCGGCTGGCTTGATAAATATCTCAAGTAGAACAGTTGAAAAGTATCTGATTGCAGCCCAACTATTTGGGCACTCCTCTTTCGGTGGTGAATCATCTTCACCGCCGAATTTATTTAGCATATCAACTTGTGAGGATTTGAAGCTTTTTTCGTGTTATTTTTGAAAATATTGGCGTTGTTCGACGCTCTGTATCGAAACTTTTTCTAACTTTGTTGTGATGAGAGTGCTATGCACTCGGTGGATATATTTTTTGACTGGAGAATAAAACATTATACATATGAAAAAGTTGTATTTTTTAGCGGTGCTATTGCCGTTGCTGTTTTGCGCCTGTTCATCGTTTATTGAGGAGAATAGCGTACCTATTATTCCTGCTATTTCCGACTTGCAAGCAGGTTTTGCGGATGAAACACGAACCTATGTTGAGAACGGAAGGTATCTTCGTTGGCATGAGGATGATCGTTTGACCGCCTTTTATGGCAATACGCTGAATCGTCAATACAAATTTAAGGGTAAGACAGGCGATAATAGTGGCTCGTTCGCTCACGTTCCAAGTGGCGATTTGGAGACAGGTAACGCTTTTGACCGCATCTATGCTCTCTATCCTTACAACGAAACTTCAACTATAACCGATGAGGGTGAGATTTCATTGACTCTTCCAGCTTTGCAGAGTTATGCAGAAAATTCGTTCGGCCGTGGAGCAAATACAATGATTGCCGTTACTGAGAATCTTGAGGATACATTCCTGGCATTCAAAAATGCTTGTGGATATCTTAAACTCAAACTCTATAATGCAGATGGAGCCACTATCAAAAGTATCGAGGTTAAGGGTAATAATGGCGAGAAAATCGCTGGCGCAGCAACGGCTACAATAGCCTTTGGCGAGGCCCCAGTGTTGCTTATGGCAGACGATGCAACCGATACAATTACAATAGATTGTGGCGATGGCGTCTCACTCGGCACCACAGCCGAAACAGCCACCGAATTTTGGACAGTTATCCCTCAAACAACATTTACCAAAGGCATAACCATCAAGATAACCGACTCACAAGGCGGCATATTCGAGAAATCAACAGATAACGAGGTCGCAATTACCCGTAACGCCATTCAACCAATGGCAGCTGTTGAAATACAATACAAAGTTGAGATACCAACATCGCCAATTTATGGAGCTAACGAAATTCTGTATACATCTTCCGATAATAAGATTATCAATCCGTATATTGGAACTGTCTTCGGAGCAACTATTACATCTAATACATACGATGAAGAGAGAGGTTGTTGGGTTATAATATTTAATGGTAATATTACTTCGATAGGAAACAAAGCTTTTTATAAATGTAGTACTTTGACAAGTGTTACAATTCCTAATAGCGTTACTTCGATTGGAGATAAGGCATTCCGCAGTTGCACCTCGCTGACAAGTATTACAATACCTGATGGCGTTACCGAGATCGGATCTGAATCTTTTGCGAATTGCAGTAGTTTGTCAATAATTTCCATTGGCAAAGGCGTTACATCGATATCAACTTCTCCATTCTACAACTGTCCTTCGTTGTCTATAGTAAATATCTCCGATTTGGCAGCTTGGTGCAAGATTAAGTTTACAACTGCGTCTTATATTTTTGATAAAGGGGCAAAGTTGTATCTAAATGGCAAAGAGGTGAATAATCTTACTATTGGAAAAGATATTACTTCTATTGCTGCTAATGCATTCTATGGTTGTAGCAGCTTGACGAATGTTACAATAGAGGATAATGTTTCCTCTATTGGAGGACGAGCTTTTACTGGCTGTTCAAATTTGAAAACAGTAACAATTGGCAAAGGTGTTACTGAAATTGGAGGGCAAGCATTTGAAAATTGTAACCTTATTTCTAATATATATTGTAGACCTATAGCTCCTCCATCTGGGGGAAAATATATGTTTGATTGCTGCTCGCCAACACTTAGAATTTTTGTATCAGAGACATCAAGAGAGTCGTATATAAATGCTTCTCAATGGAGTAAGTATGCAGGTTATCTCCTTAGTTACGACTTTGATAATAACGAAATCGTAAAAACAGATAGAGAGATTTGGTATACATCAAACGATGGCAATATTATAAAACCAGATAACACTACGGGGGCATTTGGCTCAGCAATTTTGGTAAATAACTATGTGGACAACATAGGTGTTATTGTCTGCGAAAGTAATATTGATAAGATTGGAAATGGAGCACTCGATTGTTGTTATAATCTAACAAATTTAACCATGCCAAATAGTGTTATTTCGATTGGAGAGAACGCTTTCAGTAATTGTACTTCGCTGACAACTGTTACAATTCCTGATAGTGTTATTTCGATTGGAGAGCATGCATTTACTAATTGTACCTCGCTGACAACGGCGACTATTGGCAATGGCGTAACCTCAATAGGGCGTAATGCATTTACTAATTGTAAGCTCCTGAAAAATATGACAATACCAAATAGTGTCGTTTCGATAGGAATGTATTCATTTCTCGATTGTAGCGGCTTAGAAAATATTATAATTGGAAGTGGTACTAGTATGATTGGAGATGGAGCATTCTATCGTTGCAAAAACTTAGAGACGATAAAAATTGATAGTAAATTGACCTCTATTGGAGATAATCCATTCTTAGAGTGTAACAACTTAAAAGAGGTATATTATAGTGGAAATTTGTCAGATTGGTGTAAAATAGAACTCAGCGATTGCGATTCGAATCCTTGGTTCGTTGGAGCAAAGCTTTACATCGATGGTAATGAATTAGCAGAGATTACGATTCCTTCGGATATTACCCAAATTAAAAATTATACTTTTAGTGGTAATCCTTTATTGACAAGTGCAACGATTCACGATAGCGTTACCTCGATTGGCAATTCAGCTTTCTATAATTGTACTTCGCTGACAAATATAGCAATTCCTAATAGCGTTACCTCGATTGGTGATTCGGCTTTCTATAATTGTACTTCGCTGACAAATATAGCAATTCCTAATAGCGTTACCTCGATTGGTAATTCAGTTTTCTATAATTGTATAGGTGAGTTGCAGATTGATAGTCCGGTAGTTAATACAGATTATGATACATCCAACTACCCTGCAAGTAATGGCTGGCTCATTGGCGCAAAATTTACAAAGCTAATCTTTGGAGAAAATGTTACCAATATTGGAGATTATGCATTCTCTGATTGCACCTCGCTGACAAGTATTACTATTCCTGACAGCGTTACTTCGATTGGAGATTATGCATTCTGTGATTGCACCTCGCTAAAAGAGGTCTATTGCAAGCCGACAACGCCACCAAGTGGAGATTCTAATATGTTCTACAATAACGCCTCAGGTCGTAAGATCTACGTGCCTCGTGCATCTGTAGATGACTACAAAGCAGCAAGTGACTGGAGCGACTACGCCGATGACATCGAGCCGTACGACTTTGAGTAATGGGTGGCGATTATCACATCAGTGGCGTGTGTAGGTAAAACTGCATACGCCACCTTTTTATTCACACTGCATCTTTGGAAGATGACCAACAAATATTTTATGTGCCATTGTGTTCGTAGTTTTGTGGTTTGATTATTAATTTCCTACCAGAGTGTTGTAATTTTTTTTCTAATGTCTGTAATAAAATCGGAGAAGGGGGCTCTATATAGGTGAATAAATTCTCTATTATGGTTTTTGAAGATAGATATGAAATTACAAATCTTGCCTTGCAGGTGTTGCCGGGCGGAAGTGACCTTGTAAGTGTGGGAATGAAGGAGTATAGGCAGTTGCTTAAGCATCCGACTCTTAAGGCGGCCTATATTGATACTATGGGCAGAGATTGGACCAATGTCTTTTACCGCCTTAAGGGTGCCGTCGAGCAGATTGATGTCGCCAAGGCTCAAGATGCGATAGTACAGGTGGGATGTCAAGGCGCAGATGATATTACGCTGATGGGTATCAACGCCATCCTTGACATTGTACGAGGGCAGAACGATAATCTCAATATAATGTGGGGCACGCAGAGTGGAGTTCATCTGCCGCCTGATAATATATATGTCTTTGTGGTCTGTGGCTACTCAGCCCAGTAGTGCTTGTAGCCTGAGAGTTTCTGCCATCCTCCGCGAGTAAAGTCGGGGACTGCCACTGGGGCCGAGTTGTGTTTGATAGATACTGCGCTCAGCTCAATAGGGCAACACCACTCAGCCAGATCGTATACATCCATATCGAGTGGTAGTCCATTTCTAAGGCAGTAGACAAGGCGATAGTCCATCGTGTAGTCCATGCCTCCATGACCGCCCACCTTGGCAGCCATAACCTCTGTGTGTGCGGTTACTGGGTGCTTATACTTCTCCATCAGAGCCTTGCGAACAGAGTCGCTCACGCAGCGGTGGCTGTTAAGATTCTCTATATCCACCTCGCCTACTGTCTGTCTGCCGAGTAGAATAGATTGCACCGGATACTTTGCTGCATAACCCGTTGTACCGACAAGGGTGTAGTCACGCGAGTATGGACGAGGGGTCATAACGTTGTGGTGTAGCTGGATAACCTTGCCCTTCTCTGTGCGAATAAGCGTAGTGGTCTGGTCGCCATTAGCAAAATTCTCGCAAGGCTCTGCTTTCATATTCTGCCAATATTGTGCGCCAGATACAGCCTTGGTGTCCATCGCCACAAGGGTCTTCATCCTATCACCTCGGTGAATGTTAAGGACCTGACACACTGGACCTATGCCATGAGTAGGGTATACATCTCCACGATACTCTCGGTTGTAGTCGAGTCGCCAATTGTTGTAGTACTTGTCCCAAAACTCATCAAGACAGTGAATATAGGCGCCCTCTACATGAAGAATCTCACCAAACAGCCCCTGCTGCGCCATATTGAGGGCTGTAATCTCAAAACGGTCGTAGACACAATTCTCAAGTTGTATGCAGTGCTTGCGCGTGCGCTCAGAGGTGTCGATAAGCGCCCAAATCTCATCCATCGTCATCGCCGCTGGCACCTCAATGGCAACATGCTTACCACACTCCATTGCATATAGTGCCATATTTGCATGGTTTTTCCAATCGGTCATTATGTAGACAAGGTCTATATCCTCACGCTCGCATAACTCTCGCCAACTCTCCTCGCCCAGATACTCTACGGCTTTGTTGCGACCTGCGTTGGAAAGATATTTCTGACTCTTATCAATGCCCTGCTGGTTGATGTCGCATAGCGCAATAATCTCTGTGCCCTCAATCTGGCACCAACGTCTTACGGCGCCAGGCCCACGCATGCCAAGGCCTATAAAGCCTACGCGCACACTCTCCATTGGCTCAGCAGCAAAGGCAATCATATCCTGCTGACCTGCTGCACGCTTCGGAACATCGTATACTATTGTGCCATCAACCATGTGGTACTTTGTATTACTGTTGCATCCTACCAATAAAAATAGGGCAGCTATTGCTATCAGAAATCGTCTCATATCATTAATTAGTTATATTGATGCAAATATACTGAAAAAATATTATCTTTGTAGCAAAGGTGTATATATTATGAAGCGAGTTGTTGTAATATTAGTAGCATTGTTTGCATTTCTGACCACTTCGGCGCAGATTGAGCACTCTATAATCCTTGAGCAGAGTAGCTTTCGCAAGGTTAATACTGATGCACTTACGGGGGTGAATATTGACCCTATTCGTAAGGATAGTTCTCGCAATCCTTGCGCAAGACTAAAGATTCGCTTTGCAAATATGAGCCGAGCCGAGGTCGATGAGTTGGTCGTTAAGGTTCAGTCAAATACAGATATTGTTCGCTGTGATGTGGCGCAATATTATGATAATGTGCTGATACTTGAGATGACAGCCCTACCCTACACGCGATTTTTTATTACCAGCCCAAGTTTTGGCGAGTCTAACCAAGTTACGCTCAACCTTGAGGCTAATCGTGAGTATGAGATGGAGGCGAGGTTGAATCAATCATTTAGTATCGCTATTAGTAGTAATGTTGAGGGCGCGGAGGTATATCTTGACGGCATAATTAAGGGGCATACAGGTGCAAATCATGGACTTACGATTAAGAGAGTGATGATAGGTTCGCATACGCTCAAGCTAGTCTATGGCGATAAATCTGCTCAACAACAGATTGAGGTAAATAGTGATAATATCTTCTTTCGCCAAGAGTTAAATGTTAAAATTGAACGCTACGATATAACGTTTAGGACAACACCTGCAGATGCTATTATTGTTGTTGATGGTATGGAGCAGAGCGTTATAGATGGAGTGTTGTCGTTACGTCTTACTAAAGGTAACCACTCATACAACGTCAGTGCTGAACAATATCATCCGCAGAGTGGATCAATCGTTGTAAATGGTCCTACAGAGCGGAGAATTGAGCTTGCGCCAAGATATGGTTGTCTTAGCGTTGAGAACGTAGAGCTTAATGGTGCAGAGGTCTTTGTGGATGGGAAAAGCGTCGGCATAGCACCTCTAAAGGTTTGTGATGTAATTATAGGCAGCCATACTATAAGGCTCTCAAAAGCGGGATATAGCGACAATATTCAGACCGTTACAATTACGGAGGATAAGCCTGTAACTATCAATGCCACCCTTGCTAAGAGGGCAATATCTATATACGACCCTGAGTGTACATACAATATTGGCGATCTTGTTATAGTCAATGGCGTTCAAGGCGTTATCTTTCAAACCTCGCCTATGGTTAAGGTTGTCTCTGTAGATGAGGGTTACACTGTTTATGCCCCCTGGACAAAGTCTAATGTCGAAATAGGTATAGATAGCCATGATTATTGCCGTGATAATATGGCGGTGGCTATGGCTGTTCCTAATTGGCAAACCGATCTGCCTGCATTCAAGTGGTGTGCAGATTTGGGCGAGGGGTGGTATTTACCAGCCAGAACTGAACTCGTGGAGATTTATAAACAGAAAGATAAGATAAATCAGACCTTAACGCTCAATAATATGGCTACTTTGGGCTCAAAATGTAGTAGTAAATGGATGTGGTCTTCTACGGAGTGTGGCCGTGAGGCGTATTACATGGATTTTGAAAGAGGTCTCCCCTCTGATAATAAATATGGATTTTATGCTACTGACAAAAAGTTTAATTTTTCAGTAAGAGCTATATTCGTATTAAGTCCTAAGAGCTCCGCTCCATATAAGGTTGGTGACTACTATAATGATGGTCAAAAAGAGGGCGTAGTGTTTGAGGTGTCGGCAGATGGAATGCATGGCAAGATTGTTAGTATGGCAGAATCTGAGTCAAGAATTGCTTGGGCAGAAGGACAAGTCAATTACGAGAAGTTTTTAGGAGCTACGAGCAGAAGTGATGGTAAGTATAATATGTCAAAGGTCAAGGCTCTTGCAAATTGGCAGACCAACTATCCTGCATTTAGGTGGTGCGCTGTTCGTGGTGAGTGGTGGTATATCCCTGCTATAGATGAGATAAAGAGGCTTTTGGCTGATGAGCAGGTATTTAATGCAGTAAATGCCACTCTTTTAGCAAAAGGGGGCATGAAACTCAGAAAGAGTCACAATATGTCGGGTGTTCTGAAGGAGCTTTATTGGTCTTCAACAGAGTCGGATAAGAAGTCGCAAAGTTTTATTGTCTATATGCCAAGTGGAAATGTTATAACAAATTTTAAGTCCTCAGAAGAGTTTGTTCGTGCAGTGGCGACTTTCTAAGGGACATTGTCCTGAATTTTCCGTAAAACAAATAAACCCGCCTTTATGGGGCGGGTTTATTTGTCTATTGTTATCAGCAACTACCACTCAAGAATCTTCTTAAAGTCGTATGCCTCTGGGTTAGCTACATACTGCTTTGCAGCCTCGTAGTCCTCAGGGGTGATGTAGTGGAGAACGTTGTTGATAATCTGCTGAATCTTGTCAGAGTTGATGTCTACCAAACGTGGTGGAATCTTACCCTCTGCATTCTGAAGATCCTTAAGGTAGAGTGGTGAAACATAACCATCCTGGCTGATGTAAACCATACATCCGGTCTTACCCTCGCTAAAGAGCTTGTAAACACCCATACCGAGCTGTGAGCAGTATACAAGGTCGTATGCGATAGGGGTCTGGCAACGTACCTCGTAACCAATCTCTACTGGACGAGACTTAACCTTAAGACCGAGCTCAACGAGCTTCTTCTAAAGCATCTCGTTGAAGATGTGAGCCTTAGATACCTTACCGAGCTCTGGGTGACCGTGGTCGTCATATGAGAAGTGTACGCCTGACTTAGCAATCTCCTCATCAGAGAGTGAGTGGAATACACCCTCAGAGATCATTGCAACACCGTACTCGATACCCATAATCTTACGCTTGATGATTGATGAAACAACGAGGTTTACAATCTTCTCAACAGTGATTGTAGTCTTGTTGAA
>CAJGDC010000023.1 GCA_904502005.1 uncultured Alistipes sp.
AAGCTGCTTGGTTGGGTGGTATGGTTGACCTCGTAGAGAAGGAGAACGAAGGCTTGAAGCTCGATGCCGCTCAGATTGCCGCACTCGAGAAGGAGTTTATGGAGACCTTCGAGACTTTCACCGTCATCTTGAGTTTGAGCAAGAAGTAAGAGAATAGTCTATACACAAAAATTGGTGCGTGTAGGGAACGATGTAGTCCCGTCACGCACCAATTTTGTTTCTATACAAACATCTACTCAACTACAATCTCGGCGAGCATGAAGTAGTGGTCAGAGGGGTATAGGTCGCCCTTATGGTCAGTTAGGACCTTGCAACTGATGGCTTTAGCCGCGCCTTTAGTAAGGATATAATCTATACGACCCTTACCTGGACGCTGTGGGCGCTTGTGTCCCTCAAAGGCGTGGGCTGTATGGCCAAACTCAACGCCATTATGCAGCGCGTCATAGCAGTCTGTCCAGCCATTTGAGGTAAAGTGTTTTACCTGCTCCTCGTACTTGCGCGAGTTCATATCGGCGCAGATAATCTGAGGGAAAGAGTCTTGGTACTGAGCCGCCTCACGCACAATCATCTTCGCCTGGTTGACCTTTGCAAGTTTAGACATGTGGTCAAGGTGAATGTCTATAAGGCGGAGCTCTTTGCCTGTCTTTTTATCCTTTACTCTCACCCAATTTGCATGGCGGGCGCGGTTGGTCTCCCAGCAGATGCTGCCGGCGATAGTGGGGTCATCGGAGAGCCAGTAGCACCCTGCGCTGACAAGTTCGTAGCGAGACTTGCGGAAGAAGATGACATTCTTGCCGATGAAGTGATAACCCTCGGTATATGGGTCCATCTCAGGTCCCTCAAAGCCAAAGGCGTAATACTCCTTAAGTTTAGATTTGCAGTAATTATACGAGTCGTAGATAACCTCCTGCATCATTACCACGTCGGGCTTGTAGCTGCGGATGACATCTATCATGTAATCCTTGCGGTTATCCCACTCATGAATGGTATTTTTATCTGCATCCAGACCCGTGACACGGATATTGGCACTCATCACTCGGTGCACAGGAGGATTTTTAGCCTCCATAGCACCGAAAGTAACAAGTGTAAGAATTAGAAATAGAGCCCTTTTCATACTTTAACGAAGGTAGCCACCATTTTCAATCAGTGCCTGCTGTACCATCTTAACATCGACCTCAGAAGGCTCTACGCCACACTCAAGGGCAATGCGAGCAGCAGTACCTGCAGCCTCACCCATAGCCATAACAGTAGACATTACGCGGGTAGCAGCCATAGCGCCGTGGTCCATAGATGAACAACGACCAGCAACAAGCAGACCCTCAATCTTCTCTGGAACGAGTGTGCGATATGGAATATCGTACGAGCCCTTGCCGTAGATAAGGGTACAGTCACCGCCCTCCTCGTGGTGAAGGTCAATAGGGTAGCTGGCAACAGCGATAGCATCCTCAAACTGGCGAGCCTCAAGAAGGTCCTCAGAGGTCATGATATACTTACCAACGATAACACGTGTCTCGCGGATACCTGTAAATGGAGGTACGGTCTCAATCCACGCATTCTCAAAGCCTGGGATGTACTCAATAAGATAACGAGCCACGTCGTACATCTGATGGCGGCACTCACGCTCTACAGCTGTATAGCTTGCAGGGTCAGTAGCATCACCACCCGATACGCGGGTCATATTAACCCACAACTCGTCGTCCTTAATACCGGTCATAAAGATTGTGCGAGCAACGGTGATGTTGAAGCCCTTAGAGATAGCATCGCTAAGCTGATCACGATAGCCCACCATTGTAAAGTTGCCAGTACGGAACTGCTCTGGCGGCATAATATCCATACCATACTTGTCAGAGTGATTTACAACATTGTCGCGCACCTTGTCAATATCAACACCGCGCATAGAGAACATAAGGGTTGGAGGCTGCATACGGCCCTTCTCGTCACCCTTTGTGCACTCAACGCCTGCACGATAAGCAACATCAGCGTCGCCAGAGCAGTCGATAACTGTCTTTGCGAGAATTGCCTCGCGGCCAGCCTTGCTCTCAATAATTACGCCAATAACCTTACCATTCTCAACAAGTGTATCAACAACATTGATGTACATCAACACCTCAATGCCGTTCTCGTCCATAATCTCCCAGCAGAGGGTCTTTACAGCCTCAGGGTCTACCATTGTAAGTGAGATATGGAGTTTACAACGCTTATGGCCAGTAGCCATTCCGCGCTGCTGCAGACGCTCTACAAAGCGACCTGTGGCACCCTTGATAATCTGATTACCATCCTTGTCAAGCATTGATAGAATTGGCAGTCCAAGCGTAAGGTTTCCGCCCAAAAATCCGCGCTGCTCAAGCAGCATAACCTTTGCTTTGCCACCCTTAGCAGCAGCCTCTGCAGCCATAATACCTGCAGGACCACCACCCACAACAAGTATATCTACCTCGGCACGAACCTTTATTTCGCGAGCCGGCTCAAAATATCTCTTCATAGTCATTAAAATTTATAGAGCTAAATATGCATCGTTCTCAAGCAGAGCCTTCTGCACCTTTGTTACATCTACATCGCAAACCTCTACGCCGTCAGCAATAGCGATACGCGCAGCAGTACCTGCAGCCTCACCAAGTGCCATACATGTACTCATTACACGGGTTGCGGCCATAGCCTCGTGGTCCATAGCAGAGCAACGACCTGCAACGAGCAGACCATTGATAGTCTGTGGTACAAGTACGCCATAAGGAATTTGGTATGCATCCTCGCAGAAGAGCATTGTACAGTCGCCACCCTTTGCGTGGTGAATATCTACAGGATAACCTGCAACGGCAATAGCATCCTCAAAACGCTTCTGCTCAAGGATATCCTTCGCTGTCATAACATACTTACCAACAATTACACGGCTCTCGCGAATACCCATGAAGGCTGCACTGCGCTCAAGCCAAGAGCTCTCAAAGCCTGGAACAAAGTCCTTAAGATATGCAATAACGTCGTACATCTGTACTCGTGCATCATGCTCACCCTTTGTATAGCTTGCAGGGTCAGTAGAGTCTACGCCAGAGACGCGGGTCATATTTACCCAAATCTCATCCTCGTTAAGTCCGGTAATGAGAATTGTGCGGGCTACTGGCACTTTATAACCCTTCTGCTGAGCCTCAAGGATTCTGCCACGCAGACCTACGGTGATAAACTTACCCTCGCGGAACTGTGATGGTGGCATAACATCCATATCGTACTTCTCTGGCTCGTTGCAGATAGCATCGCGAAGCTTTTGTGTCTGAACTCCACGCATAAGGAACATAAGGGTTGGAGGCTGCATGCCGCCATCCTCGTCGCCCTTGTTGCACTCAACGCCAGCGCGGAAAGCAACGTCACCATCACCTGTACAGTCAATAACTGTCTTTGCAAGGATAACCTCACGACCAGCCTTACTCTCGATAATCACGCCCTTAACTTTGCCATTCTCAACAATAGTGTCGGTGACAAATACATAGAGCAGAACCTCTACGCCAGCGTCATCCATCATATCCCAAGCTACGGTCTTTACCTGATCTGGGTCGATGATTGTCATTGACATATGGTTCTTGCATGGTTTGTGCTCGCTAGCAGCACCCTTAGCCCACATGCGGTCAATAAACTTCTGCGCACCACCTTTAACAACCTGATTACCCTTAGGACCGAGGAATGAGAGGATTGGCAGACCGATAGTAAGGTTACCACCCATATAACCGCGCTGCTCAATAAGCATAACCTTCAGATTCTTATCCTTGGCTGCCGCCTCTGCTGCAATAATACCTGCAGGGCCTGCACCAACAACAAGAACATCTACCTCTGCACGCACATTTAGTTCGCGTGCTGGCTCTTTAATAGTCTTCATACTCAAATTATATTTAGAAATTACAATAAACTCTCTGTAAACTTACCCGCTGCACGGTACATCTCATGGCGTTGCTGTAGCAATGCACGACGCTCGGCATTAGGTGTGTATGTGCGGATAATTGGCTGACAAAGTGCCGCCTGTGCCGCCTCAATGGTTGGGTATATACCTGCAACTACAGAGGCGCAGATTGCAGAGCCCAGAGCACATGACTGCTTAGTCTGTGACACCTTAATATCCTTGCCGATAGCATCTGCAAGCATCTGCATCACAAATGGAGCCTTCTGAGCAATACCACCCACACCGATAAATGAGTCAAACTCGATACCTCGCTCGGCAAGGTGGTCTACGATGGTCTTCATTGCCAGCGCTGTCGCCTCAACAACGGCATAATATAGCTCTGGAGCGGTTGTAGATAGGCGTAGCCCCATCAGTGAACCCCAGAGCATCTGATTTGGCTCTGGCGAGCGGCGACCGTTAAACCAGTCGGTTGCAAATGGAGCATCGAGGCGCGGAGTAATCTTTGCAGCATCCTCGCCAAGCTTAACAAGTATATTATCAAGCACCTCGTCAACAAGTGCCTGACGTGTTGCAGGGTCAACCTTATCACTCTTTGCAAGAATCTCTACAGTTGGGTAGGCGAGTGTTCTACGAAGCCAAGCATAGGCATCACCAAAGGCTGAAAGACCAACCTCAAAGCCTACAAGACCTGGGATAATACAGCTATCTGCCTGACCAAATACACCGTCAATAATTCTTCCCTGAAGAATCTCATTAGGGATGACAAACATACAGCAGCCTGATGTTCCGAGGTTAATCATCGCCTGCTTATATGCCACGCCTGCGCCAATAGCACCCTGATGTGAGTCTACATTTCCGCAGCCGATAACAACATCAGCATTAAGACCAAGTTCCTCTGCCCACTCGTTGCTTATAGTACCATAAGGCTTGTCGCAGGTATACTTATTTGCATTTAGTGTGCGAAGAATTGGCACAAGGGCAGGGTCAAGGGCCTCAAAGAAGCTCTCTGGTGGGAAACCACCCCAATCCTCGCTCCAGAACATCTTTTGCGCTGCGTTGCAGTGGCCCATGCGAGCCTTCTTTGGGTCTGTTGTGCCTGTAAGGGTTGCTGTGATAAAGTCGCTACACTCAATTACTGAGCGGGCATTGCGGCGCATATCCTCGTTTGTGCCGAGCAGATGCATAACCTTTGCCCAGAAGCACTCTGCAGAGTAGTGGTAGCCTGATACCTGTGTATAGTCTACCTCGCTATCGTGGCACGCCTGCTCAATGGCTGCAGCCTCCGCAACGCCTGTGTGGTCCTTCCACAGAACGAACATTGCATCGGGGTTATCCTTATACTCCTCTTTAAGCGATAGTGGCTGCAGGTGCTCGTCTGTAAGGCAAGGTGTGCTGGCAGTGGTATCTACAGCAATAGCACGCACAAAAGGTGCAATATCCTTATTTGAGTCTAATACCCCATGTAGAACGCTCTTTAGAGCCTCAATATAGTCAAGTGGATGCTGACGGAAGCGGCTCTCAAGGGCGTTGCAATACTCGCCACGCGACCAACGAGCGTAGTTGTGTACAGCCTCGGCAATCTGCTCGCCTGTGTGAGCATTGACAAGTACGGCGCGAGCCGAGTCGGTACCGTAGTCTAGACCAATTACAAAATCTTTCATATATGTAGTCGTTTTAGGTTATTTCATACTCTTTGAAAACTCTTTTGGGCGCACCATTGTCTCGGTATATACCTTGCCGAAACTGTCGGTAACGGTTATCTCAAGTGTCGTATCTGGTGCAGAGGCGGTAACATGGAACATGTGCGCAGTAGGCTCCGCCTTGTATTTATTTGGGGTTAGGTCTCGACGCCAAACAGACTTTGGAATTTTGTATGCGACAGTATACTGAGGGTTCTCCATAGGCTCGTGTACCACTGTCAGCGGTTTGCCGTTCTCTGTAACGGATATCTTCCAATCTGGTGCCCAATCCCAAACGTGTATTGCCACGCGATTATCCTCAACCTTAGCAAAGTCTGTTAGCAGAGGATTGTTCTCAAGTAGCACATGTAACTCACCACTTGTGCGGTAGTAGTCACGCACGGCGTTGAGGTCAAATGCTCTAAACTGCTTCTCCGCTCCGCAATCTGCAGAGGTGAAGTACCACTCAATACTCTTATCATCGACTGGGAAGACAGAGAATCCTGCAGGAGAGCCATCTGGCGCAAGGTGTGGACCGCCATGTGCCGCAGTAAACCACCACGCACCGCAAATGGCGCTAACGTTGTGGTCTATAGTATTGGCAAGCTGTGGATAGTCGGTGCTGTACTTACAGTGTGTAGTAATAAGTTTGTGGGTGTGACCTGTTAGATAATGTACCTCCTTGAACTCCTTAAATGCCTCAGAGAAGTATAGTGCTGGAGGTAGTGTGCGGCCGCCATTTTCGTCAGTAAAGTAGCTGTATAGCTCAGTAGAGTTATGCTCGCTCTTCATGCGATAGACTGGGCAGTGCATACCTACAACAATTGGCGTAGTTTTATCCTCTATCATCGCCAGGTCTTTACGCAGCCACTCCATCTGCTCCTCGACTACGATGTGGTCGTAGTTTCGTGCGCCCGCCATATTCTTGCCCGGCTTCATATTTTTGCGCTTCTCGTTGCGGTAGCGCAGGTTGTCAAGCATAATATAGTGGACCTTGCCGATGTTAAAGGAGTAGTATGTAGGACCAAAGACCTCGCGATACTTTTTAGTAGCGTTAAAGTCGGTCTCAGCATTAGGCTCTGTTGCGCCATCGTTGTCGTGGTTACCCATTGTGTGGAAGATAGGGGTTGGGTAGCCAATCTTGCCAATAGTGGTGCGGAAATCCTTGATGTCAAAGAGGAAGTCGTACCAAAATAGGTCAAAGCTGCTATCTCCCATACACATTGTATATACAGGAATACCCTGCTTGCGGTACTTCTCAACCTCCTCTCTAATGCGTGGCATGACGATTGTCTTTAGCTGGTCAATATCGCCAAGCTGGTTAGAGAGGTGGATGTCAGTAATAGCAAGCATAACGTGCTTATCGTTCTCGACAGCCTTCAGCTCAAAGTCATGTCGCTCGGCTGTAGTGCTATCTGCCGTAAGCGCTGCCCAGTATTGAGGCTGTACATCGCCAGCGGCTACTGGTGCTTCATAACCACTCGGAATGGTTATAAAGACATTGCCATTCTTCTTCTCTGATACAAGGTTATAGAGACCCTTTTTGTCGGTCTTGACAATTGAGTATCCGTCAGATACTGCGACGCCCTCAAGCGGAGCGCCATTGCACTCGACTGTACCATATATTGTCGCCCCTTTAGCTGCCTTTGCCTTCAAATTAGAGATAAAGGTGCTCTGTGCTGTAAGGTTGCAGCAAACAGAGAGGGCAAGTAGTGTTAAGATAACTTTTTTCATAGTTGTATTACTTCATATGTAGGTGGAAAGGTTTTGGTCGCTCCATAGTTTGGTGATACTTATTGCCGAAACAGTCAGTAACAGTCACCTCAAGGGTAGATGTAGGTGAAGAGGGTGTTACATGGAACATATGCGGGTGGCGAATCTTCTTCTTGCTTGACGACGAGCCAAGGTCAAACCACCAGAGTCGCTTTGGAATCTCATAGGAGAGAACATACTGCGGATTCTCAGCCTTTGCGCGGGTAACTTCAAGTGGGGTGCCATTCTCTGTCACCTCAATTTGCCAGTCGTTTGCCCAGTCCCAGACGTGAATCATCACCTTGTCACGGAACTTATCCTTGCCATAGTCAGTGCGCTTTGGATAGTGGTCAAGGAATACGCGCATCTCGCCAGAGTTGCGGTAAAAGTCGCTAACGCAGTTCATATCAAAGCAACGGAACTGAGTGTCGGCCGAGAACTCTGTAGCCTTGAAGTACCACTTAAAATCTGTGCCGTTGATTGTAAAGATTTTACAACCTGCAGGCTCGCCAGTAACGGCAATCTGTGGACCTCCCATAGCAGATGTGTGCCAGCGAGTACCCGATACAGCCGATACGGTGTGGTCTGTAAAGTTGGCAATATCTGGCTGAGCAGCATCATCACGACCATAACAGCAACGGTTGCGGTGTGTATGTCCTGAGAGGATGTGTACTGTAGCAAACTCCTTGAATAGTCCTACAAACTCATCTCGCTGCTCGGCTGGTAGACGGCAATCCACAGGTGCGTTCATATAGTCCTTATATCGGAAGATTGGACTGTGAACACCGATAACAATTGGGGTACTCTTGTCCTCAATGGTTGCCAAATCTTTCGCAAGCCAGTCAAGTTGTGCGCGTGTGAGGGCAGTTATGTGGTTACGGGCACCAACAATACCCTTACCCTTCTTTGCATTTGCTCGTGGCTCGTTGAGGTAAATCTGGTCGTCGAGCATAATGTAGTGCACCTTGCCGATGTTAAAGGAGTAGTATGTCGGACCAAATGCCTTGCGATACTTGGCAGATGCGTTCCAGTCGGTGTTCTCGTCACATGGGGTTGCACCGTCGTTGTCGTGGTTACCCATTGTGTTGAAGAACTGTGTTGGGTAGCCTACATCACTTAGGGTCTTGCGGAAGTCGGTAATATCGTATAGATAGTCGTACCAGTAGGCGTCAAAGCTACTGTCGCCCATGCAGACCGTATAGACAGGTATGCCGGTACTCTTGTACTGCTCAATCTCAGCCTTGAGGCTCGGGATAAATGAGTCGGTAAATGTGCCGACGTCGTTCAGCTTATTTGCAAGGTGAATATCCGTTACGGCAACGATTACATGGTTGTCATTCTCTACTTTTCTGAGATTAAAGTCGTGTCGCTCAGCAGTTTGTGGCTCGGCTGTAAGCACTGCCCAAAGCTGAGGAACAACGTCACTTCCCTCGGTCATTGCCTCGTATCCACTTGGTATAGAGATAAATACATATCCGGTTTTCTTGTCGGAGGTGATGTTATAGAGACCCTTTTTGTCGGTCTTTACCACCTCTACGCCGTCAGAGACAACAACGCCCTCAAGTGGGGTGCCGCCACACTCTACAGTACCATATATTGTCGCCCCTTTTGCAGCTTTAGCCGCAAGGGTAGAGGTAAAGGTGCTCTGTGCTGTTGCGCTAAGGGCAAAGAGCAGTGTAAAGGTTAAGGTTAGAATCTTCTTCATATTGGGCAGCTTTTATTTCATGTGAACACTAAATGGCTTTGGACGCTCCATGGTCTGATGGTACTTGTTGCCAAACGAGTCGGTCACTGTCACCTCGATAGGTGTGTTAGGCGCAGAGGCTACGGCATGGAACATATGTGGGTGGAACTTACGCTTGTTGTTCTTCTTGTCAAACTTTATCAACCACACGGTGTTAGGGATGTCAAGACCCACAATCATCTGCGGATTTTCGGCCTTCTTGCGCTTAACGGTCAGCGGTTTGCCGTTCTCTGTCATCTCAATCTTCCAATCTGGTGCCCAGTCCCACACGTGCACCATGATGCTGTTGTCAGTCTCCCACTCGGCGTAGTTTGTGCGAGCTGGGAAGTGGTCAAGAAAGACTTTAACCTCGCCATTGTTTGCAAAGTAGTCGCGCACAGAGTTCATGTCAAAGCAGCGGAACTGATTGTCTGCCGAGAACTGTGTAGGCTTGAAGTACCACTTAATGTCGGTATTGTCAATTGTAAAAATCTTGCAACCTGCAGGTTCGCCAAGTGAGCCAAGCATAGGGCCACCGAAACCAGATGAGTACCACAAAGAGCCTGAAACGGCAACAATATTGTGGTCGATGATATTCTTTAGCTCTGGCTGTGACGTATCTGTCTTTCCGTATGTTACGCGGTTGCGGTGAGCGTGACCAGAGACAACGTGCACATTGCTAAATGGCTGTAGGAGAGCTGTGAGCGCCTTACCACTCTGCTCGTCAAGGTTGATGTTAATCTTGCCATTCATACCATTCTTGTAGCGGTAGATTGGGCTGTGTACACCGATAACGATTGGGGTGCTTTTGTCTGTAACAAGAGCAAGGTCCTTCTCAAGCCAAGCGAGCTGCTCAGGGGCGATGTCGTAGCTGTAGTTACGCGAGCCGACAATTCCCTTAGCCTTCTTGCCTCCAGGCTTGTTGATGTAGTGGATGTTGTCGAGCATTACATAGTGCACCTTACCTATGTTTATAGAGTAGTATCTCGGACCAAACGCCTTGCGATACTTTGCTGTTGCGTCAAAGTCTACGGTTGGGCTATTTGGCACTGCACCATCATTGTCGTGGTTACCCATAGTGTTAAAGAACTGTGTTGGGTAGCCAATATCGGCAAGCGTACGGCGGAAGTCGCTGATGTCATAGAGGTAGTCGTACCAGTAAATCTCGTGTGTGCTGTCACCCAGGCAGAGGGTGTAGACAGGTATGCCCGCCTTGCGATATTGCTCAATCTCAGCCTTAAGTTGAGGCACAAAGACATCGCGGAAGTTACCAAGATCGTTGTGGTGGTTGGCAATGTGGATATCTGCAGCGGCGACAATCACGTGGCGGTCGTTGTCTATAGCACGCAGAGCAAAGTCGTGTCGCTCAGCTGTTGTTGCGTCAGCTGTCAGCTCTGCCCAGAACTGTGGAACAACATCACTACCCTCGGTCATTGCCTCATAGCCGCGAGGAATGGTGATAAAGACGCTGCCATTCTTCTTCTCAGATACGATATTGTACTGTCCCTTTTTGTTTGTCAGCACAATCTGGTATCCGTCTGATACAGCCACACCAGCGAGTGGCTTGCCGTTGCACTCAACAGTACCGTAGAGTGTCGCCCCCTTTTTTGGCTTAGCCTTGAGGGTTGAGGTGAAGGTGCTCTGCGCCGAAACTGTTACGGCAAGGAGCATCATGATAATTAAGTTTAAGGTTCGTTTCATATTGTTAGGTTTAATCTACTTCTAATTATTCACTCTGACGGCTCGTTGTACACCCTTTACGCGCATAATTGCGTGCAGGAGCATATCTACAACCGATGTTGATGGCACCTCGACGCTTATTGTTCCCACGCCCGTACCATCGCCTCGTGAAGAGAGGTTTATGGTGCGGATGTTGAGCTTAAGGTCGCGGCTGACAACCTCTGTAATCTGGTTTACCACTCCTGCCGAGTCGTTTATGGTTATTGCTATCGTTACGCGGAATGAGCCTTGTGCCTGCTCGCGCCACTTAGCCTCCATAATGCGGTATGGGTAGTTCTTGCGTATATGCTTTGCATTTGGACAGTCTGAGCGGTGGATAGTAATGCCCGCATTGATTGTCACAAATCCGAAAATATCATCGCCCTTAATTGGGTTGCAGCACTTGGCAAGCTTGTAGACGATGTTATTTATTCCTTCGTCAATTATCAGTGCATCTGATGAGGTTGTAGGTTTTGATGCACTTTGCGTCTGTCGGCGTGCTGCCTCTGCTGCTGCCTCTGCCGCGCGACGCTCTTCGTCAGCCTCGCCAGAGAGCCAACGGCTGATAACCTCCTTGACAACAGATAGGTCTATCTTCTCTGTGGCTATGAGCTCATAGAGGGCCGTACCGGTGCGCTGCTTATAGTATTTACATAGGTATGCAACCACCTCGTCGATACTCTTGCTTGTCAGTTTCCAATTCTTTAGCTTGCGCTCAAGCTCCTCACGACCCAACTTGGCATTCTTTGCCTGCTCCTCACGAATGTAGGCTTTAATTCGCTGGCGAGCCTTGGTTGTTACAACAAAGTTGAGCCAGTCCGCCTTTGGTTGTTGATTCTTCTGAGAGAGAATCTCTACAATATCTCCATTTTTGAGCGTCTCGCGAATAGGCACAGCTCTGCCATTGACCTTACCGCCTGAGCATGTAGAGCCGAGATTGGTGTGGATGTCAAAGGCAAAGTCGAGGATTGTCGCACCCTCAGGCAGTTTGCGAATATCTCCATTAGGGGTAAAGACAAATATCTCTCCTGAGGCGGGCTTAGCGTCAAAGCGCTCGGCAATATCCTCCTTAGTCTGGTCCATCAGTTCGCGCAGTCGCTGAAGCCACTGCTCGGAGGTCTGCGCGCCCTGATTGACACCCTTGTATCGCCAGTGGGCAGCAATACCCAGCTCGGCAACATCATCCATACGCTCCGTGCGAATCTGAATCTCTACCCACTTACCCTCGCCGGCTGATACAGTTGTGTGCAGACTCTCATAGCCGTTTGATTTCGGTATGGTTATCCAGTCGCGCATACGGTCTGTATTTGGGGTGTAGAAGTCACTTACAATTGAGTAGACATACCAACACTGAGCCTTCTCCTGCTCCTTTGCGCAGTCGATAATAATTCGCAGGGCGAAGATGTCGTAGACACCCTCAAAAGGAACCTGCTGCTTTCGCATCTTGTTCCAGATAGAGTAGACAGACTTTGTGCGGCTCTTGATGTGGTACTTTATCCCTGCTGCATCAAGTGCCTTGCGTATAGGCTCAAGGAATCGCTCAATAAAGGCAAGTCGCTCAGCCTCGCTTTCGGCAAGCTTACCAACAATGTGGTTATAAGACTCTGTCTCAAGCTGACTAAGGGCAAGGTCCTCAAGTTCGCTCTTGATGTTGTAGAGTCCGAGCTTGTGGGCAATTTGAGCATAGAGGTTCATGCTCTCCCAACTCTTCTTCTTGCGTTTTGCCTCTGGGAATATAGTAATTGAGCGCATAACCTCCAGTCTGTCGGCAAGTTTAATGAGTATTACGCGTGGGTCCTCAGAGTAGGCAACAATCATGTCGCGGAAGGAGGATGCCTGCTCCTTGTGGGTGTTAAACTTTAGTTCAGAGATATTGGCAAGTCCACTAACAATACCTGCAACCTCCTGACCAAAGAGTTTTGTACACTGGTCAAGTCTCTCCTCAAGCAGCTGCTCGTCATCACCCTGCGCCGCTATGCGGACAACATCATGGATAATTGCTGAGACGGTAGAGTTACGACCAAGCCCAACCTCTGTAGCTACGATATTTGCTACTCCTACGGCGTGGTCAAGCATCGGAGTGCCGTCGTAGCGAACTTGCCCCTCAAGATGCTTATCAGCATATTGCAGTGCAGCGTCTACCATCTGCTGTGTGACGACAGAGAACATGCTCGCTATGGTCTTGCGAAACTCGGCGTATCTCTCTAAAACATTACTCATAACTTTCTAACTATATATAGATGGTCGCATCCAAAGCTATATTTGGTGCGAACAGAATCCGAAAACATTGCTGCATAATCTATCTCTTCAGCCTCAAAGCCCGCAGCAGATAGGCGGTTGAGGTAATCCTTTCCATATACGCGACGATGGTCGTACTGACCAAATATCTTTGCTCGCTCTTTAGGGTCGGTAATCGTGTCGTCCTCAAATGTCGTCTCGCGCGAGTAGTCCACTGGCGCAAGCATAACACCAAACCCTCCTGGTCGCATTATACGGTACATTTCGCTAAGAGCACGACTGTCGCTCTCTACGTGTTCTAAAATGTGGTTGCAGATAATAATATCTACGCTACTATCCTCCATTGGGATACTCTGCACATCAAAGTGCATATCGGCAAGTGGACTGCAAAGGTCGGCGGTGATGTAGCTATACGGAGCAGATTTATAAATCCTCTTAAACTCCTTCATCATGCAGACCTCAGGTGCAATGTGAAGTATTGTAGGTAGGCTCTCAATCTTCTCTCGCACACTATCGTTGTTCATTAGATAGTGCCACAACAGTCGGTGACGCTCAAGCGACAGACACTTTGGGCAGAGGGCATCCTCTCTAACCTTACCATATCCGTATGGGAGGAATTTACGCTTCTCACAGCCACAAATTGGGCATTTTCGCCTCTTGCCGATGTAGAGCAGCCCCACAACAGGCACAGCCCACTCTGCCACACGCTGCAATGCAGTGCGTGGGATGGTGTTTAACACCCAGCGGATTGTCTTACCTACAATTGTCATTATTCAACAAGTTTCTCAACATCACACTCTGCCTTGCGAAGCTTTTTTCGGCACACCTCTATCAGCTCAGAGGCGCGCTTAACCTGCTTAGCCAAGCTCTCAATATCGCAATCGCTGCGCTGAAGGTCGGCGAGAATCTGCTCAATCTCTGCCATCGCTTCGTTGTATGAAACACTACTCTTTTTTGCCATATCTATCAACCACTTCGGCCACAAAATGGCCATCTGTAACCTCTATTGTTATTCTCTCGCCTATGGCGCAATCTGTTGTTGTTCGCACAACCTTTCCACCCTCTGTCCTTGCCACTGCATATCCAAGCTTCAGGAGTCTTGACGGCGAAAAGTTCTCTACTATCATGGTGTAAGCTGCCAACTTTTCCCTCTGGCGTACAATAGCACTCTGTGCTGCGCGATTTATAAGGTCTAACTGTTGAGTAAGCCTAAACCCTGCGGTCTGAGTTACTTTTGTACAACTCTCGCGCAGAAGAACGGCATAATATTCCAGCTCGCCATCAAATGCCGCAGCTCGGTCGCAAATCCACGCCGCTACTGCCGTAGGGGTCTTGAGTGGCATTGCTGCCACCATGTCTACAATGCTCACATCCTTGTCGTGACCAATTCCAGAGAGGACAGGTAGTGGAAATTGCGCCACGCATAGAGCTGTAAGGTAGCTGTTAAAGCACTCTAAATCTGCAACAGAACCACCTCCGCGAATTATCGCTACCGCATCAAACTCACTCTCCCTCTCGGCGATTGCCATCAGGGCATCTACAACGCTCTGCTCGCTACTATCGCCCTGCATTGTCGCCTCAAAGAGAGTTGTTGAGATACGATATGGACTATCCTCTATCTGTTGCATAAAGTCGCGGTAGCCTGCCGCTGTAGCACTTGAGACAACTGCCACACGTTGCACTACACGCGGAAAGGAGATGCTGCGATTCATATCCCACACACCCTCACTCTTGAGTTTGTCTATGGTTATCTGCCTCTGTCGCTCGGCCTCTCCGATAGTATAGAAGGGGTCTATGTCTGTAATCTGTAGACTAAGACCATAGAGGGGGTGGTGTGTGACCGTAACCTCTACAAGTACCTTCATTGCCGCCGCAAGCACTCGTCCCGTAGCGGCCTCAAACTTGCCTGCAAGATATGGATAGCGGCTCTTCCAAATCACCGCTCGAGCTTGCGCCTTGGCGTTACTGCCTGAACCACGGCTCTGCTCTCGCTCTACAAGCTCCATATAGCAGTGCCCAGAGCTATTTACCTTAAGCTCCGAAATCTCGGCACTCACCCACACTGGGAGGGGCAGAAACTGCTCCACCGCTGCGCCGATAATGCGCTGCAACTCGTATAGGGTAAAGGACTCTCTCATAGCATAATGATATATGGCTCACGAGGTAGCTTCTTACCCTTTGGTAGCTGTACCGCTAGCAGATGTTCGCTTGCAACGGCCACTCCGCGCTTTGTTGCGGCACGCCAAACTGGTGCTGCTGCAACGGCACTACGGACACGCTTAGCAAAGCGTCTATCTGTAGATTGCAGGATATTTCCCTCAGTAACTGTGCCATCCGCCTCAACGGTAAATCGCATGACAAAGCGTGCTGTAGGGTCTTTATCTGTCCACTTTACCTGCGTAGCGATATACTCCGAGAAGTTATCCGCCGCTGGGAAAACGGCTGCCTGGTCGTAGCATAGGGTTATTAGCACCACTCCATTATTAGCCTTCTGACCATACTTGGCAATAGTACTCTCGTCGGCTGGCAGAGTCTCTATCTTCTCGATATTCTTCTCAGGAATATCAGACACGGTTGTCCGAACGACGCCATTGACGATATAGAGTGGGGCACGACCCGTCTCTGCTGCGGCAGGGAGCCACAGCAGTAGATACATCGTCAAAAATAGCAGTCGTCGTGCCATATACTATCCAAGCTCCTGCTCCTTAAGTCTCTCGGCATTCTCGGCAACAATCAGGTGGTCAATGCAGTCCTGAATATCGCCATCCATAAATGCGCTGAGGTTGTAAATGGTGTAGTTAATACGGTGGTCGGTAATTCGGCCCTGAGGGTAGTTGTAGGTACGAATCTTTGCCGAACGGTCACCAGTAGATACGAGGGTCTTACGCTTTGAGGCAATCTCGTCAAGGTACTTCTGGTACTCGAGGTTGAAGATACGTGTACGAAGCTCCTCAAATGCCTTCTCAGTATTCTTAATCTGTGACTTCTGGTCCTGACACTGCACAACAATACCGGTAGGGATGTGGGTCAGACGAATAGCTGAGTAGGTTGTGTTTACACTCTGGCCACCAGGACCTGATGCACAGAAGATATCCTTGCGAATATCGTTCCAAGATACCTCAACATCAAACTCGTCAGCCTCTGGAAGAACTGCCACGGATGCAGCAGAGGTGTGTACGCGACCCTGAGTCTCGGTCTGTGGCACGCGCTGCACACGGTGAACACCAGACTCATACTTGAGCGTTCCGTAGACATTGTTGCCCGTAACCTTCATAATAACCTCCTTGTAGCCACCAACTGCGCCGTCAGAGAAGGATGTAATCTCGTACTTCCAACCCTTGCCCTCGATGTATTTGGTGTACATACGCATAAGATCGCCAGCAAATAGAGCCGCCTCATCGCCACCAGTACCGCCACGAATCTCAAGAACAGCGTTCTTTGCGTCCTGAGGGTCCTTAGGGATAAGCAACAGCTTAATCTCCTCCTCAAGCTGGGCAATCATAGGCTCCAGCTCGGCAATCTCCATGCGAGCCATCTCGCGGAAATCCTCGTCCTTCTCGGTTGCAAGTATATCCTTGGCATTGGCAAGGTCCGCAATAGCCTTGCGGTAGCGATCTGCTGTCTCAATGATTGGCTCAAGCTCGCGGTACTCCTTGTTGTACTGCACAAACGCCTTGACATCTGCAATAACCTCTGGGTCGGTGAGCTTCTGACCAAGCTCCTCGTACTTGATTTTCAGACCATCAAGACGCATTAAAATTGAATTTTCTGCCATTAGGTGTGTTTTATAAATTTATGATGTTCGTGTTAATGGTGGGTTTGACCTAATTGTAAAACCCACCAAACTGTTAATCGTTCAATTATTACTTCTTTGACTTCTTTGCCTTTGCCTCGGCAGCATTCTTGCTCTGAATCTTCAGGAAGTCAGCAAGTGCATCCTGATACTCATTAGCATACTTGAACTCGTCGTGACCGCACCAGCCGTGACCACCAGAAGGGTAGATGTGCATTGTTGCAGGGACACCGTTAGCCTTCAGAGCCTCGTAGTAGAGGATTGAGCTGATTGGTGGAACAGTTAGGTCGTCATCAGAGAGGAGCAGAATTGTTGGAGGTGTAGTTGTAGTTACACGGTTCTCAAGAGAGTAGTAGAACTGCTCGTTCTGAGTACGATTCTTGCCAAGAAGATACTGGAAGGTGTTCTGGTGAGTTGCCCAAGTTGTGCCGGTGATAACTGGGTAGAAGAGAATTGAGAATGCTGGTTTAGCCTTATCCTCTGTAAAGTTTGAGGTATAAGCTGCAAGGTGACCACCTGCAGAGCTACCGCAGATACCTACCTGTGCTGGATCTACGCCCCACTTCTTACCCTTTGTACGCATATACTTAAGTGCTGCCTGTGCATCCTCAAGTGGCACCTCCTTATGGCCGAGGTTTGGCAGACGGTACTTAACAACTACGCAAGAGATACCAAGGTCGCGGTAGTACTTTGCAATAGCAAAACCCTCATGTGCGATACAAACCTTGCTGTATCCGCCACCAGGGAGGACTACGATACCCTGACCAGTTGCCTTTGCAGGATCTGCCTTGTAGATGTAGAAGTCGGTCTGTGAGGTCTGTGAGAAGTGCAGACGCTCGTTAATCTTCTCATCGCGAGTCTCCTCGTTTGAGTGCGGAGCCTTGCTGTTGTTCCAGAAATTGGTGATAATCTCATCTGCACCACTCTGCTCAAGGCTAAGGGTGATGGTCTTCTGTGCTGAAGCACTAATGGCGATTGCTGCTGTTGCAATCATAATAAATAACTTTTTCATAATATTATAAGATTTTGATTGTTAACTATTTAGAATGAAAGAACCCACTCCTTTGTGGCCTCGGTCCACTGCTTTTTGTAGTCCTTCCAGCTGTGTCCACCTGATGGGTAGATGTGGTAGGAGGCCTTTACGCCGTGGTGTTTGAGTGCCTTGTAGTAGAGGGTAGAGTTGATGGTTGGAGCCAAAAGGTCATCGTGGCAGTGCAGGATAAGTGTTGGCGGTGTGTTTCCGTCTACAAGTAGCTCTACAGAGTGGTTGTCTATCTGCTCAGGGGTGCGCCATTTGCCAAGTAGCTCCTCAAAGGTGCTCCACTGAGGTTTGTTGGTCCAGATATGTCCGCTGATGACAGGGTAGTGCAACACTGCGAAGTTTGGCTTCTGGTTGCCCTTAAGGACAACAGAGGACCAAGCTGCCAAGTGTCCACCTGCTGAGCTACCACTCACGCCAACCTTCTGAGGATCGATGCCCAGTCTGTTGGCATTGTCACGCATATACTCAATGGCCGCAGCGGCATCCTCAAGGGGCACCTCGGCGTGACCATTTGGAAGTCGATACTTGACAACCATTGTGGTAATACCCTGAGCGGCAAGCCACTTTGCCCAACCGAAGTTGAGGTTTACAGTCTTATAGCCACCACCAGGAAAGATGACAAGGCTATGACCGGTAGCCCTCTGTGGCTTGAAGATGTAGAACACCGTCTCGGTAGTGTGAGAGACCTTGTACTTACCACTGCTTGAAACAATCTTCTCGGCTTTGCTGTCGTAGTTTGAGTGTGGAGCAGAGGAGTTGTCCCAGTATCGGATAACTTCATCGGCACCACTCTCCGTTGCGAGGGTTTGTGCTGTTGCTGTTGTGGCAAATGCCAGAGCTGCAACGAGAATTAAGAGTTTTTTCATCGCTTATCTATTTTTGTCATTCTCCTTAAGCACCTCAAACCAATCCTTCAGAGCGTCAAGCCACTGCTGGCGGTACTCCCACTTTAGTCTGCCTGACCATCCGTGACCACCTGACGGGTAGATGTGCATAGAGGCAGGGATGCCGTAACGCTTGAGTGCCTTGTAGTAAGATGTTGATGCAATAGGACGTACCACATCGTCATCGTCCGAGAGGAACATAATAGCTGGTGGCGTTGTTGGGCCTACAAGGTCCTGCGTAGAGGCTGAGTCAACCTGTGCAGGGGTAACATTGTGGCCAAACATAATCTTGTTTGCGTTGTAGCTGTTGTGGTACTCGTTGCGGGTCATTGCACCGTAGATAAGGATGCTGAAGTGAGGCTTGCTACCATCCTCCATAATGTTTGATACCCAAGCTGCGAGGTGTCCACCGGCAGAGTTGCCGCATACGCCAATCTTATAGGGGTCGATGTTGTACTTTTCAGCATTATTGCGCATATAGTCAATAGCGCCAATTGCATCCTCGAGCATTGCGTCTGAGTGTCCATAGTTTGGCAGACGGTACTTTACAACTACAGCTGTAATTCCATTCTCGCGCAACCACTCTGGGAAGGTGATAGGAAAGCTCAAGTAGCGATAGCCGCCACCTGGGTAGATGACAACTGTGTAGCCTGTAGCCTTCTCCTTCTCAGGGGTGAAGATATAGAGCTCTGTTGAAGAGGTGTTGTAAACCTTAGACTTTCCCTTGATCAGCTCATCCTTCTCCATATTGTTGGAGTACTTGGCTGTGCTGTTGTTCCAGAGGTGCACAATCTCGTCGGCAGAGGTCTTTACCGTTACAACCTTCTGTGCTGATGCTGATTGTATAGCGATAGCTGCTATAAAAAGGGTTAAAAACTTTCTCATAATCTACTATTTTCCTTGTTTAGGCGCTGTTTGAATATCCAACCAATCCTTTACGGCTCCGAGCCACTGATTGCGATACTCCCACTTGCGGTTGCTCCACCAACTGTGTCCACCTGATGGGTAGATATGCATTGATGCAGGTACGCCGTGGCGCTTGAGCGCTGTATAGTACTTTGTTGAGCTGAATGGGCGCACAACATTATCGTCGTGGCAGAGTAAAATCAGCGTTGGAGGGGTATTCTTTGTCACCAAATTTGTCAGAGTGAGCTGCTCAGCCTCGGCAGGGGTCACATCCTTGCCCATAAGGTTCATATTTGCGCTCATAGTTACATAGTATGCATCGCGGAGCATTGAACCACAGAAGAGCATTGCAAAGGCTGGCTTGCGGTCATCCGCCATAGCGTTAGATACCCACGCAGCGAGGTGACCACCGGCAGAGCAACCTGCAACGCCCACCTTTGTTGGGTCAATGCCAAGGCGCTCAGCATTTGTGCGCATATACTCCACTGCACCGGTAGCATCCTCAAGGGTTGCTTGATTATAACCCCCATTTGGTACGCGATACTTAAGCATAGCAGCAGTAATGCCGTTATCCTTGCACCAGTTGATAAAGTGGGTGGAGAAACCTGCATAGCGGTAACTTCCGCCAGGATAGATGACAATAGAGACGCCGGTCTTGTTCTCTGTCTTAGGGTGGAAGATGTAGAGATCTGCAGAAGATGTGTTGTAGAACTTGCGTTTAGATACAACCTTCTCGTCCTTCTCCATATGGTTAGAGTACTTTGCGGTACTGTTGTCCCATAGGGTCACAATCTCGTCGGCTCCAATATCTATCTGCTTTGTAGACTGAGCTGATAGTGACATCGTTGAAGCCACTAAAGTTAATAGTAATAGAACTCTTTTCATTGGTTATCTATTTAGGTTTGTTAGGTAATCCTTCTGCATAATCTCGAGCCAATCTTTGATGGCACGCTTACAAGGCTCAGCATAGCGCCACTCATCATGACCTGCCCAGCCGTGACCACCGGATGGGAAAGAGTGTACAGCTGCACGGATTCCGTAGTACTTGAGCGCCTTGTAGTATGCCATTGAGTGCTCAGGCTTTACTCTTACATCATCATCTGCAAGCAGTAGTAGCGCTGGTGGGGTAGATGGAGTTACAAGGTTCTGCAGTGAGTAGCTCTCCTGCTCTACATCTGTTCTGTTACGACCGAGCATAAGGCCGAAGGTACCGCGGTCAAGGCTGCGCTTCATGCCTGATACTACAGAGTAGATCATGATTGAGAACTGAGGCTTCTCATCATCAGGAGTCGCATTTGAGGCGTGGCCGGCAAGGTATCCACCTGCTGAACTACCAAGAATACCCACCTGCTTTGGGTCTACACCCCACTTTACACCCTCGGTGCGCATAAAACGCAGACCCGCTTGCGCATCCTCAAGAGGTACTTCGCGGTGTCCATTTGGCAGACGATACTTGACAACAATTGCACTAACGCCTATAGAGCGAAGGTACTGAGCAATCATAAAGCCGTCAAACTTCATCGAGAGCTTGTAGTATCCACCACCTGGAACAATAACAACTCCCTGACCAGTAGCAATCTTTGGATCGGCTTTGTAGATGTAGAAGTCTGTAGATGAGGTTTGAGCCATATCAAACTTGCTGTTGAGAATCTGCTCATCTTCAGTAATGCCGTTTGAGTGTGGAGCGGTGGAGTTGTCCCAGTAGTGGACAAGTTCATCGGCGCCGCTATCCTTGAGCGACACCTCGACCCTCTTCTGGGCTGATGCGGCTAAGGAAATACTCGCCAGTAGAATTAGTAGTGAAAATCTTTTCATAGTTTTTTAGGATTTGGTCTATTTTTGGTCTTTTTGAATCTCTAACCAGTCGGCTATAGCACGCTTTGCAGGCTCGGCATAACGGTAGTCATCGTGACCCGCCCAGCCGTGTCCTCCCGATGGGAATAGGTGCATAGCAGCAGGGATGCCGTAGTATTTAAGTGCCTTGTAGTAGCGCATAGAGCTTACTGTTGGCACGGTTAGGTCGTCATCGGCAACCAGCAGTAGCGTCGGCGGCGTAGTTGGTGTTACGCGGTTCTCAAGTGAGAGGTATTCTTGCTCCACTGCAGTACGCTCCTTGCCGAGCATATGTGAGAATGTGCCGTGGTGTGTGCTGTGTGTCGAGCCCGTGATAACGGGGTAGATGAGTATGGCAAATGCTGGCTTCTCTTCGTCTGGTGTCGCTGTTGATACGTGCGCTGCAAGATAACCACCCGCAGAGCTACCGAGAATACCCACCTGCTTTGGGTCTACACCCCATGAAGCACTATTGGCGCGCATATAACGCAGAGCTTGCTGCGCATCCTCAAGAGGAACCTCGCTATGCCCATTTGGTAGACGATACTTTACAACAATGGCGGTGATGCCAATGCTGCGGAGATATCGTGCCACAGCAAATCCGTCATACTCAATGCAAACCTTGCGGTAGCCACCACCTGGAACAACCACCACACCTTGACCTGTTGCCACAGTAGGGTCTGCCTTGTAGATGTATAGATCGGTCTGTGTGGTATCAAACAGCTCGAACTTTTCGTTTATGCTCTCATCAGTAGTAATACCATTAGAGTGCGGAGCGGTAGAGTTGTTCCACAGATTCTCGACAATCTCATCGGCCCCACTGTGGGCTGTAGAGATGACGATAGGCTTTTGCGCTGTGGCTACAGATGTAACCACAGCCGCAAAGAGTATGACCAGAGTTTTTTTCATTACTTTACGATGTTGATAATCTTACCTGGCACAACGATAATCTTCTTTGGTGTTGCACCCTCAAGCCAACGCTGCACCTCTGGCTTTGTAACGATGTCTGCCTGAAGCTCAGCAGGGGTTGCACTCAGCGGGTACACCTGCTTGTGGCGCAACTTACCGTTAATCATTACTGGGTACTCAAAGTTACTCTCAACAAGGTACTCCTCGTTGCAAACTGGATATGCGGCGTTGAAGATTGTATCCTCGTGACCCAACATATTCCAAAGCTGTTCGGTAATGTGAGGTGCAAATGGAGAGAGGAGTACTGCAAGTGGCTCGATAATCTCTCGCTTATGGCACTCACCCAACTCGTTGATACATATCATAAATGCTGCTACAGAGGTGTTGAATGAGAAGTTCTCAATATCCTCACGCACCTTCTTGATGGTCTTGTGTAGGGTCTTGAGCTCCTTTTCTGTTGCCTTATCATCGTTTACAGCCCACTCACCATTGCGGTCAAAGAAGAGACGCCAGAAGCGACGCAAGAACTTATGTACACCATCAATACCGTTGGTATCCCATGGTTTTGCCTGCTCAAGTGGACCGAGGAACATCTCGTACATACGCAGAGTGTCGGCGCCATACTGCTCGATGATATAGTCAGGGTTTACTACGTTGAACATAGACTTTGACATCTTCTCAACCTCCCAGCCGCAAATGTACTGTCCATCCTCAAGGATAAACTCAGCAGAGTTGAACTCTGGCATCCAGTTGCGGAACGCCTCGGTGTCAAGGATGTCGTTCTTAACGATATTTACATCAACGTGAATCTTCTGAGTCTGGTACTGCTCACGAAGGTTGTACGACACAAACTTATTGGTACCAACGACACGGTAAACGAAGTTAGAGCGACCCTGAATCATACCCTGATTTACGAGCTTCTTGAAAGGCTCTGCCTCGCAAACATAGCCAAGGTCGTAGAGGAACATGTTCCAGAAACGTGAGTACATAAGGTGGCCTGTTGCGTGCTCAATACCGCCGATATAGAGGTCTACACTTCTCCAGTACTCATTTGCCTCCTTAGATACAAGCGCCTCAGAGTTGTGTGGGTCCATATAGCGGAGGAAGTATGCTGACGAACCTGCAAAGCCTGGCATTGTTGAGAGCTCAAACTCCCAACCCTCTACGCGTGCCAATGGTGGCTCGCCCTGCTCTGTAGGACCGAAGTTCTCGATTGCCGGCAGGGTAATTGGTAGCTCGCTCTCTGCTGCTGGGCGGGCAATGTTGCCCTCATAGCGGATAGGGAATGGCTCACCCCAGTAGCGCTGGCGAGAGAAGATAGCGTCACGCAGGCGGTAGTTTACAAGTCGCTTACCAAGACCGCGACGCTCAACCTCCTCAAACATTTTGTAGATAGCCTCCTTAACATCTGTGCCATTGAGGAAGTCGGAGTTAATCATAGCGCCCTCCTTTGCGTCGTATGATGCAACAGAGAGGTCACCACCCTCAACTACAGGAACAATGTCAAGACCGAAGTGACGCGCAAAGGCGTAGTCGCGTGAGTCGTGAGCCGGAACAGCCATAATAGCACCAGTACCATAGCCTGCAAGTACATAGTCAGAGGCGTAGATCGGAATCTGCTTGCCGGTAAATGGATTTACGGCATAAGCACCGGTAAATACACCACTCACACGCTTAGTCTCAGAGATACGCTCACGCTCAGAACGCTTCTTTGTCTGCTCAAGATACTCCTCTACGGCAGCCTTCTGCTCCGCTGTAGTCATATCTGAGAGCCACTCGTGCTCCGGAGCTACAACCATAAATGTGACGCCGAAGATAGTATCAGGGCGTGTGGTAAAAATCTCAAGCTTGCGAACAGAGCCATCTGCCATCTGTGCATCAAAGAATACCTGCGCACCCTCTGAGCGACCAATCCAGTTACGCTGAATCTCCTTAAGCGAGTCGCTCCACTCAAGAGCATCAAGGCCGTCAAGCATACGCTGTGCATAGGCTGTAACGCGCAGAGACCACTGCTTCATCTTCTTCTGCTCTACTGGGTAGCCGCCACGAACAGAGAGACCATCCTTAACCTCGTCATTGGCAAGCACTGTACCCAACTTTGGACACCAGTTTACCATGGTGTCGGCGCGGAAGGCGAGGCGATAGTTCTGCAACACCTGCTCCTTCTGCTCCTCGTCCATCTCAGCCCACTGCTGGGCAGTGAAGTTTAAGCAGTTGCTGCAAGCGGCATCCACGCCCTCAGTACCGTGCGCCTCGAAGTGTGCAACGAGGCTCTCAATAGGCATAGCCTTCTGCTGCTTGCGGTCGTAGTAGTGGCCAAACATCTGGATAAATGCCCACTGGGTCCACTTGTAGTACTCAGGGTCGCAGGTGCGTACCTCACGATTCCAGTCATAGCAGAATCCGATATTATCGAGCTGCTCACGGTAGCGAGCAATATTCTTTTCGGTAGTTACTGCAGGGTGCTGACCAGTCTGGATAGCATACTGCTCAGCAGGCAGACCAAAGGCATCGTATCCCATTGGGTGGAGGACATTGTAACCACAAAGACGCTTGTAGCGTGAGTAGATGTCCGATGCGATGTATCCCAGCGGGTGACCCACGTGCAGACCCGCACCTGATGGGTATGGGAACATGTCAAGTACATAGAATTTTGGGCGCGAAGGGTCTACCTCTACGCGGTAGATGTCGCGCTCTTTCCACTCTTTTTGCCATTTGGCCTCGATTTCTCTAAAATTGTAATCCATAGTTGTATAGTTTTCTTTTGTTGTTTTTTCTCTGTTTTTCAACTCCTTACGCGCTCATAATGCGCATACGCGTGCGTCTGATTCGCAAAGATAGTAAATTTTAGCGTAAAAAACTCATTTTGAAACAAGATTTTCTTAACGGCCTTGACCCGTGCAGATGGAGAGATTTGCGATTTTGATATTTCTTGACTATCTTTGTATTATGCCTAATGTGGGCATAACCCAAAATTGAAACCTAATAAACAACTTAAAACTATGAAAAGAGCACTATTTTTATTCTCGGCACTGTTTATAACTCTGTCAGCCGTGGCGCAAGAGTATACAACTCGTCATCAGAGCCTTACAGAGCCGCAAACCCTTCTTCCGGTGGGTTATATTCGCCTAGTCCGCAATGAGATTACGCTGCCGACTATCAATGGCTACATCCCATACAAGGCAGATTTACATATTCATAGCACCCTTACTGACGGTGTGGTAAATATCAAGGGTCGTTTAGAGGAGGCGTGGAGTGATGGCTTGGATGTTATTGCTGCAACAGAGCATATGTCTATTCGTCCCGTTGCTGATACTGAGGGGCAGCCTACCCCTGAGAGTGTAAGGCTAAAGAAGAGTTCAAGCGCAGTCAAGGCTGTCAAGAGCGCGACAAAGTTGGCAGGAGACTTCGGACTGCTTGTCATTCCTGGTGTTGAGCTTACGGGTGATGCAAAGACACAGGGTCACTTTAACGCCCTCTTTACCACTGATAACAGCGTGATTTATGACTATGACGCTGTGCAGAGCATCCGCAATGCCCGAGCTCAGGGTGCGCTCATTATGCACAACCACCCAGGTTGGCGACATGCAACGCTCGACATGACAAAGTTTGAGGAGGCGGTCTATGCCGAGGGGCTTGTTGATGGTATTGAGCTGATGAATGGAGCCTACTTCTACCCTGGAGCGTTTAACACAGCCGCTAAGCACAAGCTGTTTATGACATCTAACACAGATATTCACGCGACAACTGCTCAGCAGTATCGTCAGAATGGTCATCTGCGCAATATGACTCTAATCTTTGCAAAGGAGTGTACCTTAGAGAGTATTCGTGAGGCGTTAGAGGCGCACCGCACACTCTGCTACTCTTTTGGAACTATAGGTGGCGAAGAGAAGCTTCTAAAACAGTTTTTTGAGGCATCTATTACAACAAAAAAGTTGTCAGTAGATAAGAAGAAAAAGAGTCAGCGAGTGATGCTAACTAACAATACATCACTTCCTTATACACTGCGCATCGGTAAGACCAGCCCGGTTATTTTGCGCCCACACTCTTCAACAATCATACCGGTAAAGGTCGGCAAACCAATAGAGTGCACAGTGCTCAATATGTGGTACGGCGCAGGTGAGCATCCAACAGTATCGCTTAAATAACTTAAAACCTAATAATACCATGAAGAGATTTTTAACATTTACATTGGCGTTGGCGACTGTCGGATCAGTAGCCGTTGCGCAGACGAGTATTCCTCACGCTGTCAGAACCTTTAATGAGGCAACTGCTCGTCGTACGGAGATTGTCATTCCTCAGGTAAAGGGATTTACCTGCTACAAGGGTGATTTCCATATCCACACATCATACTCTGATGGTCAAGTAAATCCTAACGGTCGTGTTATAGAGGCGTGGAGGGATGGTCTGGATGTTATCGCCATTACTGACCACTATGAGGGTCGTACGGGAGAGAGAAATTTTATGAAGGTTATTGCTCCATA
>CAJGDC010000024.1 GCA_904502005.1 uncultured Alistipes sp.
ACGAACACCAGCCTCAAGGTAGAGCTCAATAGCGAGGGTCTGTGCAGGGAACTCCTCCTTTGGAACGGCAGTAAGCACCTTACTTGCATCTACGAAGATGGCGTGGCCACCTGCAGGGCGCTGGTAAGGGATGCCGAACTCGTCAAGGCGAGCAGCAAGGTACTGCACCTGGCGGATACGGGTATCGAGGTTGTCAAACTCGGTATTCTCGTCAAGACCGATAGCGAGAGCCTCCATGTCACGGCCATTCATACCACCGTAAGTGAGGTAACCCTCAAATGGGATACAGAAGCGCTTTGCACCCTCGTACCAATCCTCGTGGCGAGTAGCGATAAAACCACCCATATTTACGATACCGTCCTTCTTTGCAGACATTGTCATTCCATCTGCAAGAGAGTAAATCTCGGCAACAATCTCCTTGATGCTCTTATCTGCATAACCCTCCTCACGAGTCTTGATGAAGTATGCATTCTCTGCAAAACGAGCAGAGTCAAGGACTACGCGCTTACCATACTTGTCGGCAATAGCACGAACAGCGCGAAGGTTTGCCATAGAAACCGGCTGGCCACCTGCGGTGTTGTTTGTAATTGTAACGATGATAAATGGTACACGCTCGTGGTACTGCTCAAGGGCAGCCTCAAGCTTTGCAGGGTCTACATTACCCTTGAAAGGAATCTCAAGCTGGGTATCCTTTGCCTCGTCAATAGTACAGTCAAGGGCTGTAGCCTTACGAGACTCGATGTGTCCCTTTGTAGTGTCGAAGTGTGAGTTGCCTGGAACGATATCGCCCTGCTTTACAAGGTGGCTGAAAAGGACATTCTCAGCAGCACGACCCTGGTGTGTAGGGATAACGTACTCAAAGCCTGTAAGGCGGGTGATTGTCTCCTTAAGGTGGAAGAATGATGTTGAGCCGGCATAGCTCTCGTCACCCATCATCATTGCTGCCCACTGACGGTCAGACATTGCGCCTGTACCTGAGTCGGTAAGGCAGTCGATATATACCTGGTCGGCACGAAGCTGGAAGAGGTTGTAGTGTGCATCCTTCATCCACTGCTCACGCTCTGCGCGTGTGCTCTTACGAATTGGCTCCACCATTTTGATGCGCCATGATTCTGCAAAAGGTAATTCCATAGTCGTTTTTAATTTTTTTATTATTTTTTAAGTTAGTTTTAATCAATCTTTACAAAGGTAGTAAATATTTTCTAAAAAAAGTGGTCACTATAACCACTTTTTATATTTGAAAAATCCCATTGTTACTACCGAAGCTAAAATCATAAGCCCAAGGGCGAAGATATAACCCACAGGAATTGAGTATCCGCTCTCAAGAGTCCATACCCAATCAAGCTCCGGCATAAACTTGAAGTTCATACCGTAGATACTTGCCACAAGAGTTGCGGGCAGGAAGACAACGGCTGCCACAGAGAAGATCTTTACAACCTCGTTCTGCTCAATGTTAATCAGTCCCAGAGCGGCATCCTGGATATAGTCCAGACGCTGGAAGGTAAAGTCTGTATGGCTGATAAGTGAGCTTACGTCCTTAATCATCAGCTGCAATCGAGGGTAGATATCATTTGGGAAGCGCTCAGAGCGGTGGATACCTGAGAGTACACGCTGGCGGTCAAAGATATTCTCACGCAGCACCATGGTGCGCTCCTGGAGGGTATTGATGCGGTGGATAACCTCCTTGTCGATGCTATCCTCGCGGTTGATATCCTTACTTAGTGTTGATACCTGACGACCGACCATCTCCACAAGGTCGGCATCAAAGTCGATGCGTACCTCAAGTAGTGAGATGAGGATATGGTAGCCGGTAGAGTAGTTGCGGTAGTTCATCTGTAGGCGCTTCTCAGCCTCGCGGAAGGTGCGCATATCTGCTTGTCGTACCGAAACAAGCACACCCTCGTTTGACAAGGTGAAAGATACCGGCTCAACCTTGAATGAGTCACCACCAACAGGAACGAAGAAGTTGCTATTTGAGATAATAGCATTCTCAGACTCCGAGTACTTTGATGTAGACTCAATCTCCTCGACCTGCTGACGGGTCTGGAGGTTTATCTCCATAAAATTCTCGACCGCCTTCTGCTCCTTGATTGTGGGTTGCATCATGTCAATCCACAGAATATCGTCGTAACCCAAATCGTCGAACAACTCGGTGTCGGCGTTTCGGATAATCTTGTTGTATTGCTTAAGGTAGATAGTAATCATTGTTCTGTTCTCCTCTCTGTTTTTTGATTAGTATTATCTCATAGTCCAGATTGGGCGGTTTTTACCGCTTAACCCCTTCAGCCGGGATTGACCTTAGGCTCGATTTTCAGCCCAAAGTCCCAGAACTTTTGAAGCGCCTTATGCTTCTGTGAATCAAATAGATAGTCTATATTGCGAGTTAGATAATCGTAGGCATAATCAGCCCCTGCATACTCACTCTCAAGAATTGCCTCGTAGGTGTGCTCAACGCCATAGGTGAGGCAACGCTCCAGAGCGTCGTGAACCTGATAGCTCAGACCCTTGCGAGCTACCCAAAGGGCGAAGGTAAATGGAAGGTTTGTCTGGGCAATCCACTCCGAAGCAAGGTCATAGTTATAGGCAAAGCGACCCTCGTAGCCAAAGCACTTGTCACCAATAATAAGGAAGGCGTCGCCTGGTTGTGGATTGTCAAGCATGGTGTAGTCATCCATAGCGAGCCACTGAGGGTTGATTTTCCAGCGATGCTGAGCCAAGTAGCCAGCCAATTGAACCGAGGTGCGTGAGTGTCCATCGAGCCATATGCGCTCCACTCGCTCAATAGGGGTGTTGCTTACAAGCATAACGGTACGCACCGGACCTACGGCGCCGATGCAGTAGTCGGTAACAACCTGCGCATCCTTGAGCGTAGGGACTACGGCTGCAGGGATGAGTGCTAAATCAACTTTGCCCTCGATAAAGTGGATGACATTCTGAGATGGGGGTGCAAGTAGCAGGTCGGCGCAAAGACTACCTTCGTGCCGAATACCATAGAGGAACGGTATCGTATTGAGATACGATATTGCAGCTATTTTTGCGTTGATACCCATCACCGTCCATAGTTAGAAGTCGCTAGTGAAACAAAAGTGTACAAATAGTATGTACAATTAACAATGCAAAGTTAATACTTTTTTTGGAGGATGTATGCCCTTGGGGATTTTTTTTCACTTTTTTTCAAAAAAATTGCGTTCATAACTTGGTTTATTGTAGTCTTTTGTGTCGTTATGACAGCGCGGAGGAGGGCAAAAACAGCTTTGCCCTCTTGACAAGACTATTTTGGGGGTTATATATTTGCACCGTCAATGAACAACAATAGCTACTCTGGCTATCTATCTCTTCCAAACTCCAATTCTTTTGACTCCATGCAGCGTCAAACGGCTGCAATAGATCTATCTGCTTGCGGGCAAATCAAACAACCTAAAATTTACTAAAAAATGATTTACATCAATTCACAACCAAGGGATTTGACCCCGATAAATGAAGGGGTTATTTTTGAAGTAGAGTCAGACGAAGTGGCTGATTTTACGATAGATATAGTTGACGCTATCACTGAAAAAGTCGTTGGAACAAAGGTGATAAAGGGGGTGCAATATGCAAAGGTAGATATCGCACCATATATTGAGAATATGGTCTCTGTGGCACCATCGTGGGCGGAAAACTGTCAGCTTAAGGATATAGATGCAGCGTCGTACTATATTTCGGTGGCTACGGAGGATGACTCAGCAGTTTCGGAGCCTATAATGGTGAGCTGCAATAGGGGTGCGGTTGTAATTAACGACATCTACAGTGAGCAGGCAGCGGAGCGCACGATTGGATACGGAGAGTGTGACGACATCTGTTTTGTGAGCTTGCCAAATGCGACAATAGTGGCAAAGGTTACCTCAAGTACTGGTCAGCAGAGGAGTATAGAGTTACACAGCAAGACGGGCATATCGCAGCTACATATCTCAACAACCGAGTTTACTAGAGGGGCGGAGTGGCTCAATGTTGAACTCTTTGTAGATGACAATCTGGAGCAGAGTATGCGCTACACAATAGTGCCGCGATATGGTGGTGCAGTGAGGGTTGTATGGCTATCAGAGGGTGGTATGCCGGAGCGATTTACACTGCCGGCAACACTGTCAAAGAGTCGCGTGGTGGAGCGTAAGAGTCTATTTACAAACAAAATCAAGGGGGAGATGGTTAGCTGTAAGAGCCTAAATCGTATAGTACTACGTTCACAACTGCTTACAGAGAGTGAGGCTGACTTTTTATCAACGATACTCTGCTCGCCAAGAGTTTGGTTGGAGCTTGCTGATGGGGTTGTGGAGGCAAAACTATTGGAGACAGAGATGGTGACAAGTAGCTTCGGAAGTCTGGTGAGTGCCGAGTTTACATTTGAATATGGCGGAAAGGAGGTGTTATTGTGAGGCTATATGTAGATGGGCATGATTGTCCTATAGGGGCATTACAGAGTTTGCCGATAGGATTCTCTATTGAGGGAATGACAAATCCACAGAGTGCAATGCAGGGGCAAGAGTTAGAGCTTGAGATTCTCTCTACCGCAGAGGCAAACGAAATCTTTGGCAAAGTGAGGGATATTCATGCAGCCAAGCGATTTAACGATGTGCATCATCAGGCAAGCTTATGTTACAAGGGTGTAGAACTGTTTAGTGGAACGATTTACGTTGTTGGACTGTCGCTAAAAGAGGGGCGTAGTGAGGCGTATAGGGTGCGAATAGTGGCAGGTGGCGCCGATTGGGCAAAAAGAGCTGCACGTACGACGTTGAGAGGTAGTGGGCTGGAGTTCGCAACAACGCTAACGCCTGAGAATATAATGAACACATGGGAGGGTTTTCAGCCGGTGAGGTTTCTGCCCGTGTTGAGAAATAGGTATCCATCTGTATACTCTGGGGCTTCGGCGGCGCCGTTGGAGTATATCATGACCACAGACGATTTTCATCCATTCTTCTCGGTGGCGGCTCTGTTGGAGAAGATTTTTGAGGGGTATGAAGTCAAGGGTGACTTTTTTATGAGTAGCGACTGTCGTCAGCTACACTTTAGTGGTCAATATGCCTCGCCCGATACGGTAAAGCAGCAGAAACTTTTAGACTTTTTAGCTCGCCGAAAGCAGCGTGCAACAGCCGTGGCGGATGAGTGGGGAAGGTGTTATGCAACGGTGAGTTTTGATGGCCCAAGTGCTTTGGGTAATATTGTTGATACGGCAAATCCTACGGCGGTAGATTGTGATGGAAATCTGATGAAGGATACTTTTACTACGGGTAATGTCTTTACGATTAACGAGGATGGTTATTGTCAATTTCAAAGCAGCATTGCCGCACATGTGGGATTTATTCTCCACCTTGAGTATACGACAGATTATCGTATAGCCTCACGAAAGGAGCTTAAGGGTTTTAATCGTGTGATTGCAGAGCCGGATGTAGATGCGACATTTGTACTGACAAACCCCTTTGAGGATCAGCGCGAGAAGTTGCAGTTTGGGTTGATATACAACCTTTGCATCTTTGACTATGTGCCAGGTTCGCTATATCGTCTGACAATCTTTGATGCTCAGAGTGGCGAGCAGGTCGAGAGCCACACCATTGAGAGTCGATATACAAAGATTACTATGCCTAATGGTTGTACTCCGCGCTGTACACTTGAGATTATGGAGGGAGAGAAGATTGAGAGCATGGGCGACTGGGCTATCTATCCAGGCTTTGTGGCGGAGTGTGGGCAGACGGAGGTGGCGATAGATTTGAGAATACCTCCACAGCAGTTTGCGCCAGAGCAGAAGGTTCAGTTTAACCGAATAAAGTTTGCAGGTGCAGAGCCTGGAATGGAGATTACACTATCGACGGCTTGCTCGTTACGCCCATACTTCTCATCTGTGCCCGGCTATGGCTCGCAGGTCACTCTGAAGGATATTACGCACGACAATATTTGGCTGATAGAGGTTGTAGATGCTATTTGTAAGATGTTCAACTTGGTGATTTTTACTGATAGTAGCCGAAAGGAGGTCTATATTGAGCCAATGGAGTGTTTCTACAGCCAAAAGGAGTGGGAGTGGAGCGACAAGGTCGATTATAGTGAGCCGATAGAGGTTGCCGACATCGGCGTGGATGAGCCTCAGAGGGTAGAGCTTTGTTATCGAGAGGGTGATTTTGCCTCTAAGCAACTTAGTGAGCAAGAGGGCGCAAAGCTTGGAAGTTGGAGTTTTGACAATCCGACCTATGGGGCGAAGATGACGACAAAAAGGGTTGTCAATCCACTATTTACCACGGGGGTAAACAAGAGGGGTCAGTATGCCTTAGCCCCTTCAGCGTCAATACTTCAGGTGGGTGATAGCTCGGCTGAAGGGGCGATGGACTCGCCATTTACAACACACATCGTACGCTATGCGGGGCTTAGACCTCTGCCTGAGGGTGAGAATTGGGGCTATCCAATCAATGACAACCGTTATCCACTTGCTGCATTCTTCTTTGAGGGAGATGAATATAGCGACAGTTTCTCGCTCTGCTATGAAGATAGGGAGGGTGTTGAGGGTCTTAACAGATTTTACGCCCAGAGTGCAGAGCGTTTGGCTACTCGTCAGCGATTGAAGTTATCGTTACACCTCTCACCAGTGGAACTAAAGCAGCTACTTAGTGCAGAGGGCGAGAGTCCGAATTTCAGAGATTGTTTTAGGTTTGAAATCTTGGGAGAGAGCTCACTCTACCGTCTTGAATCATTGCAAGCCTACGACCCAATTAGTCGCCGAGCACAATGTACATTTATCCGATTAACAAAAGATTAACAAATTATGAATCAAACAATTAAAATTTCGGCAACAGCTACGGTTGCCACTATAGACATTGAGGGTGTTATCGGTACTCAAGGCTCAAATGGGTCGGTTACAACCTATGAGGATTTGCGCGAAAAGTTGCAGCAGATAGAGGCTCTTCAAACCCCCTTGGTAGTTGTAAACATCCGCTCTGTTGGAGGTGATGTAGCAGATGCACTACTAATTTACGAGGCATTGCTCAGTTTAGATGCACATATAACTACACGCTGTTATGGATATACAGCCTCTGCAGCGACTATTATTGCCCAAGCCGCCAACGAGGGGTGTCGTGAGATGGCAGACTCGGCACTATATCTAATCCACAACTCCTCTTGTGCCGCAGAGGGTAATGCCGCAGAGCTTGAGCAGCAGGCTGCCTTGTTACAAAAGACAGATGAGCGTATAGCCGCCATATATGCTTCACACTCTACAAGACCGGCATCGTACTTCGCAGCTCTGATGTCCCAAAATGGTGGTAATGGTGTATGGCTATCCCCTGAGCAGGCTGTTGAGGCGGGCTTGGTAGATAGTATCATCGAGCCGGCAACCACAACAACCCCGGCGCTTCTTGACCGTATAAGTTCGTGGCTCGGTCTAAAGCCCAAATCTACACCCCAGCCCACCCCGCCAGTAGACCGGCTCAATGTGCATCAAGGACTCAATCCATGCACACCCATTACCCTTACGGAGGGGCAGAATAGCGCCCAAAAAACCTCTACAGTAGAGGTCGAGGACCCAGATTTTGAGGGTCAAGCTTTAACGGCAAATGCCACCGCCTACAATAAAGATGTGGCAGCAATGATGAATTATTAATAACTTCTTAAAAACCAAACGATTATGCTTATTGAAAATCCAAAAACTTACAAAGGAACTGAAGTAGAGAATATCTTTTTCCGCCCATCATTCTGTGGCAAGTGTGCCGACGAGCTGGGTATCAGAGTCATCTATAATATGCCGATGCCGACAACTGTTCAGGTGTGGAGTAGACCTGAGAATGTGTTGCAGCCTTTTGAGAGTGGCTGGAGTGGCGGCGTGAACTCTCGTAAGATGCAAAAGACCATCGACATGCACAAGGTCAAGGCTGAGACCCGATTCTCGGCAGAGGACTACTTCTCTATGATCTTTGAGAAGATGGTCGCCTCAGATGCTGTGGGCTTTGAGGACCTTACAGGCACCGAGCTTGAGAAGGCCGAGACAGAGTTGTTCCGTCAGGCGATTGCCGAGGGTGTGCGTAGCACAATGTGGATTGGTGATACGGAGGGTGAAATATCTTCACTTACAACCTTCAACGGATTTTGCCGCCACATTGTAGATGGTGGTAATAAGATTGCCCACACACTACTCAATACAGAGGAGGATTTTGAATCTGCCTGCACAACACTACAGCACTGTTGGATTCAGGCTTCAGATGAGTTGAAATCTCTGCGCTCGGAGGGCGAGCTGGTCTACTTCGTAAGTTCTGATATCTACAACGCCTATATTGAGGAGCTGGACCAGAAGGGAGTCGACGCTGCATATAACGACATTATCAACGGCCATGCGACGCTGTACTATCACGGTATTCCGGTTGTTGAGGTGGCTCTGAGCAACTACGACAAGAATAAGTTCTCGACCTTCTGCCTTCTGACTGACCGCCGCAATATGGTTTTGGCGCTGAACACCTCCGACATGCCAGAGAATGAGGTGCGCATGTGGTACAATCCCGATGAGATGGAGAATCGTCAGCGTGCTGTGTTCCTTGCCGGTGCTGATATTATCGACCAGAGATTGATTTCGGTTATCTATTCAAACTACTAACATTACCCTTCGCTAACAAGAAAAATTGCCCAGTATTGCTCTCTGTGGCAATTTTTCTTGCAGAGCGATGTGGATAAAAAATAATAAGATTATGAATATCAAACCTATAGGAGGGGTGAGGGGTGTCACTCTTTGCTTCTCGACAGATGAGAACAAGCACTCGGAGATAGATGTGCCTCTTGTGGTCGATAGTTCGGAGTACATACAGCAGGTGGATTGCACTAGGGCTATAGTTGTTGTGAGCCATCTGCTGACACTTGTCTCTGAGCGCCGTAATGCCTTGCCGTGGATAGATTTACCATTTCTTGAGCGTGCTGCCATGGAGGGGGTAATAGCTACGGTGGTGCTCAATGATGGTAGGGTGGTAGATGTGGGTAGCAAGAGCGCCCCGTTGCGAATAGTCTCGTTAAAAGATGCAAGTGGAACCTCTTGTAGCCAAACTCCGACAGTAACCCTAACACTTAAGTGTGAAAATATAAACATAACAGAGTAATTATGAGTAAAATAGCAAAAATTTGTGGCGAGGCAGCCGCAACGGTAGACCTATATAGCCATCGCGCCCCGAAGGTTGAGCATCGTCAATTTTGGCGTTGGGGTAGCGATAACCGACTGCCACAGCTGCTCTCGGCAGTATCGCGCTGCTCAACAACCCACCGCCGAATAATCAACGACAAGGCGGACTATATCTCGGGTAAGGGTTTTGTTTTTGACACCGCTGTGCCACTACTTGAAGAGTTGGTTGTAAGGATAAATGGCAGCGGTGAGTCTCTTAGACAGTTAATAAATAAGGTGGCGTTTGATAAGGCTCTGTTTGGCAACGCCTTTGTGGAGATAGTGACAAATGCGGACCATACATTCCTGTCGCTCTATCATCAGGATGCAGTTCGTTGTCGTGTGGCAAAGGACTCTAAGCACATTATCCTTCACCATAATTGGGATAACTTCTCTGCTAAGGATGCAATATCACTGCCTCTCTATCCAAACTTTGAGCGTCAAGCAGATGGTACGCTGAGAGCGATAATCCACTACAAGGACTACGAGCCAGGTTTTGAGCACTATGGAGTTCCACCATATATTGCGGGTCTGGGGGTGAGTGCCATAGCGTATAAAACAGATAGATGGAATATCTCGCGCCTTGATAACTCTTTCCAGCCCTCTGGTATTGTGATTCTTGACGATGCGGTCGATAATGAGGCAGATGCTGAGCGTATTATCCGAAATGCAGAGTCGCGCTTTGCAGGCAAGCCTGGACAGGTGATGTTTGTTGTTAAGGATGGCTCGGAGAATGATAAGTCGCGCTTTGTGCCGATATCATCGGATAGCGATGGCGATTGGGCAACTCTGCACACCCAGGCGACCAACGATATTGTTGTAGCCCACTCGTGGTTTCGCTCGCTTAGTGGACTGGACTACTCAACGGGATTCAATTCAGAGCGTATTCTGCACGAGTATGAGATTGCTCTCAATACGGTAATTCTTGGCGAGCAGGCTGAGATTTTAGAGCCATTGCGCGAGGTTATTGAGAGCGTTCTCGGTATTGACACATCGTCGTTGGAGTTTGTCAATCGCCCACCTACACGTTCAAAACCTATCTATATGAAGGTCTGGGAGGCTCGCAAGGCTGATGGTCTCGATTACGATCCGGAAGATGTAAGTCAGCAGTGCTTCCTCTCGGAGATCTCAAAGTATAACGTAACAAAAATTGGATGATGAAGACATTAATAACACCATCTCAGGTACTCGCCCTCGCATTTAATGGAGGAGAGTACCTCTCTCAGAGTGCAATCTCTGAGGCAGATATTATCGCAGCCACGGTGCGATACCTGCAACCCGTAGTGGGGCAGGAGTTGCTTGAAGCGCTGCAAGATGAGGAGTATGAAGGATTGTTGGCGGAGTATGTTGCTCCGGCTCTTGCCTTTGCTGTCAGAAATCTTGTTCAGCCCTCGCTAACTCTTCGCACTGGAGATAGTGGCGTGACCGCCCCCAAAACAGATGCCTCGACGGCGGCAGAGAGGCACGCCCTAATTGCGTTGATGCACTCTATAAAGAGTCGTATGCGAGAGTTGATTGTAAGGCTTTCGGACCATCTGAATAGCCATGCCGATAGCTATCCAGAGTACAACCCTAAGTTGAACATTCTAAATCGTTGCTCGATAGATGGAGGCCTTGTACAGATTTTTTAGTTCGCTCTTTCTCTCTCTTTTGGCACTCTTTGCGCCGGTGCAGAAGATTGTCCTCTGTGCGCTTTGCTTTGTGGTTGTTGATTTTGTGAGTGGAGTGGCGGCTTCGCGAGTGGTGGCAAAGCGCGAGGGCAGAAGGTGGTATTTTGAGAGCCATGAGGCGTGGCGCACACTCTACAAGACCGGATTTATTGTGGTTGCAATCGCGATGATGTGGTCGCTGGAGTGCTGTATCTTGGACTTTGTGACCCTTAATATGACCAAAATCTTTGCGGGCTTTATCTGCTCGGTAGAGATGTGGTCGTTCCTTGAGAATGCAGCGCAACTATCAGATGCTCCACTCTTTGAGTGGATGAAAAAGTATTTACACCGTAGAATTGAACGCCAAATAGATGAAATCAAGTAAAATATCACGAGGTCTGAGAAACCTCAATCCCGGAAATATCCGCCGCTCCAATACTCGCTATAAGGGCGAAAAAGAGCACTCTACAGATGCCGCCTTTAAGCAGTTTGAGAGCCTTGAGTGGGGTTATCGCGCAATCTTTATGCTGCTACATACCTATCGTGTTCGGGGTTATGGCGATACAATTGCCACGATGATTGCCCGATATGCTCCACCTACGGAGAATAATACTGAGGCGTATATAAGTCGAGTATGCCTCTCTACGGGCATTGATAGGGATACCACGCTTGATACCCAAAATCCCGAGCAGATGATACCAATAGTATGTGCAATTTCGGCAGTTGAGAATGGAGTTGAGGCTGATGTGGATATTGTTACAGAGGGTTGGAGGCTCTTTATCTCATCTTTATAGCGAGCAGTTTAGCCCCTATGCGAGTAAAGCACCAGCGAGAGTTGGCCCCCTCTTTGACTGAGAATTTACGGCAAATTTCACTGTTAGATAGTGGAAAATCGCGGCGGAAAATCTCTATTCGCTGACCTTTAAGAATCTTTTTAAGTTCTTTATTACCAATCTCATATATGGCGTCAATGCCAAATGTTCGTCCGACAACATCTTGTTGCGGCTCTATGCTTAGCGCCACTCCGCTATTGCTCCATACATCCGCCTTGCCCGTAAACGCCGCAGCTGTAAGGCGAGAGTGTACAAGTGCTACGTCAGGCAGGGTTATATATCGGTACGAGTCAAACGAGGTGGGCAGTGGGGCAAAGTTATAGCTCTCTAAACTCTTTTGTTCTGCAGTGAAACTACCCACGCCGATAGCTGTTGCGGTAAGTTGTGGCTCTCTACCTTCAATATATATATTAACCTCTTTGCACTCCCCGCCAAGAGAGACGGTCTCAACAGAGCAGTTGTTAAACTTACGGAACGCCTCGGCGGTATCAAATAGTGGCGAACACTTGATGCATATATTATCAGCGACCTCTTTAAGTCGAGGGTACAACGCAACCATATTGGGCGAGCAATCCTCAAGAAGCACCATCTTCTCTCCCCTCTCTGAACGACGATCAGGGTCGGCAAAAATCCAGTCAAAGTGCTCCGTTGTGGTTGCTAAATACTCCTCGGCAGAGGTGCAGAGAACCTCTACATTCTCTGCTCCTAATAGTTTGAGATTGTGTCGTGTTACAGATGCAAGTACAGGGTCACGTTCAAGTGATACTACCCTTGAAAATTTGCGCGACAGGGCAAGTGTATCAACACCCAATCCGCAAGTTAAGTCAAGCACTGAGACTCCGGCAAGTTGCTTATGCATAGCGCATTGCTCGCTCGACGACTGCTCGTATGCTCGCGGTGGAAGGGTTGCCCTTACGGCGTAGTATGAGGGAAGTTTAGCCCTTGCTCGCTGCAGACGTTTTACCTGAGTAGCGACGGCTGAGGCGTGCTCAAGATGCTTGTCAAGAGCAATATCTATAGGATTGCACTCTATGCGCTGTTCTATGGCTTGTAGAACCTCGTCGCTTGTCAGTATCTCAAACTCCTCTAATGTCATACCTCTAACCTTCCGTTGTACTTAGTAGTCCGCATGCCGCTTTAATATCTTCGCCTCGTGATGCGCGGATGGTTGTCATAATGCCGCGAGCTGTAAGGGCGTCGCGGAAGGCGATCATCTTTTCGTTGCTTGGCGAGAAGTATGGTGAGTCCGGAATCTTATGGAATCGGATAAGGTTTATGCGACACTTTATGCCGTTAAGTAGTCGGCACAGCTCCTTGATGTGCTGCGGCGAGTCATTCATTCCACTCATAACAATATACTCAAAAGATACCCTGCGTTGGTGTGTGAAGTCATACTTGCGTAGGGTATCTGCTATCTCTGCAATAGGGTATGCTCGCTCAATCGGCATAATCTCTGCACGCTGCTCATGGAATGGATTGTGTAGCGAAATAGCAAGGTGCACAGAGGTGCTATTAAGGAATCTCTCAAGCTCTTTTCCTACGCCCGAAGTAGAGACGGTTATGCGTGTTGGAGACCAACCATATCCCCACTCGGCGGTCATTATTTCAAGCGCCTTCAGCAGGTTGTCCATATTGTCAAAAGGCTCGCCCATACCCATATAGACCACATTTGTAAGGCTCTCACGCTCAGGTAGTGATGCTATCTGATTGAGAATATCGCACACCGATAGCGAGTGCTGCAACCCCATGCGAGCCGTAGCACAAAAACGGCAACCCATTCGGCAACCCGCCTGCGAAGATACGCACAGTGTTGCTCGCTCGCCGTCGGGAATATATGCCGACTCAATAGCTGCCCCCTCAGCAGTGCGGTAGAGATACTTCTTTGTCCCATCAGCCGAGCAGCTGACCTTTACCGGCGCACTCAACCCAACGGTGTATCTCTCGGCAAGCTTTGCTCTGTTTGCCTTCGACAGGTCGCTCATCTGCTCAATATCAGTAGCTCCACGACGGTATAACCAGCCGGCAATCTGCTTTGCAGCAAAGCGCGGCATAGCTAATTCGCTACAGAGATTTTGTAGCTCCTCAAGGTTCATTCCATAGAGGGGTTGTAGGCTTTTATTACTCATTCTTTGGTCTAATTTTTTTGCAAAAGTAGAGAAAATTCACGATTTTTTTGTTGTAATGTACTTTTTTTGAAAAATAATCCTTATATTTGTGCCAAAGTATACCCGTACTATGTTTTGCGGGGCGAAAAACTGTGAGGACAAATAATTAAAAACTACTTATAATGGAAATTAAGAAAAACCCTAAAGTTGACGTCAATAACAAGCGCACAGTGCTGCTTGAGATTGGTTTGATTCTTGCGCTGCTGATTGTTATCGCAGCATTCCTTTACACTCCAAGAGAGGTAACCGTTGAGAAGATCGACATGAACTACGGTCCTGTTGAGGAGCAGATTACAGAGATTACTCGTCAGGAGGAGCAGAAACCAGAGCCTCCAAAGAAGACCGAGATTACCGTTATCACCGATGTGCTTAACATCGTAACTAACGACGAGAAGATTGAGACTGGTTTCGACTTCGCTGAGTTTGACGAGGACGTTGAGATTATCCAGCAGGTAGCTGTTGAGGAGGAGGTTATCGAGGATGACCAGCCATTCGTAAAGGTAGAGGAGATGCCTTCATTCCAGGGCGGTGACCTTCAGACCTTCCGTAACTGGGTACAGGGTAAGGTTCGTTATCCACAGATTGCTCAGGAGAACAACATCTCTGGTCGTGTATTCCTTATGTTCGTCGTTGAGCGTGATGGTACCCTGACAAACATCCAGGTACTTCAGACTCCAGACTCTTCACTCTCTGATGAGGCTATTCGCGTACTTAAGACCTCTCCTAAGTGGAAGCCAGGTAAGCAGCGTAATCAGACTGTGCGTGTGAAGTATACACTGCCAATCGACTTCCGCATCCAGAATTAATATGTTCTAATCAGTTTTACTGCGTTAGTCTTGATTTCAAAATCCTCACATACGCACAGTATGCTCCGGTTTTGAAATCTGCGAAAGCCTTGTAAAACAGATTATAACACATTAATTTAACAAATGAAAAAATAGAGGGGTTACCAATTCCAAAGGTAACTCCTTTTTTAAGATACAAATGGAGACAAAGAAAAATACAAAATCTACTGAAGTGGAGGTAGAGGTTCAGGAGCGTGCTGTTCTTGTGGCTGTTATCCGCGATAATCAGGATCCACGTCAGGCGACAGAGTTCCTTGATGAGCTTGAGTTCCTTGCCCTTACAGCCTCTATCACTACCGTTAAGCGATTCACTCAGCGCCTGCCGCAGCCATCGTCACGCATCTATGTCGGCCCTGGTAAGCTTGAGGAGATTGCTACTTATTGTGCAGATAATGAGATAAACGTTGTGATTTTTGATGACGAGCTCTCGCCATCTCAGACTCGCAATATTGAGGCGGCAATGCCTTGCCGTGTTATTGACCGCACACGCCTTATCCTTGACATCTTCCACCAGCGCGCACAGACCGCCTATGCAAAGACTCAGGTAGAGCTTGCGCAGTGTGAGTATATGCTTCCACGCCTAACGGGACTCTGGACCCACCTTGAGCGTCAGCGTGGTGGTACAGGTACTCGTGGTGGTGCCGGAGAACGCGAGATTGAGACCGACCGTCGTATTGTGCGAAACAGAATTGCCAAGCTCAAGGAGGATTTGAAGAAGATAGACCGTCAGATGGCTGTTCAGCGCTCAAATCGTGGTTCTATGGTGCGCGTGTCGCTTGTTGGCTATACCAATGTGGGTAAGTCTACGCTTATGAACCTTATCTCCAAGAGCGAGGTCTTTGCCGAGAATAAACTCTTTGCAACCCTGGATACAACAGTTCGTAAGGTGGTCTTTGATAACCTTCCGTTCCTGCTCTCGGATACAGTAGGATTTATTCGCAAGCTCCCTACGCAGCTTATCGAGTCATTTAAGTCTACCCTTGACGAGGTGCGCGAGGCTGACCTGCTTATCCATGTTGTCGATGTGTCGCACCCTCAGTTTGAGGACCAGCTGGATGTTGTTAAGCAGACCCTGCAGGATATTGGCGCAGGAGATAAGCCGGTATACCTTGTATTTAATAAGATAGACGCGTACACGTACGTGAAGAAGGACGAGGATGATTTGACCCCTGCAACCAAGGAGAATCGCTCGCTTGACGACCTTCGTCAGAGTTGGTTTGCTCGCCAAAATACACCATGTATCTTCCTCTCGGCGCGTGAGAAGACAAACATTGACAAGTTCCGCCGCGACCTCTATGGTATGGTGCGCGAGATTCACTGTGGTAGATATCCGTTCAATAACTTCCTATACTAAAACCTTATGATTCACATTCTTGACTCAAATAATTCGCTTGTAAATAGCTACTTGGCTCAGTTGCGCGACACCTCAGTACAGGGTGATATGATGCGTTTTCGTCGAAATATCGAGCGCATTGGCGAGATTATGTCATATGAGATTTCCAAGACGCTTAACTATACCCCTAAGGCGGTTAATACCCCTCTCGGTACAGCTATGGTAAACCTGCCAACAGATAATATTGTTCTGGCGACAATCCTTCGTGCGGGACTACCTCTGCATCAGGGATTTCTGAACTACTTTGATAGTGCCGAGAATGCATTTGTCTCTGCATATCGCAAGGGTATTAGCGAGGCGGATTTTACTATTGCACTTGAGTACCTTGCTAGCCCAAGCCTTGAGGGGAAGACCCTTATTATCGCCGACCCTATGCTCGCTACTGGTGCATCTATGGTGGCTGTGTATCGTGAACTTATTGCTCGCTGTGGCAAGCCTGCACATACCCATATCGCCTCTGTTATCGGTTGCCCTGAGGGTGTGAAGATGATTGAGGAGAATATCGATTTGGAGAACGAGGCTACTCTTTGGGTCGCTACCGTTGATGACTATCTGAACGAGAATAAGTATATCGTTCCGGGTCTTGGAGATGCAGGTGATCTGTGCTTCGGCGCTAAACTTTAATTTTGTCGTTAAAAGGACGCATTTGCGTCACATCTCTTAAATAGCAGTCGCGGCTGTACGTTTTAGTACTATCCGCGACTGCTATTTTTCACGATGCACCGCAACAGTATCCTTTTGACAGCTAACAATCTAAATAAATATGATTTTGTTTTTAGTTTGCTATTTTTAGCAAATATGTAGCAAAGTGAATAAAAACTTTTCTTTTTGTTTTCTTTTATTTGCTTATTGGGTATTTTTGCTATACATTTGCACACAAATAAAAACCTAAAAACTAAATATTTATGAGAAAATTAAAAATGGGGGGGGTAAATAATTATATTCCGCCACAAGTTGAGTTAGTGTGTTTTGTTTGCGAAGCGGGCTTTTCTGTTTCAAATGACAACCTTACAGAGGAGAACTGGGGTTGGGATGATTAATCAATGTTAAATCAAGGGGTTAAGATGAAAAAGTTATCAATCATTGTTGGTTTGGCATTGGTGATGCTGACCGCAGCTTGCTCGAAGGAGGCAACAACAGATGTAAATCCTTCACTTAAGACAATTATCGGTGTGGATATTGAGAGTCCTGATAGCCGCACCTATCTTGGTGAGCAGAATGCCGAGGGTACCTATCCAGTTCTTTGGAGCGAGGGTGATAAGGTGGCTGTAAATGACGTTGCTGTCACTGTTGATTCAAAGTATGTTGGTACAAGCTACTTCAAGGCGGAGACAAAGGTTGCTGATGAGTATAAGCTTGCCTACCCGGCAGAGCTTATTAAGGACAATGTGCTGACAATTTCTGAGGTTCAGAAGTTTGTTGAGGGGTCGTTTGCTGTTGGCTCTGGTGTTCTTGTTGGTTACTCTACCAACGAGGATGTTAAGATGAAGAACCTCTATGGCTACCTAAAGTTTACAGTTGTTAATGCTGCTGATGTAGACCGCGTGACTGTTGTGGCTGCAGGTGGCGAGGCTATCTCTGGTACATATAGCATTGACTATAAGGGTGCAACAATCGACGCTATTGCAGGTAAGGATATTATCCGTGTTACAGATGTTGCGGCTACAAATGGTACTGCGACAGTTGTTGTTGCCGTTCCTGCTGGTGAGTACACTAAGGGCTTTACTGTAAAGGTACAAGATAAGAATAACGGCGTGATGACCAAGAGCCTCAAGGGCGCTGGCGCTACTGTTGCTGCGGGTGTTATCTACTCTATGCCACAGCTCAGCTATGCTGCTACCGCTACAGAGAGCCTGATTATGTCGGCTGCAGACTTTGTAGATTTTGTAACTCTTGTAAATGGTGAAAAGCCGTATGACAAGTGGGTGAATGCTGATGGCGAGGTTAAGCTCGGCGCAGATATCGACCTTAAGGGTATCACCCTTCCGCAGATTGCATCTTTTGCAGGTAAGTTTAACGGCCAGGGCTTTGCTCTGAAGAACTTGCACCTGACTCTTCCGGTATTCAAGGAGATTCTTGCGGAGGGTGTGCTGAAGAACCTTGTAATTGATCAGAGCTGTTCACTTACCCCAGACTTGACTTCTAGCAATGTATCTGTAGGTGTTATTGTAGGCGTTGGTCGTGGCCTTGTTGAGGGCTGTGTGAATAATGCGAATGTTACAATCAATGGTAATGTTAAAAACGATAGTATACGTTTTGGACTAATTGTTGCGTCTGGTTATGGTCGTATAAGAGATTGTATCAACAATGGTCACCTAATTTGTAACTTCCCAGTTGTTGATCAACATATCTATGTTGGTGGTATTACTGGATACTATAACCCTGCTGCAGGCCAGGGTGAGGGTGAGGTATTTATCCAAGACTGTATCAACAATGGTGTTATAAAGGTGACTGTTGGAGATGTGCCAAGAAGAGCACAGATAGGTGGTATTATCGGTGCAACTGCGCTCAGCGATCAGAAAGACGATAGCGGAAATGCTGTGGCTGTTAAGGGAGAGGGAACTATTGCCCGCTGCTACAACAATGGTGCTGTGAGCTACATTTATGAGACTTTAGGCTCGGCGACATACTCTAATGTTGGAGGTATCGTTGGTAATGCCCAGGCCGTAATTACTGATTGCGTGAATAGAGGTAAGGTCTCTTTCATTGCGCCTGTATCTGAGACAGAGTCATCAAGCCGTCCTGCTGTTGGTGGTATTGTTGCTACTACGCTTCACTCTGTAACTAGCTGTGTAAACCACGGTGAGGTATATGTTGAGGGTACTTGGAGTCACGCTGCATCAACCAATCAAGGTATTGGCGCCGTTGGTGGTCAGGTGCAGCCAAACTTTGGAGGTATTGTGGGTTGCGCAGGTCACTACAACTTGTCTACAGATTATAAGATTGAGAACTGTACTAACTACGGTAAGATGACCCTCAAGCCGTCTATTACTACAACTGCAGCAACTAAACACTTCTTTGGTGGTATTGCTGGTTGGACATCTATTGATATCTCTAACTGCGTAAATCACGGTGAGGTATACACTGAGTCAAATGCTCTGTATGCATATTTCGGTGGTGTTGTTGGTTATGCTAAGGATGGTAGTATGACAGACAACTGTACAAACCGAGGTAAGCTGACCTTGAAGCACAGCGTTGAGGGTTGTACTGTTGCAGATGTTCATAGTGGAACAGAGAAGGTTCGTACATTCTACGGTGGCGTTATCGGTTATGCATGCGACATCGTATCGAACTGCCACAACTATGGCGTGGGTGAGTTGCACACAAGTACAATGAATGCATATGGCGGTGGTACTATCGGCTATGCAAACTCTGGTGCTCCTATCTCAAACTGTTCAAACAACGGTGCGTTTACATGTTATATCAACCACATGACAAATGTTGTGGCTGACTATAACAAGGAGCCTTACCACTACATCGGCGGTGTTATCGGAAAGGGTGATACAGGTATTAACACAGTTGTAAACAACGAGCAGGGTGCGCTTACTGTCTATACAAATACTCCTGGTGACTTTGGTGGTGTTGTATCTTACACCCTCTCTAACTGCGTTAAGCTTGAGAACAAGGCACCTATGACTCTCGACTTTACATACTTGGGTCAGACTTGTAATAAGGCTTGCTTTATTGGTGGAGTTATCTCTAAAAACTACTTTGAGATTGAAGAGGGGAAGACTGCGGATAAGGTTGTTGATGGCTGTACTAATAGCGGAAAGCTGACAATAAAGAACCTTACGTACAGTTCGAAGCAGATGTCATATTTCGGAGGTATTGTCGGCTCAGTTGCTAATGGTGTAGGTAACATTAAGGACTGTGTTAATAGTGGCGATATTGAGTTTGATTGTCCTACAGTTGTTCGCATGGGTGGTGTGGCAGGATATACGCCTTGCGCGTTGACAAACTCAAGCTTTACTGGTGATATGACCGTAAAGCGAGTGAGATATGTAACATCGTCATATTACACATCAATAGGTGGTCTTATAGGTTATACTGCGCAGGGTATTCTTGGTGGCTCTGTAGATTGCACTATTAATGCTCAGGGTGATAAGAAGATTACTGTAGGTGGTGTTATTGGTACTTCAGGCGCGGATACTTGGACTGGTCTGACTGTAAGAGGCGATATTACAACGTCTGCAGATGTATACTATGGACTTCTTGTAGGTGGTGCAAACAGCGCATCTAATATAACCCTCGGAAGTGCTGCTGCTCCAGTCAATATTCGTAAGAGCTCTAAACTCCAGGGTGTTACAATCAAAGGAGATGGTAAAGATGCACTCTCTGGCATGCCAGATATGGCAAAAATAAAGATAGGTAAGGTTGTCTACATCAACTAAACAACAATAAAGGGCAGTGCAAAACGCACTGCCCTTTATTTATATTACTCCGAAAGTATCGGGTCGGCAAGGTCAAATCTACCATGGAGCTGTTCAGAGGCGGCACGACAACCTCCGCGACAACGACTCCAGTGGTTGCATGTGGCGCATGCATCTGGCACAGAGTCAAAATATCCGCTTGCAGTAGCCTCGGTAAGTATCTTGTCTATAGGTTTGTCATGGATATTGCCAAGTACCCTTGGCGAGTGGTTGCAGTAGCGCACATCGCCACGATAGTTCACCGTAATTGGGCGGTGCGAGATGTCTGTATTGCAGTAGGCAAAGCGGATGCCTGGGTAGTTTTTGGGGTCAAGGATGCATATGGGCGAGCAGACGCCACTATTTGCTGTCATATCATTCTCAACCATAAATCGGCTCACCGCAGCAAATGTATCTTGCAGTTGCTGTGTCGTTAGTCGAAGCTCTTGCCAGTGCTGGATGCCCAATCCGCCAACATTAAAGCGGTTGAACATTATGTGCCTGACCTCTAAGTCGCGGTAGAGTTCAAGGGTGGGCAGTGTCTGGTCGATATTGAGCGCACTCAAGATAAATACGGGGATAAGGCGACTACTATCCCACTGCGCAATTTTACGCGCTGCAGCGACAGCCCTCTGCCACGAGCCGGTAACGCCTGTAATAGAGTCGTGAAGCTCTGCATTTTGTGCGAGGATAGGTATCTGAATCATCTCCACGCCAAGGTCGCGGCAGAAACCTATTGTGTCGTCTGTAAGCAGTGTGCCGTTTGTGAGTAGGTGAACTTGTGAGCCTGCAAATCGCGCCTTGAGAATAAGGTCAAAGAACCGCGGGAGAAGCAGTGGTTCGCCACCAGAGAGGCTGATACTCCCCACCTCTGCCTGCTGAAGTAGAGTCTGAAGGCTCTTTTTTGCCATTGCAAAATTGGGAGCATCCATAGTGTAGCCCTGCTGACTCTTGAAGTGGTTGTAGCAGAACTTGCAGGATTGGTTGCAGGCGTCTGTGGTCTCAAAGACCACCATATCCAGATGAAATCTATCTGGCATCTATTATGCAGTTAAATTCTTCCCCTATTTGTTTGAACTCTTCAGTGTAGCCATTAGCACCGAAGAAGGTGATTGTTATAGGACCGACATAGTCGCCAACAGCAAGGGCAACCTCAATATTGTGATGACCAAATGCTCTACCTGTATAGAGAATGTCACCCTTGTCAGATGTGATTACATATTTGAAGTGGGAATAGGCGGTATCCTCATAAAACTCAAGCACATCACCGCTGTAGTAGACTGCATTGGAGGTGTCAAATTTTGGGGTGATAATATTCATCGGCTCCGCTACAGGCGAATAACAACTTACACAAGAGGTAAGTGTTGTTGCTGCCACCGAAAGCGAGAGTAGAATACCTCCCAAACGATACTTGGCACGAATTGCCGAAGCACTCTTGCCACGCGACAGCCATACCCATAGCGACACAGCAGCAAAGGCTATGCCGACTCCTGCAATCATTAAATACCTCTTCATGACGAACAGATTTTGGTTAGTACTTACAAAGGTAAACAATATATTTTATAAAACAAAATAGACAAAAACGGCATATTTGGTTTTATGCTTTTGGCTGGCTAACGCAGAACAGAGAATTTAATGAAATTAAAGAAGTTAGGGAGTTTAGAAAATCTCTCTAATCTCCCTAACTTCATTAATATCGCCACTTTAGCTAAGGCCAACGGCTAAACTACATATTCTGCCAAACCAGGGCAGATGCACCGAGAATAGCGGCGTTCTTGTTCTGAAGGCCTGAAGGGAGCACCTTGACCTTATTCTTAAAGGCGAAGAGCATATTCTCCTCCATATACCACTTAATTGGGTCGAGAATCATATCGCCAGCCTTTGCAAGACCACCGAAGACGAAGATAGCCTCTGGAGAGGTGATTGTCACGGCGTCAGCAAGAGCGTAACCGAGGCGCATACCAGTTAGGCGGAATGCCTCCTTTGCGATAGGGTCGCCCTTAAGTGCATGCTGGTAGAGGATAGCTGAGTCCATATCGTTGAACGAGATGTCGCGCAGAGGTGACTTGTCGTTCATTGTAGCCATAAGCTCAAAGGCTGTGCGCTTAATGCCGATAGCTGATGCGTAAGCCTCAAGGCAGCCCTTTCTACCGCAGCCGCACTCACGACCACCGCGCTCAACAATCACGTGGCCAAACTCGCCAGCAAAGCCGTCGTGGCCATAGATCATCTCGCCATTTGCAACAAAGCCAGAGCCTACGCCGGTGCCGAGGGTTACCATGATAAAGTCCTTCATGCCCTTTGCATTGCCATAGACCATCTCGCCGATAGTCGCTGCATTAGCGTCATTTGTAACATATACAGGCACACCTGGGAAATTAGCCTTGATATCCTCAGCAAAGTTGAAGATGCGGAGGTTCTCGTCCTGATTTGCATCCTCAGCGGTAAACTTCCAGAGGTTTGCAGGGGTCTCGATAGTGCCCTTATAGAAGTTTGCGTTTGGAGCACCTACGCCGATACCGATAAGCTCAAACTCGAAGTTTACAGCATTAACAAGCAACTTCATCGCCTCGCACAAATCGGCAACGTAGCGTGGATAGTCCTGATAGTTAGGGTATGCGCGTGTAGAGATTACTGACTCGCCAAATAGTTCGCCCTTCTCGTCTACCAGTCCAAATGCAGTATTGATACCACCGATATCAATACCAAAAGCCAATTTTTTCATAGTTTTATCCATTTTTTTAGATTAGTTCTTTGTTCCAAAGTTAGTTAAAAAACCACTAACTGCCAAATTATATTGTCTATATGGCTATGAATGGCATAAAAAAGGCTATGAATGTGAAGATAATTTATTATCTTTGCGTTGATAAAAAGATAAGACTATGAAGACTCCACAGCAGATTGTTGAGATTTTTGAGCACCATCTGGCTATGATAAACATGCCCGATGAGCCACAAAGACTATATGCCCCAATTCGTTACTCGCTTGCCGAGGGTGGTAAGCGTATGCGCCCAGTGCTTGCAATGCTCGCCTATAACATCTATGCAGACGATGTGCAGAGGGTGTTGCCGGCGGCTACGGCAGTGGAGATTTTCCACAACTTTACGCTGCTGCATGACGATATTATGGATAATGCCATGGTGCGCCGTGGTCGTCCGTCTGTTTTTGCTCGTTGGGGAAGCAATGTGGCAATTCTCTCGGGCGATGTGATGATGATTGAGGCGTATCGTCACCTGCAGGGTGTTGAGAGCAGGTTTTTGCCGGAGGTCTTTGAGCGCTTTAACGCCATGGCGGCGCAGGTGTGTGAGGGTCAGCAGTACGACATGGACTTTGAGACACAGCCAAAGGTGGCAGTTGCGGAGTATATGAATATGATTGAGCTCAAAACGGCGGCACTTCTCTCAGGCTCGGTAGTGATTGGCGCAACGATAGCCGGTGCATCGGAGGATGATCTGCATAAACTCTACAAGTTTGCAACCGAGGTGGGAATAGCCTTCCAGCTCCAGGATGACCTTTTGGATAGCTATGGCGATGAGCAGCTGGGTAAGAAGATTGGTGGTGATATTCTTGAGGGTAAGAAGACCTATCTGATGATTATTTCGCTTTCGCACGCCACAGAAGAGCAGCGCGAGGTGCTTCGTACCACACACTTGCGTACAGATATAGATGATGCAGAGAAGATTAGTACTGTAAAGGCAATTTATGACGCCATAGGGGCAAAGGCGATGACAGAGCAACAGATTTCTGTTAGAATATCCCGTGCATTGGCAATCCTTGATACGCTTGATGTACCAAAAGAGCGTACGGAGTATATGAGAAGTTATGTTGAGAGCCTTGTTGGCAGAAAGAGGTAATATGAAAAGAGGAGATATAGAGATTATGGCACCCGTAGGCTCGTATGAGAGCCTCCGCGCAGCTATTGCTGCTGGTGCAAACTCGGTATATTTTGGTATCGGGCAGTTAAATATGCGCTCTGCTTCGGCGGCAAACTTTACCGCTGACGATATGGCAGAGATTAATCGTATTGCGCATGAGAATGGGGTTAAGACCTACCTTACGGTAAACACTATTGTCTACGACACAGAGTTACAGCAGATGCACGAGGTGGTTGATAGGGCAAAGGCTGAAGGTGTGGATGCAATTATCGCATCGGACCTGGCAGTAATCCTCTACGCCTATCAGGTGGGCGTTGAGGTGCATATCTCTACGCAGTGCAATATATCGAATAGCGAGGCGGCAAAGTTCTACTCGCAGTGGGCAGATGTTGTAGTGCTTGCTCGTGAGCTCTCGCTTGAGCAGATAGCAATGGTAAAGCGTGCCATTGTTGAGCAGGATATTCGTGGTCCAAAGGGTGAACTGCTCAAGATAGAGATGTTCTGCCATGGCGCACTATGTATGTCAATTTCGGGCAAGTGCTACCTCTCGGAGCATGAGACCGCTTGCTCGGCAAATCGTGGTGCTTGCCGACAGATATGTCGTCGTAAGTATACCCTTACAGATACCGATACCGGTCAACAGCTCGATATGGATGGCAGGTATATCCTCTCGCCAAAGGATTTGTGTACCGTAGACTTCCTTGACAAGTTTATCGATGCGGGCGTGAGCGTACTCAAGATTGAGGGTCGTGCTCGCGGTGCGGAGTATGTCAAGCGTGTTGTGGAGTGCTATGATGAGGCGCTGCGTGCTATTGAGCGCGAAGAGTATAGCAGAGAGTTTGCCGAGGGGCTTAAGGAGAGGCTTGTTACGGTCTTTAACCGTGGCTTCTGGGGCGGATATTACGCGGGTAAGACCGTTGTTGAGCATAGTCAGAACTATGGCAGCTCAGCTACTCGCCGCAAGGTCTATGTGGGTAAGGTTACAAACTACTTCAAACGACTGGGCGTTGCCGAGGTGCTGATTGAGGCCGCTCCGCTTGCTGTTGGTGAGCCGATACTCTGGATGGGCGAGACTACGGGCTGCGTGGAGCAGACGGTAGGCGAGATTCGCCTTGACCTACAGCCTGTTGATAGTGTAAAGCAGGGGGATGTTTGCTCAATCAAGGTTGAGGGTGCGGATATTCGTAGGGGTGATAAGCTCTACAAGGAGGAGATTCGATAACAAGCGGTGAAAATGGCGAATTTCTGCGTTATGCTTGCCCTCAAATGCTCACATACGCTTTAGTATGCTGCGCTTTATCGGGCTTCGCAAGCCTTGAACTTCATCCATTTTGACCACTTGTGGGTGTTAAATTGAAATAACCTTAAAACCTAAAATACTATGGAGTTACGCGAGAAGGTATTGGCTCTATTTGCAGAGCCAGAGTTTTGCCCAGACAACTATAGGGGCGAGACAGACGAGAATGGCCTACCACACGGACAGGGCAAGATGAAGTATGCCTCAAAAGGCGGCTGTTATTGGCTCGGATATGCTGACTACGATGTTGCTCCAAAGCGTTATGAGGGGCAGTGGTGCCACGGCGTAAGGAGCGGCAAGGGAAAAATGGTATTTGAAGCTCAAGGCTGCAACCACTACTCTTATGATGGCCAGTGGGTGAATGGTCTGCCAGAGGGTAGTGGCGTTATACGCGTGGTTTCTAATGGTGGTAAAGAGAGGATTGCGCCTTGTAACTTTGTTGCCGGTCTGCGCGAGGGACTGAATACTATTTTTGAGTTTGGAAAGATAATTGAGTGCGAGTGTAAGGCAGGTCTTATGGAGGGCCCAGGTATCTGTACATTGCCAAAAGGTAAACAGTTTAAGGGTGTATGGCACAACGACAATTTGGATCTTGATAGTTGTGACTTTATTGAGCCAAAGCAGAGTCCAAAACTTATAGTTACCCTCGAACACAGCGGCTGTCAATATAGCAGACGCATTGTTGCGCT
>CAJGDC010000025.1 GCA_904502005.1 uncultured Alistipes sp.
AGCTTACTGGTATGGCATTCCGCGTACCTACTCTCGACGTTTCAGTTGTTGACCTTACTGTAAACCTTGCTAAGCCAGCTACTTACGCTGAGATTTGCGAGGCTATGAAGGCTGCTTCTGAGGGTGAGCTCGCAGGTGTTCTTGGTTACACTGAGGAGGACGTTGTATCTTCAGACTTCCTCGGCGACGCACGCACTTCTATCTTCGATAAGAAGGCTGGTATCGCTCTTACTGACACCTTCGTTAAGGTTGTTTCTTGGTATGACAACGAGTGGGGTTACTCTAACAAGGTGCTTGACCTTATCTCTGTAATGAAGGCTTACAACAAGTAAAAATCCGATTTCAGGCGGTATTTACTGCGTTACACTTCAATAGCCGAGTTGCTCACATACGCTTTAGTATGCTGCGCACTCGGCTTTTTGTGTGCCTTGTAAATTCTCGCCTAAAATCATATTTGCAGTACGACGAAGTACAGCCCTTCGCTGTTTTTTATGGCGAGCGTTACATATGACACATTCTGCCGCCAAATTATCCCGTACTCAGTAGTCTCTTGTAGCTCCCTCCCTCCCAAAAATACTCTATTCGGTCACAATTGTGAGGTTGAGGGTTAAAAAGTTGCAAAGGTGACGAGAAAAGGTTACTTTTGTCAATAATAATATTTTCAAGGATAAAATCAAACAATTATGCAGGTCGTGCAAGCAATTGGGGCGGTGAAAGTGTCAAATAGAACCTCTGTAGGTATTAGGACATTGAATATCAAGCAGAAAGTGGTCGGTATGGTACTGCGTGGCACAAAGAAGATTTACCACGACGATAGAGTGACCATTGCCGAGGCTGGCGATATGTTCCTGCTCAATGAGGGTCTGCATCATATTGAGGAGTGCGCTGACAATCAACTTTTTGAGCAGATTCTCTTCTATATTACCGCCGAAGAGTTACACAAGCATATTGTTACACTTATCCAGCAGTATCAATTAGAGTGTTTTACGACCCATCATTGTCGCAAGTGCCAGAGTAATAACTTTGTTGTCAGTAAACCCAACAAGTCGTTGTCTGAGTTCTTCAGTAGCATAAACAACACCTTTAATAGCACTAATAGCCAAATTGGTGAGCATCTTCGCCAAATGCGAACTATTGAGTTGGTCTATCATATTCTCTGCTCCGAGGATGGCTGCCTGAAAAATCAACTACTCCAGGGTGCAGACATTGATAGAGTTAAATTCATGAGGTGTATATACGATCATATTCTCAAAGAGTGTACGGTCGAGAGCCTTGCCGCAGCGACACATCGCTCGCCGACATCGTTCAAGAAGGAGTTTCGTCGCTACTTCCACACCTCGCCACATAAGTGGTTTATCAACCAACGCCTTCAAATTGCGCATACGATGCTCCTCTCTACAGACCAGACCGTCGAGCAAATTGGTAACTACTGCTGCCTACATAACCCCTCACACTTTATCAGCCGCTTCCGCGAGCGCTACAACATGACCCCGAAGGTCTTTAGACAAGTGGCGAGGGGTGAGAAATAGATATTAAATAAAAAGACACGCCTTTTTTGGCGTGTCTTGTTGCTTGTGTTCAGTTTTTAGTGTTTGTGACCGTGGTGACCATGGCTGTGACCACTGTGGCTGTGGTGCTGCTTGTAGTGCTCAAACTCCTCTGGAGTCATGTGCTTTACAACTTTAACCTTTAGGTCTGCGAACGATGGCTTAAGACCCTCCGGGGTATTCTTTGAAGCGTCGTATGTTACTGCTACGCTCTTTGTAGCAACATCGCACTTAACGCTACGAACACCCTTGCCGTAGAAGTTGTCGTAAATCTTCTTTGTACAACCCTCACAGTCAATGTCAGTGATAAAAACGGTGGTAACAATCTGTTTTGCAGGCTTCTCTGCCTTCTGTGCTGATGCACCTGCCACAGTTAGTAGCGCAAGTGCAAGAATGATAATTTTCTTCATAGTTTTATTGAATTTTAGTTGTTAGTACAAGTTAAATCGTACGCCAATATATATCTTACGACCCATCAGTGGACCCCAAACGCAAGCGGAGTTGAAAGTTGTATCGTATGGTGTTGCGTAGCCCAAAATTGGGTTGTTCTGCTTGTATCCTGCAATGTTCTCACAGCCGAGGTAGATATCCCACTGCTTGATTTTGCGGGTAACTTGAGCGAAGAACATTGGGTAGACTGGAGAGTATTCGCTCTGTTCAATATTGCCCGTCTGAGTAGGTATGCGACTCTTGCCATTGAGCTGTGCTGTAACGTCGAATGTCCACTTTCGCATACGGGTAGCATATTGGATGTTAAGCAATGTCTTATAGCGACTTACGAGTGGTCGCTCAACAAGTTGAGTGCTTCCATCGGCGCGAGTAATGGTATACTTGCTATCTGTATAGCGGAATGTGGCAAAAATGTCCAATCTCTCGGCTGGAGTCCAGCTAAGGTCTACCTGATAAGTGTTTGTGTATGACTTGCCATCCGTTGTGTAGACGTAGATATTCTCAGCATCGCGCTCCTGGTCTACGATAACGCTATGGTAGAGCTGAGTGCGGAAGTAGTCGAAGCTGATAGTCATATCCTGATAGTCTACGGTAGAGAATGTCTGTGCGAATGAACCACCAGCGGTAAGGGCCTTCTCCATGCGGTCAAAGGTGCGATCGAAAGGTTGGTCAAACACAATGCGACGACCAGTTGCCATAATGCCGATGTTGTCTGTGACAATGTCAGTAGGGCGGTAACCCATACCGGCAGAGGCGCGCAGAACGGTTGTAGGGGTGATGTTCCACTTGATGTGTCCGCGAGGGGTAAAGAGGTGCTTGCGGAAGTAGGCATTGTAGTCGTAGCGAGCACCAACAACAACGGAGAACTTCTCCTTGATGTTATAGGTATACTCTGCGTAGGCGCCCACCTCGCTCTCGTTGCGGTCAAAGTTGCGCAGAACGTTACTCTGATTAATATCTCCCCATACGCCTTCACGACCCCATGTGCGGTCTGTAAGAGCCTCAGCGACCCAGCGTGAAGAGGCTGAAAGTCCTGTGGCAAGCGATGAGTTGTATGTGAAGTAGTGGGTGTACATAAGGTTCATGTTTACCATATGCTGACCGCCTAAATAGCCCTTATCTGCGCCAAAGAAGGCATTCTCCTTAAAGAAATCGTAATCTACAACCATGGCGAAGTTGGAGCGCATCTCCTCGTTCTCCTCCTTGTCAAAGACACCGGCGCCTACTGGCTTACCCATCTTGAAGTAGGCATTTGCCTCCTGATTAGCTACAACGGAGCCGTAAACATTCTGCTCGCGCCACCAGTCATACCACATCTTGCCATCCTTGGTCTGCTTCATAGACTCCTTGAAATCCATCTGACCGCCCACGCGGTGGTCGTTCACATATTTAGCACCCCAGCGAACTTGAATGCCGTTGTCACCCTGATAGAGCCAGCGGTTAGCAACGTTTATCTGGCGAGCAAATGGTAGGTCACGGTAGCCGTCACCATTATGGTCGTAGCTCTTGGTATCTGCCGATGCGTGAGCAAGGATTACTGTTGTCAGCTTCTTGTCTTTTGTTACCGGTAGAGCAGTTGAGAGGTTCACCTCCGGCTTAAGCTCCGCGTCAAAGTATAGGTTTACAAAGAGTCGCTCCTCGTCTGTAGGCTTGCGGTGCTCAAGGTTAATTTGACCCGTAACAGCCTCATGTCCAGCAGTAACGGATGCCACGCCCTTTGAGACCTGGATAGAGTTGAGCCACATGCCTGGAGTATATCCAAGACCATATGGGGCGCTCAATCCGCGCATAATGGCGCGATTCTCGTCAAGAATCTGTGTGTATGTGCCCGCAAGACCGAGCATCTTAATCTGTCGCGCACCTGAGATAGCATCTGAGTAACCGACAGTAACAGAGGCTGAGTTCTCAAAGCTCTCGGCAAGGTTACAGCACGCCATCTTACATAGACCGGCAAAAGAGATATTCTCGTTTTTCAAAATGCCATCGTGGCTGATGTAATTTCCACGCAGATTACCCTCAACGACTACACTCTCAACGGCAACACCCTCAACAAGGTTGAAAAATACCTCAGTGGTGTTTTTATCGACAGTGACAGTGTCGTTGGTATAACCTAAAAATGAGCCAACAAGGCGGTTATGCTCCTTGACGCGATGTACGCGGAAGTAGCCATTCATATCGGCAGCCTCGCCGATGTTTGTCTCTGCCCAGTATACAGATGCACCCGGAAGTGCATTACCTGCTGCGTCCATTACGCGACCAGTGATGTCCTGTGCAGAGATATTTGCTGCACAAAGAACAGAAAATGCAAAAATGATATATTTTTTCATGATATTTAAGTTATTGAACATAAACAAATTAGCGAAATTGTTTCGCTGTGAAGTTTATGCAATAACGGGAGGAGCTCTTAGCCCGGTAAGAGCAACAAATTCGGACTCTGGTAGCGGTATTTTTCGCTTGTCAAGATACTTTAGCTTCTCGCCTTCCAATGAGAAAGCCACCTCTGTTTGCATATCTCTGAAAACAGCGCAAACATAAGGTGCGAGGTCGGCAATAAATATCTTTTCGTAGTCGTATAGATCGATCTCTGTAGAGTGGTCGTGTGTGCAGCCGCAATTTGAAGGCAGCTTAATACCCTCGCCATTTGAGTGGCAATGGCTACAGCAGTGGCACGAGTGGTGAGTCTGAAAGTGGGTGCTGCGGGTGCAGTGGCAGAGAATAACGGAGAGCATAGCACCACAGCTTGCCATAATGTATACAGCAAGAAGCAACGATGATATAACTCTTTTAACTCCCATTTACTCAACTAATTCGCACTCCTGGAGCTTTCTGACCCATGCGGTAGCATCTGCAGCGGCAACATCCTCGCTAACCTCGTAGTTGTCAGTGAGGACCTTCGCCACATCCTCAACCTCAAACTCACGACCCTGAAGCTGCTCCCAAAGTAGTACTGAGGTTGCATTGAGGGCTATTACGCGGGTTAAGTCGGCACCGAAGCGACCCTGCTTGATGATAACATGCTCACCAGCAATCTCTCTAATCTTGTATCCTTCTTTTAGTTTCATGCCACAAAGATAGTGAAAATTAGGATTGTTGATAAAATTTTTGACAAATTTTTCATAAAACCCGCAAAAAATTCTATCTTTGCACAGATATAACTACATTGGAGAAAACTACGTTATTGATTATGTTATCGCTCATTTTTTACATCTTTGTAATCATTGAACTGACCATATTTTTTATTCTGTCAGTTCTCGCCCTGATTGTATGCTACCCATTTGACAAGCCTCGCCGTGTTGTGCATGAGTTGTCAAGGGCTATCTGTATGTGTTTTTGGTATGTGCCGCTAACATGGCGACGCAATATCAAGGGGCTGGAGAATATTGATAAGAGCAAGAGTTATGTGATTGCTATCAATCACAACTCTATGGCCGATATTGTAGCACTCTACTTCCTGCCGCTCAACTTCCGCTGGGTCAGCAAGCGAGAGGTGTTCCGCATTCCTTACATTGGGCAGCTGCTCTCTATTCATGGAGATATTGCAATTGACCGCAGTAAGGGTGCAGACTCTATGCGCAAGGTGACTGAGTTGGGTAAGATGTGGATTGGTCGTGGTGCCTCTATTGCGATGTTCCCTGAGGGTACACGCTCAAAGAGTGGCGAGATTGGTCGTTTCAAGCAGGGGGCCTTTGCCCTTGCAAAGGAGGCTAATGTAGAGATTTTGCCGGTTGTAATGCACGGTACACGCGATGTGCTAAAGAAAAACTTTATGGTCAATTGGCGCAATCGCCTTTCTGTAAGTGTTTTGCCTCCAATCAGCGTGGAAACAGTTCAGAGTCTGGAGACTGCAGAGCTTATTGATATGACCCGAACAATGATGTGTGAAGAGTACGAGAAAATTAGAAAGTAATATATGGCTCAAGTGCAAAAGGTAAATAGCTATGGCGATGATGCCATACAACAGCTCACCCCTCGTGAGCACGTAAGACGACGAACAGGTATGTATGTCGGCACTCCAGGCGATGGCTCGGAGCGTGAAGATGCCCTCTATGTATTGGTCAAGGAGGTGATAGACAACGGTATTGATGAGTTTATAATGGGCTACGGCAAGAGTATAGAGATTACTCTTGAGGGTAAGCGCGTAACAGTGCGTGACTATGGTCGTGGTATTCCGCTAAACTCACTTGATAGTGTTGTGTCGCAGATAAATACGGGCGCAAAGTATAATCAGGGCGAGGATTCGGCATTTGATAAGACTGTGGGTCTTAATGGTGTGGGTGTCAAGGCGGTGAACTACCTCTCTAAGGAGTTTATTGTTCGCTCAGTGCGTGATGGTGAGGCTCGTGAGGTGGTCTTCTGTCAGGGCCTTATGCAGTCGGATAATCGCGAGAGTGGGGTAAAGGAGAAGAATGGTACTTTTGTAAGTTTTGAGCCAGATCCGGAGATATTCCCTAACTACGAGTTCAACCTTGAGTATATTGAGCAGATGGTGCATAACTACGCCTACCTCAATGTTGGTCTGACGCTCGTATTTAACGGAGTGCAGTACTCGTCTAAGAATGGCTTGCTCGACCTTGTGAACGACAGTATGGAGAATCAGACTATGCTCTACCCTCCGATTCACTTGTCTGCAAAGAATATAGAGATTGCCATGACCCACTCAACTGGTTATGGAGAGACATACTACACTTTTGCCAATAGTCAGAACACTTGGCATGGTGGAACGCATCAGGCGGCATTCCGAGAGATGGTTGTAAAGACCCTCAAGGATTTCTATCGCAAGGATTATGACCCAGCTGATATTCGTACATCTATCGTTGCTGCCGTATCGGTGCGCGTTTCTAATGCAGTCTTTGAGAATCAGGTGAAGTCAAAACTGGGAAGCAAGGATGCCGTTGAGGGCATCTCTATGCGTCAGTTTATTGGCGAGTTCCTTGCCGTAGAGCTTGATAACTATTTGCACCGTAATCCAGAGGTTGCGCAGGCAATCCAACGTAAGATTGTAGAGAGCGAGAAGGAGCGCAAGGCAATGGCTGGTGTTCAGAAGAAGAGCCGCGAGGCAAATCGTCGTCTGTTGCTCAATAATAAGAACTTGCGTGACTGTAAAATTCACCGTGGAGATAAGAGCGAGTTGGCAAGCCAGACAATGATATTCATTACCGAGGGTAATTCGGCTTCGGGTTCTATTACCAAGTCGCGCAATGCACTGACTCAAGCCGTATTTTCACTACGAGGTAAGCCACTCAATACATATGGAAAGAAGAAGGCTCAGGCTTATGCTAATGATGAGTTTAAGTTCTTGCATAATGCTCTGAACATTGACGAGGATGTGGAGAATTTGCGCTATGAGAAGGTGGTTATCGCAACCGATGCCGATGTGGATGGTATGCACATCCGAATGTTGCTTTTGACATTCTTCTTGCAGTACTTCCCTGACCTTATTCGTAACGGTCACCTCTTTATTATGCAGACGCCGCTGTTCCGTGTAAGAAATAAAAAGCAGACCTTCTACTGCTACTCGGAGCAGGAACGATTGGATGCTATAGAGAAGTGTGGTGCTAAGGCTGAGATTACACGATTCAAAGGTTTGGGTGAGATCTCGCCAGATGAGTTTGCCGGCTTTATCGGCGACCAGATACGCCTTGACCGTGTGCGCCTTACAAAGGATGACCCTGTGAGCGACCTGCTTGCCTTCTACATGGGTACAAATACCTTTGACCGCCAGCACTTTATTATGGATAATCTGCGCGTAGAGGAGGATCTTATTGAGTCTCATCTGCAGATTGGTAGCGATGACCAGGAACTTGAGTAACAGAGAAGAAACAGAGAGATTATGTCAGAAGAGATAGATTTGATGGATGATATGCCCGTGGCGGACGAGAGTAGCTCGGGAAAGTATGACCGACTGATGGCGGAGCAGAGTGTGAGCCGTCTGACGGGAATGTTTAAGAATTGGTTTTTGGACTACGCCTCCTATGTAATTCTGGAGCGCGCAGTGCCGCATATTGACGATGGACTAAAACCCGTACAGCGACGAATTCTCCACGCTATGAAGGTGGTGGATGATGGCCGTTACAACAAGGTGGCAAATATCGTCGGTCAGACCATGCAGTATCACCCTCATGGTGATGCGAGTATCGGTGCGGCACTTGTGCAGATGGGTCAGAAGGAGCTGCTTATTGATTGTCAGGGAAACTGGGGAAATATCCTTACAGGTGACCCGGCTGCGGCACCACGATATATAGAGGCACGACTATCGAAGTTTGCTCTTGAGGTGGTCTTTAATCGTAAGACTACCGAGTGGATGCTCTCGTACGATGGTAGAAAGGAGGAGCCGGTGGCACTGCCGGTGAAGTTCCCGCTACTGCTTGCTCAGGGAACTGAGGGTATTGCAGTGGGACTGGCTTCAAAGATTCTGCCGCACAACTTCAACGAACTTATTGCTGGTGCTATTGCCCACCTTAAGGGTGAGCCGTTTGTCCTCTATCCAGACTTCCCTACGGGTGGTATGATAGATGTGTCACGATATAATGACGGATTGCGTGGCGGCGCGGTAAAGGTGAGAGCTAAGATTTCAAAGATTGATAAGAGCACACTTGTAATCTCTGAAATTCCGTTCTCAATTACAACAGAGACGCTTAAGGAGTCTATTACTAAAGCTCAGGAGAAGGGCAAGATTAAGATTAAGAACTTTGATGACAATACTGCGTCAAATGCAGAGATTGTTGTTCATGTAGCCTCTGGAGAGTCGTGTGATAAGACTATTGATGCACTTTATGCCTTTACACTGTGTGAAATATCTATCTCTCCAAACTCATGTGTTATTAAGGACAAACACCCAGAGTTTATGGGTGTTAGCGAGATACTTCGTCACTCTACTGAGCATACAAAGGATTTGCTGCGTCAGGAACTTGAGATTCGTCTGGGTGAGCTGAACGACCAGTGGCATAAAATATCCCTTGAGCGTATCTTTATTGAGAACAAGGTCTACCAAGTCCTTGAGGGTAAGCGCTCTGTTGAGGAGGCTCATGCTGCTGTGGCAAAGGCTCTGGAGCCATTTGCTAAGTTGTTGCGCCGAGAGATTGATAATGATGACATTGAGCACCTTGTAGGTCTGCCATTTATTCGCATCTCTCGCTTCAATATGGAGAAGGCAGATAATGAGATTAAGCGCATAGATGAGGAGATTGCAGGCGTTAAGCACGACCTTGCGCACCTTGTAGAGTATACAATCGCATACTTTGAGCATATTCGCGAGAAGTATGGTAAGGGGCGCGAGCGACTCTCTGAGATTCGTAGCTTTGACGTTATTGACTCTACAAAGGTTGCCGTTTCCAATGCTAAACTATATGTAGACCGCAAGGAGGGTTTCTTCGGTATTGGAAAGGGTATGAAGGATGCAGAGTATGTATGCGACTGCTCAGATATTGACGATGTGATTGTGATTCTTCGTGATGGCCGCTATGTTATCAAGAAGATTGATGACAAGAGCTTCTTTGACAAGGATATATTATACATAGGAGTCTTTAGGCGCAACGATGAACGTACGATATACAACGTTCTCTATCGTGATGGCGGTAAGAATGGTCCTATACTTATGAAGCGTTGCGCAATCAAGGGTATTACGCGTGATAAGGAGTATAACCTTACTAAGGGAACACCTAAGAGTGAGATTCTCCACCTCTCTGTAAACCCTAATGGCGAGGCAGAGGTGCTGAAGATATACTTCAAGCCACGCCCACGACTCAAGAAGGTAATTGTCGACCTCGACTTTGCGACTCTCGCTATTAAGGGTCGTCAGAGTCAGGGTAACCTCTTCTCGAGATATGCGATTCATAAGATAACTATCAAGAAGAAGGGTACGTCGACACTCAGCGCTCAGGAGATATTCTGGGATGAGGATATTCGTAAACTCAATAGTGAGGGTAGAGGTCGCTCATTGGGTATGTTCAAGGGCGATGATAAGATTGTTGTCTGGACAGCGAAACATCAGTACTATATCACTGGCTTTGACACAGCGCAGCACTTCCCTGATGATACAATTATGGTCGAGAAGTATAACTCTGCACGCATTTACAACTTATGCTACTTTGACCGCGAGCAGGGGTACTACTATATGAAGCGCTTCCAGCTTGACATGACAGATCGCTTGTTGCCGTTCCTTGACGAGGAGGGTAATGCCGACTTTGTGGCAATCTGTTCACGAAATGGTGCAACCTTGCGTATAACATACAAGGGAAATAACGCAACTAGACCAGCTGACGAGATTGCTGTAGATGAGTTTGTAGGCGTTAAGAGCCGCAAGGCTAAGGGTAAGCGACTAACAACCTATGATGTTGATACCCTGACCTTTATAGAGCCTGAGGAGCCTGAAGAGTTAGACGAGGAGATTGTAGAGCCAGAGGAGTTGGAGACAGTAGAGGCTGGTGACGATGGCATTGATGAGGCTGCTGAGTCTGTGGTCCTTATGACTGAAGAGGAGGAGTATAGTGCATCGCAGTTAGATCTGTTTTCATAGCCAATAGCCAAATTATGAGGGTCTACTTAATCGGATATATGGGTTGCGGCAAGAGTACTGTGGGACGTAAAATCTCCCGCTTTGCACACTTGCGCTTTGTGGATACCGACACAATGGTAGAGCAGTATGAGGGGGCAACGGTTGCTGATGTTATAACATACCAAGGAGAGGAGTATTTTCGTAAGGCTGAGCGTAAAGTTCTTGAGAGTACTGCCACTATGGAGAACGTTATTATCTCTACAGGCGGAGGTTTGCCGATTTGGGGGGATAATATGGAGCGAATATCCCAGTTAGGATTGTCGGTATATCTGCGTCGCTCACCACAGAATATTCTCTCCCGTCTTTCACCCTATGGTAGACAAAAACGACCAAAGTTCCGAGGCCTGAATGACGAGCAGTTGCTTGAGTTTATGACCACCCACATGGCTGAACGAGAGCCTGTATATTTGCAGGCAGATGTGGTGCTGGATTGTGACCAAATGGCTGATAATGAGGTTATTGATGCTATACTTGAGAAGATTATGAACCTAAAACGATAGATTATGAAAAGATTTTTGCTTATTCTTGCCGCAGCGGTATTCTCACTGACAGTTTCGGCGCAAATGAAGATTTCCGGTACGCTTCGTGATGGCAATGGAAAAGGCATTGCTGGCGTGACTGTAAGTGATGGCTTTAGCTGCGTTACTACAGATGCTAAGGGTAGATATAAGATGACAACATCGTCAGATGCTGTGCATGTATTCTACTCTATTCCATCTGCTTATAAAGTCAATGTAAAAGATGGACATCCGGACTTTTACAAGCGATTGGATAAGAAGGTTAAGAAGTACGACTTTACACTTACAGCCAATCCAACAGAGGAGAAGGCGTTCCGTCTGCTTATGGTTGCAGATCCACAGGCGCAGTGTGAGTTTCATGTTAAGCGTTTTGAGCGTGAGACAGTGCCTGATATCCGCGAGTATGTAGACAAGCAGACCTTGCCTTGCTATGGCGTTACATTGGGTGATGTGGTCTATACAGAGGGTAAGCATAAGACCAATAAGTTTATGGAGCCAATGCGTAAGGCTATGAGTTATGATAACTCTCATCTACTCTTTTTCCAGACTATTGGTAATCACGACTTTACCGAGCCTCCAGTGAAGTTAGATAAGGGTACAAGCACCTACAACCTCGCCTATCAGCGTGCCTTTGAGAAGGTATTTGGCCCAGTAAACTACTCTTGGAATCGTGGCGATGTACACATTGTGTCGATGAAGGACTATATCGCTGATGATAATCCAAATAAGTTCCGTTATCACAAGGAGTATGGCAATCCTTGCTTTACCGACGAGCAGCTCGAGTGGCTTCGTCAGGACCTTGCAGCGGTGCCAAAGGATAAGATGGTTATCCTCTGTCTACATATCGGTCTGTACAATCGTATGAGAAAGAATGTGGACGCTGTGCGCAAACTTATCGCGCAGTTCAAGGAGGCGCATATTATGATTGGTCACACCCACTTTATGAACCACTCTGTAAATAAGCTCGGAGTCTTTGAGCACGTACACGGTGCTGCAAGTGGTGCTTTCTGGTGGAGCTGTCTGAATGGTGATGGTACACCTAATGGCTATGCTATCTACGATGTTGACGGTGCGCATATCAAGAATTGGTGGTATAAGGGTACAGGCCATGATATATCATATCAGATTCGTATGTATCGCGGTGATGCTGAGTTTGGTGGAGAGTTTGAGAAGTTTAAGTATCCATATACCCACGATACAGTCCTTGCCAATGTCTTTAATGCAGATCCAAAGTGGAAGGTTTACCTCTATGAGGATGGCGTATTGACAGGTCAGATGGAGCGCATACCTACTACTAAGGATAGCGTTCCAGAGGTAGACTCAAGTCGTGACTGGTATGCTGTAGGTTATCATATCGGTGTTGTCGGCAGAAGCTATGGCAAGGTTATAGATAGCAAGAGCAAGTGGAATGGCGGTGGCCGTAAGGGCTATTTGACAGGTTGTAACCATATGTACCGCCTGAAGCTGAAGAATCCTGATGCAAAAGAGATTAAGGTTGTTGCTCAGGATACTAATGGTAATGTTTATGAGCAGACTCGCTTTACCGAGAGCTTTGACTACTCAGAGTGCGAGCTGACAAATAAGCTGATGCTTACTCCACGTGAGGAGTTGAATAGAACTTATTAATATTCAGACTATGAATAACGCCCCGATAGGAATTTTTGACAGTGGAATGGGTGGTTTGAGCGTTTGGCAAGAGATTGCCGAGGCTCTGCCCGATGAGTCGCTGATATTTTTTGGCGATGGTGCTCGATGTCCTTATGGTGATAGGAGTCACGATGAAATTTTGCAATTTACAATTGAGTCGGTAGCTCGATTGCTCGATGAGGGGTGTAAGATGATAGTTATTGCCTGCAATACCGCTACGGCAGTAGCTATAGAGTACTTGCGACAATGTTATCCCGACACTCCATTTGTTGGCCTTGAGCCGGCGGTTAAACCTGCTGCACTGACAACCAAGAGTGGAACTATCGCTGTCCTTGCTACAGCGCGTGCACTTGAGGGGGAGCTGTTTCTACACACCTCAGCACAATTTGCCGATTCGGTAAATATCCTTAAGGCTGTAGGCGAGGGCTTTGTGGAGATTGTTGAGCGTGGTGAGGAGTATAGTGCAGAGGCTGAAACGGCTGTAAGGAGTGTTATTGAGCCACTGATTGAGAAGGGGGCGGATAAAATTGTACTGGGATGTACTCACTATCCATTTTTACGACCTACGATGGAGCGTGTAATAGGGGATAGAGATGTTGAGGTTATAGACTCCGGTCGAGCAGTATGCCGCAGGGTGGCGCAACTGCTTGATGAGTATGACTTGAGGGCAGAACAGGGCAGCGAGCCTCTCTATGAGTTTATGACCTTGGGAGATGATGATTATTTTGACAGAATGATATATAGAGCTTATGGATGTATTGGTGAAGAGGAAGCCGAAGACGACGAGCAAACCGATAACTAAAGGTGGTAGTAGCGCTAACGAGGATAGACTCCGCACAGCACGCTGGGTGGTGGGCTTTATTTTGCTCGCCTTTGGCGTTTATACGCTCTGGACTCTGTGTGCCTATCTCTTTACTTGGCAAAAGGGGGCTATGGATGGTAGCTCTTCGGGCGCAAGTGGGGAGTGGATATCTTCATTGCTTATTAGTGATAGCTTTGGTCTGTTTGGAGTACTTATACCAGTGATGATGATTATTTTCGCCTTCAAAATCTTTATGAAGAGGGTGAAACTCTATGACCATACACTAATATCTTTTGCGCTGATAGTTATCCTTGGCTCGCTTAGCCTCGGCGCTATCTTTAAGACTGATGGCGATATGTTTACAAGTGGCTGGGGTGGCGCTTTTGGTATTACTATTACCCAAGATATACTCATGCCAGCAATCGGTAAGGCGGGTATTACTGTGCTGCTTATCCTTAGCTGGATTCTTACAGCCGTATTTATCAATGTGCGCGTTATAGAACTCTTTAGTAGCCTTGGAAACGGTATTGCTAATAAAGGCAAAGGCCTTGTTGATAAGGTTAAACGCCATGACTCTGCCGACGAGGGCGAGGATGTTGTACCAACTCCTGCGCCAGAACCAGAGCCAACTCCGGAGCCGGAACCAACTCCTGCGCCAGAACCAGAGCCAACTCCGGAGCCGGAACCAACACCGGAGATTGAACCGGTCCCAGAGCCTGAGCCAATTCCTGAGCCAGATGGCGACGAAGATGAGCCGTTGGTTGTTGAGGTTATTGACCCAGAGGGCGACAAGGAAGTGTCAGATAGGGATGCAGATAAGCATCTGCCATTTAATCCGGACCGTACGCTGCACTATAGCTTCCCATCTGTTGAGCTTTTAGACGAGCGAGAGAGTACGTCTGAGGTTAGCAATGACGAGATTGAGGAGAATACACGTAACATTGAGCAGGTACTTGCCGACTTTAAGATTCCGATTGTGGGTGTTAAGGCTACAACTGGCCCGACGGTGACCCTCTATGAGGTGGAGCTTGACCGTGGAGTTAAAGTGGCGAGAATTGAGGGTCTATCTAAAGAGATTGCTCAGGCGCTTAAGGCGAGCAGCGTGCGCATTGCCCCTATTCCAGAGAGTGGAACAGTGGGTATTGAGGTGCCAAATCGTAATCCTGCCATAGTATCTATGCGTGCAGCGTTGCGCACAGAGCGTTTCCTCAATTTTAAGGGAGAGCTGCCAGTGGTTATTGGTCGTAATATTCAGAATGAGTGTATAGTCTTTGACCTTGCCAAGATGCCGCACCTGCTTGTTGCGGGAGCAACCGGTACGGGTAAGTCTGTAGGACTGAATGTTATTTTGACCTCTCTGCTCTATCGTAAGGACCCTTCACAACTCAAACTGGTGCTTATTGACCCTAAGCAGGTAGAGTTTTCGCTCTATGAGGGGCTTGGTAGCCACTTCCTTGCGCGTATGGAGAGTGAGGAGGAGAATATTGTAATCGATGCTCAGAAGGCTGTCTATACCCTCTACTCACTCTGTGCAGAGATGGAGGAACGACTTAAAAAGTGTCGCCTTGTTGGTACTCGTAACATTATGGAATATAATGAGTTAGTGCGCAAGTGTAAGATTGAGTCGCATGAGATTATGCCATATATCGTTGTGGTTATTGACGAGTATGCAGACCTTGTTACTCAGTCAAAGCTTGTTGAGCAGCCAGTTATGCGCCTTGCACAGAAGGCTCGTGCTGCAGGTATTCACCTAATTCTTGCAACACAGCGCCCTTCTGTAGATATCCTGACAGGACGAATTAAGACCAATTTCCCTGCTCGTATAGCCTTCCGTGTTTCGTCACGCGTAGATTCGGCAACAATTATCGACCAACCTGGTGCGCAAGCGCTTATCGGTCGTGGAGATATGCTCTTCTCTGAGCCATGTGCTCTTACCCGTCTGCAGTGCGCCTTTGTGGATACTCCTGAGGTTAAACGACTTGTGGACTATATCGCCTCACAGCCTTCGCCAACAGGCATGCCATACTCTCTGCCTGATTATGAGGAGAGTGGTGGTGCATCTACGGCTGTTAGCGGCGGTGCAGATAGTGGCATGGGTAGTGAGAGCGGTGCAGCTATAAAGTATGATGCACTCTTTGCAGACATTGCTCGCGATGCTGTTGGTGGTGGCGAAAACTTCTCGACATCATATATTCAGCGCACCTATGAGGTCGGTTTTGTGCGTGCAGGTCGAATAATGTTGCAGCTTGAGCGTGCAGGTATTGTCGGCCCTCAGGTGCCGGGTGCAAAGTCGCGCGATGTGAAGATTACAGATCCGTATGCTTTGGAGGCAAGATTGCAAGAGCTTGGAGTTATATGAGAAGAGTCGCGCTTACCTTATTTATAATAATAGCCTCGTGGTATGCTCTGTCTGCGCAGTCGCTGCTCGATACATTTGAGAAGAATCTTGCTCAGTTAGGTGTATATAAGGCAAAGTTTACTGTTGAACTTGATGGCTATAAAATGGCTGGGTCGTACATCGTAGATGGCGACGATTTCTATGCCGCGATGGAGGGCGTGGAGATTTTTGTCTCTCAAGGTGTAAAACATGAGGTTAATAGCTCCACTCGGGAGGTGACCATTGATAGCGCTGCCAATCTGGGAAGTGATATACTCAGCAATCCCGCCAAGGGTTTTGAGGTGCTCAAAGAGCAGTATAGCCTGACGCAAACAGATGTAGATGGGCTATCAGCAATACAATTAACTCCAAAGAGTGGCGGAGAGAGGATAATCGTGGTGGCAGATAGTATAGGAGCACTGCCTAAGAAGATTGTCTACTCTGATTCTGGGGCGGAGCTAACAATAACCTTTACCGCTATACATGCCACTAACGCTCCACTGCCGCGTTTCAATGCTGCAAAGTATGCTGAATATGAGGTTATAGATATGCGATAATCATAAAAATCATAAAAAATTTCAAAAAAAATCTCTGAAATTTTGCTATTTCGGGAAAATGTTGTAAATTAGTAGTGCGAAAATAACATTTAACAGAAATAACACTAAAACTTAACGATTATGATTATCACATTTAATGAATTGCGCCGCATCAAGGATCGTCTCCCAAGCGGTAGCTCCCAGCGTATTGCAGATGAACTCGGTATTGATGTAGAGTCAGTTCGTAACTACTTCGGTGGCAAGCACTTTGATGCTAAGACAGGTGTTGGTGTTCACTTTGAGCAGGGACCGGACGGTGGCGTTGTTACGCTGGATGATACTGCTATTCTTGACGCCGCTATGCGCATTCTCAATGAGGAGAAATAGTTCTCGTAAATAGTAGATTTTGAGCCCGGCAGTTATTGCTTGGGCTCTTTTGTGTAAAATAAACCTAAAAACATATCAAAATGAAAAAACTATTTTTATTCGTCGTAGCTCTGAGCCTCTCACTAGGTGCTGCAATGGCTCAGAAGGTTGAACTTAAGTGGGTTGATGCGCAGAAGCTAAATCATATTGGAAAGATGTGCAAGACCAAGAATCCTTACAACCGTGTTGAGGTAAATGACTACCCAGAGCTCAATAAGACAGAGGCTAATCTGCTCAAAACTTGCGCAGGTCAGGCAATTCTTTTTGAGACCGATGCAAAGGAGATCTGGGTACGCGCATCTTATGGCTATCGTGGCCACAACCGTGCTATGCCAGCTACTGCAGGTGTTGGTTTTAACCTCTTTATTGAGCATGAGAATGAGTGGAAGTGGGCAGCTTCTAAGGTTAATGCCGACGGCCATGATAGCAAGGGTAATGCTAAGCTTGAGAAGCCTCTGTGTGTTATTAAAAATATGGACGGCTCAACTCACCGCTGTATCCTCTACTTGCCTCTCTTTGCGGAGCTTACAAAGCTTGAGATTGGTGTTCCTGAGAATGTGAAGATTAAGGCTATGAAGAACCCATTCCGTCACGATATTGCTATCTTTGGTTCATCATTTACTCACGGTTCAGGTGCTACTTGTGCTGGTATGACCTACCCTGCATTCCTTATGCGCCAGACAGGTCTTAACCTCAATAGCTTCGGTATGAGCGGTAACAGTAAGCTGCAGCGTGTTATGGGTGAGATTCTTGGTGGTACAAAGGCTGACGCATATATCTGCGACGCATTCTCTAACCCATCTGTTGCTCAGATTGGCGAGCGTATCCGTCCATTCCTTAACGAGATTCGTAAGCGTAACCCTAAGGCTCCAGTTATCTTCCTTCGCACTATCTACCGCGACGGTCGTCTCTTTGACACAGCTGCCGAGAAGAAGGAGCAGACCCGTATGGAGTATGTAGATAATCTTATGAAGGAGATTTGCGCTGAGTACGCTGACGTATACTTCATCGACACTCCAAACCAGACAGGTACCGATGGCCTCACCTCTGCCGATGGTATCCACCCATGCTCTTGGGGCTACAAGCGTTGGGCAGATGCTATCCAGCCTAAGGTTGTAGAGATTCTTTCTAAGTACAACATCAAGTAATTTTATCGTCAGAGTGTGCCACCTACGGCACATCCCTTAAACATCAGTGGCGGCTGTACGTTTTAGTGCTATCCGCCACTGCTTTTTTTGCACGATGCACCGTATCTGGCTCACTTTGACGACAAAATATTTTGCCTTGAAAAGGTAGCATTTGCTGCGTTACACTTCAATAGCCGAGCTGCTCACATACGCTTTAGTATGCTGCGCGCTCGGCTTCTTGTGTGCCTTACAACTACTACCTTTTGACGCCAAAATGGCTATTAGCTTTAACCCTTGCGCCCGAGAGTATCTGGCGCTTATTTTTTTGGTATGTGGCGGTTGGTCTGCCATTTTGTCATATTTTTTTGTCGTGCTACTGCCATTTATGGCGTGGCACGCTCTTTTTTGGCAGGAAATGCGTTTTGGCAAGAGGTTTGTTCAGTAATATGCCAAACGCAAATGAAAAAGATTAACAAATAATAAATAAAAAGTTTACAATTATGGGAAAGATTATTGGTATTGACTTAGGAACAACCAACTCTTGTGTTGCTGTAATGGAGGGTGCTGAGCCTGTTGTTATTCCTAACTCTGAGGGTCATCGTACGACCCCTTCTATTGTTGCATTTACAGATGGTGGTGAGCGTAAGGTAGGTGATCCTGCAAAGCGTCAGGCTATTACCAACCCAAAGCGTACAGTATTCTCTATCAAGCGTTACATGGGTGAGAAGTTTGACAATGTATCTTCAGACATTGCTCGTTCTCCATACTCTGTTGTTCGCGGTGCTAATGACACTGCGCGTGTAGATATTGACGGTCGTCAGTACACTCCACAGGAGATTTCGGCTATTATTCTTCAGAAGATGAAGAAGACTGCTGAGGACTATCTTGGTCAGGAGGTTACTGAGGCTGTTATCACCGTTCCTGCATACTTCTCAGACTCTCAGCGTCAGGCTACTAAGGAGGCTGGTGAGATTGCTGGTCTTAAGGTTCGCCGTATTGTAAACGAGCCAACTGCTGCAGCACTTGCATATGGTATGGACAAGATGAACCGCGATATGAAGATTGCTGTTTATGACCTTGGTGGTGGTACTTTCGATATCTCAATCCTTGAGCTTGGTGACGGTGTATTTGAGGTTAAGTCTACAAATGGTGATACACACCTTGGTGGTGATGACTTCGACCACGTGCTTATCGACTTTATGGCAGAGAGCTTTAAGAGCGAGCATGGTGTAGATCTTCGTCAGGATGCTATGGCTCTCCAGCGCCTTAAGGAGGCTGCTGAGAAGGCTAAGATTGAGCTCTCATCTTCACAGTCTACAGAGATTAACTTGCCATACATTATGCCAATCAACGGCATTCCACAGCACCTTGTAATGACACTTACACGTGCTAAGTTTGAGCAGCTCTGCGACCACCTTGTTCAGCGCACTATTGAGCCATGTCGCATCGCTCTCCGTGATGCAGGCCTAAGCGCTTCACAGATTGATGAGGTAATCCTTGTAGGTGGTTCAACCCGTATCCCTGCAATTCAGCAGATTGTTGAGAAGTTCTTTGGTAAGGCTCCAAATAAGAGCGTAAACCCAGACGAGGTTGTTGCTGTAGGTGCATCTATCCAGGGTGGTATCCTCTCTGGTGATGTTAAGGATGACCTTGTGCTTCTTGATGTTACTCCGCTCTCACTCGGTATTGAGACTCTCGGTGGTGTATTTACAAAGCTCATTGATGCAAACACCACAATCCCTACTCGTAAGAGCGAGGTCTTCTCTACTGCTGCTGATAACCAGCCATCTGTAGAGATTAATATCTGCCAGGGTGAGCGTCCACTTGCACGCGACAATAAGAGCATCGGCCGCTTCCACCTTGATGGTATCCCAGCAGCTCCACGTGGTGTGCCACAGATTGAGGTTACATTTGATATTGACGCTAACGGTATCCTTAACGTATCTGCAAAGGATAAGGGTACAGGCAAGGAGCAGACTATCCGCATTGAGGCTTCAAGTGGTCTTACAGATGCTGAGATTCAGCGTATGCGAGACGAGGCTAAGGCAAATGAGGAGAAGGATAAGCTTGAGAAGGAGCGTATTGAGAAGATTAACGCTGCCGATGCAAATATCTTCACTACTGAGAAGAATCTCAAGGAGTATGGCGATAAGATTCCTGCAGAGAAGAAGAGCGCTATCGAGGCTGCACTTGCAAAGCTCAAGGAGGCTCACAAGAATAGCGATGTAGCAGCTATTGACACAGCCCTTGCAGAGCTTAATGCAGCATGGCAGGCAGCTTCTCAGGATATCTATGCCGCTCAGCAGGCACAGCAGGGTGGTGCTAATCCAGGCGCTGGTGCAAACCCAGGTGCTGGTGCAGGTAGTGCTTCTGATGCTAAGGCTCAGCCTGAGGATGTAGAGTTTGAGGAGGTTAAGTAGTCCTTAAAATTATAAGAAAAAGACAGCAATAGAGCCTATTGCTGTCTTTTTTTTATGTAAGAGTATGTAAAAAGGAAAAAATGTATTACTTTTGCAGGGTGTAAAGAGGGCTTTGTTTGTCTTTATAGTGAGCAAAGAGAAAGGAAAGCAAAGTAATTGTATTATATAAACAGTAAAAAAGAAAGAAAATGAAAAAAGTTGTAACAATTATCGGCTCTGGCATGATGGGCTCGGCGCTCGCCTTCCCTGCAGCAGAGAATGGTCATGAGGTGCGACTTGTTGGTTCGCCGCTTGATCGTGATATTATTGATGCTTGTAAGGCTACAAATCGCCACCCAAAGTTCGACCGCGATTTTCCAGAGGGTATTAAATATTATCAGATTGAGGATTGGAAGACGGCTGTTGAGGGTTGTGATTTTGTTATCGGTGGTGTTTCATCTTTTGGTGTAGATTGGTTCCTTGATGAGATATTGACAAATCTTGACCCTAAGACCCCTGTTCTCTCAGTGACTAAGGGCCTTATCAACCTTGAGGATGGTACGCTGATTAGCTATCCAGACTACTGGCAGGCAGGACTTGCAAAGAGGGGCATTGAGCGTGAGGTTTGCGCTATTGGTGGACCTTGTACATCTTACGAGCTTGTCTTCCACGATCAGACAGAGGTTGCATTCTGTGGTAAGGACTCGGCAGTGCTCCGTATGATGCGCGAGACACTTACTACGTCTTACTACCATATCTCACTGACAAACGATGTTATCGGCCTTGAGAGTGCTGTGGCTCTTAAGAATGCCTACGCTCTGGGTGTGGCGCTTACTATCGGTTTGGTAAATAGATATTTGGGAGAAGATGCCGGTTTGCACTACAACTCTCAGGCGGGTGCATTCTATCAGGCAGTAAAGGAGATGCGTCGCCTGCTTGCTATTCAGGGTGCATCTTTCGATTGTGAGAATATCGGTATTGGAGATCTCTATGTAACCGTTTACGGAGGCCGCACTCGTAAGATTGGTATCCTTTTGGGTGAGGGTAAGAGCTATGACGAGGCTATGGAGATTCTTGCAGGTGTAACCCTTGAGTCGCTCGTTGTTGCTCGTCGCGTCGCAAAGGCTATCTATCGTAAGGCAGAGCTTGGCCAGGTAGAGCTTAAGGACTTCCCAATGCTTGTTCATGTAGAGAATATACTTGAGAAGGGGGCAGATGCTCAGCACCCTTGGGAGGCTTATACCTTTGACAATACAAAGTAGAAATTAGCTCGAAAATTATAATAAATCCATCATGGCTGATAGCTGTGATGGATTTTTTTGAATAAAAATGAAAGTGCATTGGGTGTAATATGCAACTTGTGTGTCTATATTTTATAAAAGAGGTGTTGTAACGTTTTATAAACCTAATATAAAAACTATGAAAAAAACTCTTATCAAGGGCTATCAGAGCCCAATCCTGCGAGAGTGCAGTTGTCGCATCGAGGCAGGTTTTGCTATTTCGGTTCCGTCGGACTTCAATGATCTCGACTTTGAGGGTCGTCAGGAGGAGTAATTAACCAACAAAAAACAACAAGAACTATGAGAAAGATTTTTATGCTTATGGCAGTTGTTGCTATGTTGGCAAGCTGCTCAAAGGATTTGACATCTGATTTGAATGTCGGTGTAAATGGTGGTGAGTCTGTTGAGGGCATTGAGGGTGGTATTACCCTTGTGGCTTCAGTAGAGGAGATGACCCGTGTTAGTGTTGAGGGTGACAATGTTGCCAAGACCAGTAAGTTTAGCTGGGAGGTTGGCGATGAGCTTACAATTGTTTACGATGGTAAGAGCTACATCTATCAGACAACTATTGCAGGTTCAAAGTCTGAGTTCGGTCCAAAGGATGAGGCTAATGCCTTTGTTCCAGCTGATCTTAGCAAGCCAGTGGCTATCTTCTACAACGTAAAGAGTGTAGACGCTGCAGCAATGACTGCAACTTATGATGTTGCGGCTGAGCAGACAGAGGGCGAGCTGACAAACAAGATGCCGCTCTACTTCTACGCAGCAAATGTAGTTGTTGAGAACAATAAGCTAACAGCAAAGATGAATCCACTCGCTTCTGTAGTTGAGCTTGAGCTCTCAGCAGCAAAGGATTGGAATGTAGATGCTGTTTCTCTTACAAACTCAGTAGTCGCAAATACATACGCAGTAGCTTCTGACGTTGTTGTAGATGCTGCTACCGGCGCTATCAGCCTTGAGAATGCTCAGGTTGGTGGTTCTGTAAAGGTAAATCTTGACGGTCTAACAAACCTTGCAGCTGCTCGCAAAGTTCAGGCTGTAGTTATGGGTCTTACTCGCGAGGTGACAACTACTGAGACTGTAACTGATGAGAGCGGTGCTACATCTGAGATTACAAAGACTGCTCTTTATGCTCCACTCTACCATGCAAAGGCAGTGCTTAAGCTCTATAAGAATGGTGCTGAGAATGCTCGTCGTACTATCTGGGGTGCATACAATCCTACAGATGTTGCTGTAGATGAGCACAAGCACATCTATCAGGCTGTTAAGGATGTTCTTAAGGATAAGGTTGCTGACGGTATCTCTACAGCAGAGCAGATGAAGGCTTTTGCTGACGCAATCAATGGTACTACTGAGCGTTACCCTGCAGGTGCAGAGTTCTCTAACGAGGATGGTGTTGTTGTTCTTAAGAATAGCATCGACCTCTCTGCTTATACAAACTGGATGGCTATTGGTTGCAATAACGATGCAGCACAGTTTATCAAGCCTCAGTTCGTAGGTGTATTTGATGGTAACAACAACACAATTTCTGGTCTTACAATCAATGCAAATGATTACAAGCTTCAGCTTGTTCAGGAGGATGGCACAACTGCAGATTGTGTTCAGAATAGCGCAGGTCTGTTTGGTGTTATTGCTAACGGTGGTGTAGTTAAGAACCTTACAGTTGCCGGTACAATCGTTGCTGCTATGGCTGATGCAGTAGATGGTGGTTTCAACTGGTCTTATGCAGGTGGTATTTCTGCTCAGATTAGCGGTGGTACTATTGAGAACTGCGTAAGCAATGTTGCTATCTCTGCAGGTGATGCAGGTTGCGGTAAGGTACGTGTTGGTGGTATTGTAGGTCGTGCTTACCCTACAACTGCTGACATCCTGATTAAGAAGTGTACTAACAATGGTGCTATCAATATTGTCTATGCAGAGGGTAAGGATCAGCAGTCTGTTATCGGTGGTATTATCGGTTTCAATGGTGATGGTAGCACTGGTTGTGTTGCAAATGTTGATGATTGCCACAACACTGCAAAAGTAACTGTATTCAATGTTGGTGATAGCTCTTATGTTGGTGGTGCAATCGGTTATTGCAACATCAGCACAGAGACTGCAGGTGTTGTCTCTAACTCAACTAACAGCGGTGCTATAGATGTTGCTTCTACATCTGCATCTTGCGCAAACCTCTATGTTGGTGGTTTTATTGCTCGTCAGAATAGTCACACAATCAGTAAGTGTTCAAATAGTGCAGCTGTAACTCTTAATCCAGCTCACACTGCTGCTACAACTCTTACTATGAGTGGTTTCGTAGGTATTAATAATGGCGGTGAGGCTAAGACTGCATATATTAACGATTGCGTTAATACTGGTAATGTAACTGTTAAGGATGTTACCTCTTTGAAGTCGCTTATCTGCGCAGGTTTCGCAGGTTATCCACGTTTCGTTTGTATGTATGATAACTGCGAGAACAGCGGTGATGTATATGCTGACATGGGTTCATCAAACGGCTCATACTTCTGTGGTGGTTTCGCTGGTAAGGTAGGTGTTGCAGGTACAGGTTATCAGGATGGTATTATCATGAACAGCTGTAAGAACACTGGTAACTTTACTCTCGGTGCTTCAACAACTGTTGCTGATAGCACTTGGAGCTATGGTGGTGGCTTTGCAGGTTGCTGCTATGGTGGTACAAACATCGGTGCTGCTGGCGTTTATGGTGTACACTTGAACGATTGTGAGAACACTGGTCTTGTACGCGCTGTTAGTGGTAAGAAGGTACGCCTTGGTGGTCTGTCAGGTCTTTGTAACACATCTTACTTCTTGCGTTGTAAGAACTCTGGTACTGTAGCTGTTGAGCGTCAGAGTAAGATTGCTGAGTATGTTGGCGGTATCGCAGGTCAGATTGAGGATACTTATGCTGTAGTTGATAGCTGCGAGAACTCAGGTACTATCTGCTCATTCTACAAGACAACTCGTGAGACTGGTGAGACAACATCTAACATCTATGTTCTTCTTGGTGGTATCGCTGGTAACGGTGGTGGTAAGAACTCAATCATTAAGAACTGTACTAACACTGGTAAGCTTTTGGCTTCTCATGATACTAACAACGATTGGGATGTTGCTAACAACAAGTGGACTGTAGGTAATGGTACATCAAAGAACTATCAGTATCGTTCAGCTATCGTTGGTAACCCTAATAAGAATCTGGTTGTTGAGAACTGTAAGGTTGGTGGTTATGTTGGCGTTGTAAAGGGCGGCGACGGCGAGGATAAGTACGAGGCAACTGTTCTCCACAAGCTTACAAACGATTCATCAGATACATACTACTGGAATCGTTGGGGCCACGGTTACACAACTCCTAAGTATGTAAACTGTGAGTATATCGATGCTGAGACTGTGTCAGCGCGATAATTGGACTACAATATCTATATATAGGGGCTGTGTTGCACAGTCCCTATTTTTTTGTGTTGCCAGAAATTTGACTTTTCAATTACTTTTGTTAACTTTGTAGAATAAGAAACCTTAAAGATTAGTTTATGGCACTACTTGAAAGCGGACAGAGGGTAGATGGATACTTTGTTCAGAGTCTTATTAAGGCAAATGTTTATACGGAGACCTATCGTGTTGAGGATGAGGCGCATCAGCCATTCTTTATGAAGGTATATATTATGAAGTTGGTGCCTCAGAAGCTTATCAATCCGCAGACGGGTGTAATCCTTGAGATTGAGTATAGTCAGAAGATAAAGAGCCGTAATGTTGCCAGCTTTATCAGCAGCGGAACTATCTCAACACCTCAGAGTGACTGCCAGTACTATACAACTAACTACTTTAGCGGCGAACTTGTTGCGGAGAAGCTATACCGTGAACGTAAGTTTACCGAGGTTGAGGCAGTGCGTATCTTTGCGGGCGTACTTGAGGGCTTGAAGGCTATGCACAGTCAGGGCATATACCACAACGACATCACACCGCGCAATATTATGCTTAGTGCAACGGCATCTGCGACCCCGGAGATTATCGACCTCGGTCACGCTTCGCAGAAGTGTAGTGGTGATGTGCCGTTTGATACCTCTGATCTTGAGATTTTCTACTCCGCAAATGAGACCTTCGCCGGTATGTATGACGAGCGAAGTGATATATTTGCAGCCACGGCAGTATTCTTTACTATGCTTACGGGAAGAGTGCCATGGGGCGTGGAGATTGAGCCCGATGCTCGCCATTCGCGTAAGGCTATGATAGTCCGTGCGGTGCGTACAGAGAATCCTATCGATTTTGATGCTCTCAATATTGACCCACGCCTTAAGGTTGTGTTGGCAAAGGGTCTTGCAATCACCTTTATGGAGCGCTATCACAGCGTTGAGCAGGTGCTTAAAGAGCTTGATGCGCAGAGTTTTGCTCAGGTAGATAATGGTGCCGAGCAGAACTCAACCAAGAGTGAAATAAAGGCTGAGCCACAGCAGGATAAGTCGGGTAAAGGTGGTGGTGAACGCAA
>CAJGDC010000026.1 GCA_904502005.1 uncultured Alistipes sp.
AGGCCCCAGTTCTCCACATTCACAATAGATCCGCCGTTCTCGGTAATGATGCCCTGGAATTTGTCAGCAACCTCTGCTACCTGAGCCTCAGAGAGCACTGGAGTGACAATGAAAACGGTTTCGTAATTGTTCATAATGTTTTAATTTTTAGTTATTTGCTACAATAGCGGGGCAAAGATAGTAAAAGTTTTCCAATCCACAAAACTTTTTTAGTTTTTTACTCTTTTACTATAATATTATATAAAATAATACGACGGAGCGCACGTGCATCCGTCGTATTATTTATCTCCCACAACATGGAGCGTTGACAATACTAAAAGAGCATTGGTTTAATAACTCCGAAGAGCATCCACGCCACAAAGAATGTAAAGATGATATTAAACACCTGCGCACCAATAAAGGTGAAGAGAATGTTACGATTCTCCTTTGAGACAATATCCTTAAGTCGGGTATCCATACCGATGCAGACGAAGGCTAGCGAGAAAAAGAATCCCGAGAAATTCTTTGCCATAGCGGTCTCAGCTAACTTCTTTGCGGCAAAATCTGGGAAGATTTCATAGCTCTGGAGCAAGCTAAACACTGCAGAAGCCAGAACAAAGCCCAGAACAAACTTAGGGAACTTATCCCAAACAATCTTAAGTGATGGGCGGTGAAGTTTACCGTCACCAGCGCTCTTTGAAGAGAGGTAGAGAGCGATAAAGAATGCCACCACTCCGATAAGAACGTTCTGAGTAGCCTTAACAATCATCGCAATCTTATTTGCCTCCTCGCTATAGATTGCTGAGGCAGCACCTACGCCACTGGTTGTATCAACAGTGCCGCCAATCCATGCACCTGCAATCTGCTGCTGTATTGCAACATCGTCAGTAAGCAGTGGCACAACGAGCTTTGCAAGGTAAGGCATTATATATATCATAGGTACCACAATAATCAGCACCACAGATACGATATATGAGAGTTTCTTACCATCTGTATTTGCCACACCTGCCGCAGTAATACAAGCTGAAACGCCACAGATAGACAGGCCTGAAGAGAGTGTCATAGCGCTACGCTCATCAACGCCCATCTTCTTAGAGAGGAAGAAGGCGAACATCCAGACGCAGAAGACCACTACACAACCCTGAATAAGGGCGAGAGAACCTGCAGCCAAGAAGTCTCTGAATAGGATTGTAGCACCAAGACAGACAACACCAATCTTGATAAAAAACTCACCCTGAATAGCTGGCTTAAGCCACTCAGGAATATGGAAAGCGTTGCGAACTATAAGTCCGAAAATTACAGAGAAAAAAACAGCCTCGAAGCCCCAAGCCTTGATAAAACCAATCTTTGCTGTCAGTTGCGCAAGCATTGATATTGTAAAGACAACAACAAACGACCAGCACAATCCGCGCAAAGGGCGTGAGAGCAATTTATTACCGATAAATAGGAGTACCAGTGCAATAACAAAGAGCGCACCAATATTAAGCCAAGACTCTAAATGCAACAAATCTGATGGAATCTTTAGAGCATCCTTTGGAAGGAATGTTGCCAATCCTGCAATAACAAGCAGAGGAATAGAGAGAAAGGTTACCACCCAATCCTCAACTAATAATTTCTTAAGTTTACTCATACTTATCGTTTTTTTGTTTGACACTATATATCCATAGTTAGAACAATGCTGTCACCATAAAATAGAGGCAATTCCCATTTGGTTTATTACCCATCTTACGGTACTGCTGAAGTGTATACTCTGCCTGTACGCGCAAGTACTTCCAAGGGCGGTAAGAGATGGCTGCAGAGTAGTTTATCTGATCACCTTCGCTATTTTTATCCTCATCAAAGTAGTCACAACGAACACCTACAGTACACTTATCAAGGAACTTTGCACCAACCAGTGCATAAATACCCTCAGAGGTTAGATCACCAGTCTTGCCGGCAATGTACTCCGAGCGAGCAAAGATATATTTATTCTCATAATCAACACCTCCACCATAGCGATTATAACCCAAATAGGATAGATTTGCATCCGGATTGAGCGCATTCATAGCGGGGTACTTACCAACCAACGAGGTTGCATTTGTCTCTCCGCCCATATAGTAACCCGCAATCTTAAGGTCCTTCATTGGCTGAATAATCAATCGACCGGCAATATCCTTACTCTTATTGCTATCCTTAACATTTATACCGGTACCATTGAAGACTCCAAGCTCGTAGTTGATAACACTAAATCCATCCTTCTTGATAAATCCGCCATAGAGTTGCAAACCGATATCACGACCTGATGAGTTAATACCTTGCAAATCGCTGCTTGACATACGCACAAGACGCTGAACAGTATTTGCGTAGGTGATAAACTCAAGCTGGGTTGCATTGTAATCGGTATTCTCAATAGAGATTGGCACCTTAAACTGACCAGCTTGTAGACCAAACTGATTTACTGGCTGATACTTTGCCCATAAATCCATAATAGATAGCTCCTTGCACAAATCTATCTGAATACGATAGCTTGCCTTAGCACCATTTTTGCCCTTAAAAATATCACCCTGCAGCGACATACGTGCACGACGAAGGTGGAAGGTCGAGGTTGTTGTTCCATCCTCATTCCACTGATAGTCATAGCCTGCCTGGATATATCCTGAGAACTTAAACGCCGGCTTCAGTTTATCCCAAACCTCTGAGCGCTTCTCAAGCTTTGCAACTCGCTCCTTAAGCACCTCAACCTCTGCCGGTGACTCAACACTCTGAGCATAGAGGGCAAAAGTTGTACAGAGCGATAAAATAGTGAGTATAAATCTCTTCATAGTATTAGCTTTTATGATATTTTAACAAATTACTGCCACAAATATAACTTTTATTTCTTGTTTTCAATTAGGTATTTTTACTTACAACATTCATCATGTCCGTTTTTAGAGTGTTTATGTCCAATCACAAACAAAGAGTATCCACCCGTGGTATAAACAAGGGTGGATACTAAGGTTTAGAACTAACCAATTAGCGGCTAGCCTTAACGGTAAATGCTACAGGCTTATTAGGACCGATGTAGAAGTTCTCAGCTACAAAGCTAACCTCATACTCCTTAATGTCCTTATCAAATGCAGGCTGCTTAGCATCAACAAGCAGAGGGCGCACCTTGTAAGAGTAGGTTGAGAATGGAGGAATAACAACATAGCGAGCATACCAAGTATCTCTTGAGCCCTCGCCCTTAGTAAGGGTTACAGGAATTGACGATATATTCTCGAAATCAATAACGATATTCTTATCTGTAAACTTCACACTCTTAACCTTGAGGCAAGCGTGGAGAAGTGGACGAACCTCCTGCTCACGACCATAGACATTACCCTCTGCGAATACAGCTGTACGACGTGCATCAAAAGCCTCACGAACACCGGCAAGCGACTTCTCAGTAGCAAAAACCAATGTCACTGGACGGTGAGCTCCGTGAAGATAGTCTACCTCCATAAAGAAAGGTGCGTGACAGTCAGAGTTTCCAAGCATAGCCAGATTGTTCTCAAGAGCCCACTGGTGACCCTCAGGGGTGTAACCACATGCCATGTTGTAGATCTCGATTGCATCCATATAACCCTCCTTGAGAATCTTCTTGTGAGCCTTATGCATCACTGTCTCATTTGGAGCCTGCTTGCACCAGTTAGGGTGGTTCCACATAAGGAATGCACCCTGCTTGCGAGCCTCACGAAGACCTGCCTCCATAGCAAGTACGTGGTCGTGGTCAAACTCCTCAGCTGCAGCACAAATAGCGTCATTATCCTTAACAAAGAGGCAGTTAAAGTGACCTGGAGGCATACCAAGGCGAGTAATCTCACCACCAGGAACAACAAGAAGCTTCTTTCCTGCAGCCTTCTTAGCAAGCTTAATTGAGTAGTCACGGTCACACTTCTCCTTTACGAAGGTGCCATTGTTGACCATCTTCTGGTGACGAGTGTCAATATGCTCGGTAATAGAGATTACATCGAGTCCCTCCCAGATAGCCTCCTGCACACGAGTTGTAGGCCATACGGTTGCATCAGAGAAGATGGTGTGAATGTGAAAATCGCCCTTAAGAGTCTTGTAGCCCTCAATGTCTGGAACGACAATCTTATTAGGCGTAAACTGTGCCGATGCAGTCAAAACACCAGCAACAGAGATTAGTGTTAAAATAAATCTTTTCATATTTGTAAATTTTAGGTTAGTGCAAAGATAGGAAAAATCAATCAAAATTAAAAATATGCCCTAGAATTTCTCACGCAACTTACCTACAAGGTCAATCTTCACGCTATGCAGAGTTGAGAGAATCATATTCTTAATAGCCTTCGGTGTAGACTTGCCATGGCCAATAGTCACAACAGCACCAACACCCAATACCGGCGTTCCTCCTGTCTGTTCATAGTTAAGGCCCTGCCAGAAAGGTGTCAAAGCGCCCTCAGATGCGGTTATAGAGTACAACCCCTCTGTAAGTTTAAGCACTGTATTGCCGACAAAACCATCACAGACAATAACATCAGCCACATCGCCAGTAAAGATATGCGATGGCTCAATATTACCGACAAAGTTATATCTACCACCCTCTGCTGCTTGACTCATGAGTTGATATGCCACCTTTGCATGGGCATTACCCTTACTACTCTCCTCGCCAATATTAAGCAGAGCCACACGCGGCGCACTCTGTCCAAGTACCTCTGAGGCATATACAGAGCCAATGACTGCATACTGCTCCAACACCTCAGGGCGACAATCTACGTTGATACCTATATCTAAAATTGTAACTCTACGACCGGTAACTGTGGGAATAGAGATTGCAATGGTAGGTCTGAGAACCCCCGCAAGCGGTTTTGCCACCATCATAGACCCGACCATCATCGCACCTGTACTACCTGCACTTGCAAATCCATCAATCTCCCCCTTTGCAAGCATATTAAAGCCCACAACGATACTTGACTGTCTCTTTGCTCGGAAACTTTCAGCAGGATGGTCACCCATCTCTATTCGCTCAGGAGCATGGATAATATCAAACGTCTCTGCACTACAACCCCTTAGCGCAAGTTGTTCCAAAATGGTATCTCTATCACCCAACAACACTATACGACAGCTATCGCCAATAATACTCTGCGCAGCTATCGCCCCCTCAACTACAGCCTCTGGCGCATTATCGCCACCAAAGGTATCAATACCGATTTTTATCATCTATACTTCACAAATTTAGAAGTTGTTTAAGGTTTAAACAACTTCTTATACCAATAAAGCACCGCCGAAACGATGCTTTATTGAGTTGATGTTTACTCAATTACTCAACTACCTTCTTCTCGATAGCCAGCTTACCACGGTAGAAACCGCACTCAGGACAAACTCTGTGGTAGAGTACTGATGCACCGCAGTTTGAGCAAGCCACTACTGTAGGAACTACTGCCTTGTAGTGGGTTCTTCTTTTGTCACGTCGTGTAGACGAGACTTTGTGTTTTGGATGTGCCATAATTATTCTTAATATTAAGTTGTTAAAATTATTCCGTTACACCACTTATGCGAGCAATCATATCGGGATTACAATCCTCAATATCATGCGCACGTACTATTGGCAAATCTAGCATAATGCTGTCGTACACAAACTGTGCGATATTAAGCTCATCGCCGCGCTGAAGAGTCACCTCCTCACCATCAAACGCCTTAGCTTCATCGCCAAAGAGAACTGTCATAGCCGCCTCAACATCAACCTCCAGAGTCACATCATCAAGACAACGGTCACACGCAGTAACTGCTGTACCCTCGCCACAAAGCTCTATCACTGTCCTATTTGAAGCCTCCTTATGACCACTGACTGAAAGCTTAAAATCGGCAGCAGAGATCTCTGTCATCTCCATCGCCTCAAAAAGTTCCATACCCACCTGCAGCTCAAACTCAAAATCGCTCTGCTGCACTGTCTGGGCGTCAATTACATATCTCTTCATATCACTTTTGTGCGCTTTAGGTCGCAAAGGTATAGTATTTTTTTTGATTTTACAAACTTTTTCAAAAATTAGCACCATCACCATTCCTTTATTTATGGTAAGGGCAATATTTATTACAATTTATCCGTTTGTTAAATACAGAAATATAAAACTAAACGATTATGACACAATATTTTGATCTTACAGGACAAGTTGCCGTAGTCACTGGCGCATCAACAGGGCTCGGACTACAGATGGCAAAGGCATTTGCTAACCAGGGTGCCAATATAGTTTTATTAGCTCGCAGGGGCAATCTCTTAGAGCAGAATGCCGCTGAGATTAGTGCGCAATATGGAGTGGAGGTACTACCTATAGTTTGCGACATCACTGACACTAATGCAGTTATCAATGCCGTAGATAGGATAATGGAACATTTTGGCCGCGTAGATATTCTTGTAAACAATGCGGGCACGGGTGCAGTTGGCAATGCCGAGACAGTTACAGACGAGCAGTTTAAGCACGAGCTTGAGGTCGATCTCTTTGGCACATTTGTCTGTGCCCGCGAATTCGGCAAAAAGATGATAGATGCTGGCTATGGCCGTATTATCAACATTGCTTCGATGTACGGACTTGTGGGCAATATGATTGCCGGCAGTTCTCCGTACCACGCAGCAAAGGGCGGTGTGGTGAATCTCACCCGAGCTCTTGCCGCAGAGTGGGGAAAGCATGGCATTACTGTGAATAGTATCTGCCCAGGCTACTTCTACACAGAGCTTACAACCGCGACACTTGACAGTGACTACTTCCAGAGTATAGCCAAGCAGAATATCCCTCTTGGACGCTATGGTCGCGAGGGTGAGCTAAACACCTGCGCACTATTCCTTGCCTCGCCAATGAGTACATATGTCAACGGACAGAACATTGCCGTAGATGGTGGTTACACCTGCATCTAACTGCTCTGTGATTGTAAATAAAATATCCACCAGCAATCGTTGGTGGATATTTTATTTACAAAGCTCACTGCACTACTATTTAGAGCTGTACTCCTTAAGATAGTCAATCTCAAACGCACCCTTCTGCTCTTGATACTTCGCAAGTTTAGAGCCTGAGTGCCAAGTGGTATAACCACCCGTTAGACCAGCATCATAAAGACCACGAATCTCCTTCTCAACATTCTCGGCGTTATACTTGATACCATTGCGGTCCACGTGACGCATAACGTCATACGCTTGAATCCATGTACGGACAACGGCTGGCGTAGGAGTAACCTCCTGACGACCCTGCACGCGCTCACCCCACGCACGAAGAATTTGGTAAGGGTTATTCCATGGCTTCTTAATGCCATAGTAGCCATTAGAGAAGTGGTCTGGGTAAGGCATTCCGCAGATAGCATCGGCAATATTTGAGATTGCAGGCCAGTACTGACCATAGGCGGTCGTATAGCCAGGATTTGCAGCCTCTCCAAAGACATCAATAGAGACATAAGCACCTACAGCGTGAATCTCATCACACGCATACTGCACAAAGCGCTGGATTGCCTGCACCTTGCTCTCGTTATACTTATTGTGATAGTCGATTAGCTGCTCGACCTTTGTCATACGGTCTGGGAAGCGAACATAGTCAAAGTTAATCTCATTAAATCCAAACTTACGCACCGCCTCCTTAGCTAGCTCAACATTAAACTGCCAAACCTTACGGTCGTATGGACTTGGCCAGTATGCCTTGTTATGCTTGAACGGTTTTCCAGTAGCCTTCTCGGTAATTGCCACCTCTGGGTGGTCCTTGACAAGGTATGAGTCCTTGAAGCAGGTAATACGACCCACAACATAGAAACCCTCCTCGTGCAGTCGACTAACAACCTTTTTATAGAGAGCCTCCTTTGTAGCACCTGCACGAGCGTAGTTGGTTGGCGAATAGAGCTGCATCGCCTCCGCCTTATAACCTGGGCACTCGTTGTCCTTAATATCTATTGTAAAGGTGTTGATTTTGGTCTGCTTTGCAAAGGCTATGTACGCCTCAATATTTCCCAAAATAGCAGGCGAAATATTGAGATAGAGCGAGTAGCACGCCTCAGGCATCTTGTTGCTCTCAAAGACTACGCGCTCGGTTGGATAGAAGTCGCAACCGATAGCCTCACCACCGCCAAATGGATTCTTAATAGCCTTGTGCACCTTGTCGTAAACATCCGCTTTATATCGCTTTAGAGCCTCCTCCTTGTCAAATACGGTGTACTTGGCGTAGATATAACCCTCGGTATTACCCTGGCGGACGATGTAACGATTTACGCGACCAGTGTTGTAGAGCGTGTCGTAACCAATAACCTCAAGCTCAGCGCCCTTGTCGGCATTTGCACCAACCTTTGAGGTGGCGATGTCTGAGATTATAGATGCAGGAGTGCGCACAAAGATACTCTTCTCCTGTACAACCTCACGATGAGTTGCCACAAGCGAAGATAGTGGCGCATAGAGTGTCTGCTTCTCTACCTTCACAGGCAGATACTCAACATCGTTAAACCTCTTCTTGCCATTCACAACAACATTAAGCTGCGCACCACGCACAAGGGTGTCGGCAACGGTCAAATTTTCGCCCTGCTCATCGGCCGCATAGAGATAAGCTTCTGGGCGCTCAGATGCAAGATAACGCACCTCAATAATCTCCTCACTGCTGCACGCCATAAGCGCCACAACAGCCACAATCAGTGTTAATACTCTTCTCATATTTTTTACTTTATACTTTTTCAACCAAAAATCGCCACAAAGATACAAAAAAATCTTGCGGTCGCAAGATTTTACCATTAGCTTTTAGCTATTGGCCGTTGGCCTCTCAGAGGTGTCGGCAAAGCCGACTCATATAAATCCACAAAGCGGATACCTTATAAAAGCCGACAGCTACAACAATCGCTTAAGGTGGCAGAACATCAGCTTGCCATTTTCATCTCTTAGGTGCATGCCGTTACCCTTGCAGTAGCGGAAGAAAGAGCAGTCGGCACATTCGCCCGTGCGCATCCACTCGCGGTTGCGATATGGAGCAAATCGGCTATTCCAGACCTCCCAGAAGTTATCGGTGTAGATATTTCCCTGGCTATAGTTTGCACGGATGCTTGCGCATGCAGAGATTGCTCCGTCAGCGAGCACAGAGCCCACAGTAACACCCGCCTGACAAGCAAAGAAGTGGTTTCTCACATCGCCCTCATACGCACCCAAGAAGCCTTCGCAGCCATATTGAACAGCTATTTTGCCCTCCTTGCGGGTATCGGCGATATATTGCATAAGTTTATGAAATTGCTCGCGCTCAAGTTGCAGCTCCGGGTCTGTTGCCGCACGTCCTACCGGAAAGACGGTAAAGAGTCGCCAACGTTTACAACCCAAAGAGAGCAGATGGTTCTTAATATCGTCGAGGTGGTCAATATTTCGCCTATTGACACAGGTCACCACGTCAAAGACAAAATCTTCAGTCTGAGCCATCATACGAATAGCCTCAGTGGCTGTAGTAAAACTATTTGGATTGCCGCGCATAAAGTTATGGTCGCTCTCCAACCCATCTAACGAGACGGTAGCAGTGTGTAGTCCGGCAGCAAGAAGGGCATCAAAGCGCTTGCGTGTTAGAGCAAGGCCATTGGTTACCATACCCCACGGAAAGCCTCGGTCATATATCGCTCTTCCGCAGCGCTCAAGGTCTGTTCGCATAAGTGGCTCGCCACCCGTAATAATTACAAAGACCTTGTGCGGGTCGGTATGCTCAGCAATGTTATCAAGCACTGCAAGAAAATATTCAAGGGGCATATCTTTCTGAGTAGCGACATTTTTACAGTCGCTACCGCAGTGTCGGCAATTTAGATTACACCTAAGGGTACACTCCCAGAAGAGCTGGCGGAGTGGATGATTTTTTACATTATCGTTCTCAAGTTGACGCCACAACTCAAGCGCCAAACGACGACGAAGGCCAAGTTTTGTTACATCCCTCATAACGGCCTCTATTTTAGACTACTTCTCCTTGAGTTTTACATCGGCAGTAACCTCATACTCACCACCATACCAACCGCCATCGCCCTCGGCAACTTTAGTCTCTGGCAGAGTGTTAAGGTCAACGGTAAGTGTCTCAAACTCGCCACCATTTTCTACTCCGTCAATATCGGTAAAGAGAAGTGTGCCGTGTATACCAACTGCTGGGATTGTTTTCGTAGCAAAATGCCCATCCTCGCCTGTGACAGCATCCAGACCGTAAACATCTTTAGACGACACGACAATACCCTTGATAGGATTACCCGTCTTGTCTGTAACTCTACCCTTGACAGTAAAATCAACTGTCGGAGTACCATATTCGCACATCTCGCTCTCTTCACACGCTGTAAAGCCAAGCAGACCAAGCAAAAGATAGATAAGCTTTTTCATAATATCAACAGTTTTAGGCAAAGTTAATAATAATAATAACCAAACAAAACAGCAGTAATTCAAGTTATGAAACCCTACTGTTACTCAATATCTATTCTCGACACCTCATCCACGCCGTCAATCGCTGCGATAGAGGCGATAGCCTTCTCAAGTTCGCCAAGCGAGTGAATCGAGAAGTCGATAGTGCAGACACCAATATGGTCTACAGTCTCTGTGGTAATACCATTCATAGACAGATGCAGCTGCTCGGTGATGCAGAAGATAAGATCCGAAAGCAGATGGTATCTATCGATGCCACGGATACGAATACGAACAGGATAGAACATATCATCACTCTCCACAAAGGTTGTAAGGTCGTTTACAATAGAGTCACCTTGCTCCGAGGCGAGGCGTATAGCCGTCGCACAGCCACGCTTATGGAGCGTAATTGTTCCATGTTCATCCTTAAAGCCCACAACCTCATCACCAGGCAGCGGGTGGCAGTGGCTACAACGCAGATAGTCGAGCTTTGGCTGGGCGGCGAAGAATGAGTGCAGAGCCTTCTTTGCCTTGAAGGTCCTCACAGCGCCGAGCCAGTCTGGTTGCGGAACAATGCCTCTATCCGTTGCAATCTCTACGCAGTCACCACGGCTCAACTGGGTCTTAACAGAGCAAAGGCGACCATTGATGCGGGCATAGTGGGCATACCTACCGATGTCGCTATGAATCTCAAAGGCGAAGTCAAGCGCCGTAGCATTCTTTGGAAGTATAATTCCCTGGCCTGCAGGGGTAAAGACCATAATATCATCATTATAGAACGACGAGGTTACGCCCTCCATAAACTGAATACCATTAACAGCCACATCGGTCCTAAGGATAGCCTTGAGTTTCTCCAGCCACTTGTGTACATTCTGCTCTGTACGCTCAGCAGCGCAGCCAAGGCGAGAGTTGCGCACCATTCGCTCTGAAGAGATATGTATCTCCTCCCACACGCCCTGCTCACGAAGCAACTTGACATGGAAAGATTGATAGCCATTCTCCTTAGGGGCATTGATATAGTTTGACACACTACCCGGGCGCTCTTTGAAGTAATCGGTCAGCGCTGCGTATATCTTAAGTGCATACTCCTTCTCCGAATACTGCTCACTCTGAGGGTAAATTACACGGATATAGTGACGACCCGGAACGTGCGAAAAGTCGCAATGTTTTGCCTGCATCTTACGCCAAATGCTATATGGGCGACGATAGCGTACCTCAGTACGCGCCTGCAGACCTTTAGCAGCGAGAATCTCACCCATCTTGGCAATAAAGACCTCGATATGTGGGCGCTTCTGTTCAATATCACGCTCGACCATCTGCTCCAACTCCGAATACTCTCGCGGACAACGATAGCGGAACGATAGATTCTCAAGCTCGCTCTTAACATGATACAGACCCAGACGGTTTGCCAGTGGAGCGTAGAAGTAGTCTGTCTCACCTGCAATCTTCATCTGCTTGTCTGAGCGCATACTGCTCAGCGTACGCATATTGTGAAGTCGGTCGGCAAGCTTAACAAGCAGGGCGTGAATATCAAAACTCACAGATTCAAGAATCTGGCGGAAGTTATCTACCTGCTTAGAGTGCTGATACTTAGCCTTTTTCTGTTTTGTCACGGCACCAACAAGACGTGCCACATCATCACCAAAGCGCTCACGAATCTGCTCTATAGTATAATCTGTATCCTCAACCACATCGTGCAAGAAGGCTGTAATTATTGGATTAGCCCCCAGCTCCAACTCCTCGGCGACTATGCGCGCTACGGCAATTGGGTGGATAATATAGGGTTCGCCTGTCTTACGTTTCTGCTCCGAATGTGCCTCAGCAGCAAGCAGATAGGCACGCTCTACGCGCACCATATCCTCGGTAGAGAGTCGCTGCGAAATATTACTAAATAGAGCCTCTATGCTCTTCTCTATCTGTTGGGTGTAGTCTGCCATATCTCCTAACTAAATTTTTCTACATTATCCTACTGCATAGTTACCACCTGCGCCACAGAGAGCCTCTCTTGCTGCTCATCTTGAGGTATCCGCCCCTCTGTCTGGCAAGATGACGACTGATTATCAAAGTGCGCAAGTAGCTCTTGCTCTGTACGTTCAACCATAATATCATCAAGAAGTTCCAACATCCTTATGCGGCCACATTCTCGCCTCTGCTCTATCTCTTCATCGCTAAATGGGACAATAGCGCAAGCGTGGTTTAACGAGTCGGTATTATCCTCCACATCGCTCTCATAAAGCGACATGGATATACCCGTCACCATATCTGCCTCATCTGCATTAGTGCACAGATAACTCCTTACCACCTCCAATTGCTGAGGTGTTAGCGTACCGCTGTCAACAATATACTTACACAGCAGTTCATCGGTTACAATGCTTGACATATTATCTTATTTTTCAATTGTTCTACCATTAAAAATGCATCAAAAAGCAGCTATCCCCTACTTGACACCCTCTTGCGCATTACCCTATCGGTACCCATCGCCAGCAGTATTGTCCTCAACTCAATATAGGCGCGGCTCTTGATACAATTGACCTCAGCCTCTGTCGCCTCGCGCATATTGCCATTATTCCTGCGCCACTGCGTCAAAGCCTTGGCTACATTTACAGAGCGACGCTCCTTACCCGGCATTAGGCACTGCTCCATAACAATACGTTGCTCAGGCTTCTTTAGCTGACCAATCGCCTCACGAAGCAATATCTCCTCACTCTTCTGGTCTGTATACTCCTCCGCAGCAACAGCCACAACACACTTATCAATGTCGCTCTGAGGCTTGCTCATATACTTGCGTCGCACCTCATTAAAGTGGCGCGAAGCGGTTATCATCAGCCAGCTAAAAAATATTCGTTTCAGTTGCTCTCCCGTATGCTCGTTGCTACTATTAAAGCTCCTTATAGCACGAAAATCGCCCTTTGTAAGGTTTATGTATATATCGTTAATCAACCCATCAAACAGCTCGGCGGTACAGTACTTAAAGTACTTGGTTGCCGCCTTGCGAAGATGGAAGTTGAAAGTATAGTCAATATACTTCGCCTCTAAAAGTATGTAGGCTATCGCACCGCCATCACCCCCTTGCGCAGAGCGTATCAACTCGTCAAAGGTTAAATCTTGGTAGCGTTTGGTAGTAGCATTCATCGTCTATAACGAAATATTTTACTCTTTTCGGGAGTTGAAAAGTCTATGAACAAATAGCCTTCAATCAACTCCACAATATCTCATTGTAGCACAAATTTAATTCAAAATATCTACTAATCAAACATTTTTTCAAAAAAAGTGGTTTTTAACCCACTCTACAGCCACCTTTATAGTTATAGAGTGAAGAAAATCAAAATTCTTGCACATTTTTTACTACCAACCATAAAAAAATGAGGATGACGCCTCTGCATCATCCTCACTCGATCAACTATCTGAAATCTATCTCACCTCATCCTTACGTGGACGTCCGCGACGACGTGGAGCCTCAGTAACACCCGCACTCTTCTTTGCAGCAAGGCTCTGACGCTGTGAACGCTCTACATTCTTCTTAACATCCTCGAGCGTCACCTCAAGCCCTAAGTGGCTACGACGACGGATTGTACGCGGTGTATCACCCAAGAACTTACGGCAGAAGAGCGAGAAGTGGCCATGACTAGTAAAGCCATACTTCTTGATAATACTCTTAATAGGAATTGATGTATCATTAAGCAGCGCACCAATCTCTACAGCACGATTCTGCTGCATCCACACATATGGAGTCTGGTCAAAGTGCTGACTAAAGAGCAGCTTGAAGTGCGAGAGGCTATGTCCGCACATCTTAGCCAGAGCCTCAACATTCTTGGCATGAGGGGCATTGTTGATAACAAGAGTTCGGAACGATAGATTGTTATTAAATAGGCTGTAGAATGTACGCAGGAAGACCTCGCGCGGATAGAAGTGGCGGAAGATTACAAACATCTCCTCCATCTTTGCTCTATGCATCATCTCCGTATTGACATTATTCTCAAGGAAGAAGACCACAGAGTCCACAAAACCAGCAAGTACACTCTGCATAGGCACTGCCGTAAACTTATAAGCGACCTTTGATACCTCAGCTGCAATAGAGCGATATGTATCACCCTCACCTGTAAGGCTACCTGTTACAAAGCGCGCAATTAACAGAGAGCAATCCTCCTTAGCCTCAAAGGTATATGTATGAGAACGTGACAAAAACAGAGCATTTGACTCACGCACATGGTAGTCTGTTCGCTCAACAGAAGAGACCTCGAAACTACCGCTTCTCAGGAAAACCAGATGATTAACATCATCCTGTTCAATAATTAAAGTTTTGCCGGCTTTAATAGTGCACAAATAAAATCCCGGCTCGGGCAATACTGAATTAGACGAGCAGGAAGTGGAACATAAATTGTTCGTCATTTTCATATAAATAAAGTTTTGTTGTTAAGGAAATCATAGACTTCAAGAGCGCACTTCTTAAAAACTATCGTTTCCAAATACGAAATTAGTAACATTTTTTCATATAAACAAATAAAAAAATAAAAAAAATGTGATACTTTTTTCACAAAACACTGTTTTTCAGCATATAACAACATTTGAAAAAATGAATATTTCCCTACTAAATTGGCGTTTATATACATTTTTTTGATTTTATTTCACAACTATCTTTTTGCTGTCTAATTTTCATTTTTTCTAAAAATAGAGTATCTTTGTTATCAAAATTGGAAGAGAAGATGGGAGTTGCAAATATTCAAAAGGGGCTTATGGGTATCAAATTTGCCGAGCAAGAGCAGGTCGATGTCAAGGCTTTTCTCTTTAGAGGCGACATATCTACAGCTTTACCTACAGATAACATCAGCGAGGGATTTATTCTTATTTGCCACGGCGGAACTGCCCTATTTAGCTACTCAGATAGACAGTTTACACTCCACGCTCGTGATATGATTACAATTTTTCCTGGGGACATCTACTCCTTAACAGATATTTCGACTGGCTTTACCGCCTCGTGGGTCAGTTTCTCTAAACAAATTAAAGGGGTAGTACTACAGGATTTTCCAACATCATTTTACAGCCATATTGCAGGCAAGCCGATATACAATCTTTCAGATAACGAGCAGTACGACAGCATTATGGAGTATCTAAAACTACTCCATAGGCGACTATCTGACCAGAACAATATCTGCCGTTACCAGATTACGTTCAACCTATTGTGCTCGCTAATGATGGAGGTTCTCAACATCGTAGCACATAATCTGCAAATCGAGCGTTCAGAACCTAAGCATCGCCAACAGATACTTGATGAATTCATCAGCCGAGTGAACTCAACCCCACGCTGCCGCGAGGTCGCCTACTTTGCACAACTGCTCGACATAGCCCCTAAACCACTCTCAGCAATAGTTGCTGACGGCACAGGTTTTACAGCTAAAGAGTATATTGAGCGTACCGCCATCGCCACTATTAAGCAACTACTATCTACCACAAGCCTTACAGTTAAAGAGATTGCCGAGCGACTCGACTATTCGGGAAGTGGGAACCTCTGCCGATTCTTCAAGACTAACACCGGAGTTACAATATCCGAGTTCAAGCAGAGCCTGAAGAGGTAAAAAAATTGGAGCGCCACCGCGCCCCAACTATTAGTACTTGAAACTACTTCCACCGACAAACTCTCGTAGTACCGAATCAAGCGGTATCTCATCTGTAGATATTGGAGTGAAATTATCAAGGAAATGCAATAGGCGATGTGCCTCACCATACTCTGGAACAGTATCCGGAATTTCTCGCAAAATTGGCTCCACGATTGGTCGCAGCACGCCCAGCTCATAGAATAATGAGGTGTTAACCATAATATCGGCATTCTCTTGATATGGGAATATGTGTCTCTCCTCACCTCGGCGCACACTTGGCCAGCGGGCAATAGTATCGTAGGCGTTATTTCCACGAGTACGATAGTCACGCGTAATGCGGCGCAGAAGGCGATTATCCGTAGTCTGTATACGAGTTGTATTATCCAGCGCCACAGAGGTGAAACATGAGAGGTAGACCTTAAACTTCAGTCGCTCCTCAAGCGCAGGGGTAAGATTTGGATTTAACGCATGAATACCCTCCATAATGAGCACTGAGCGGTCATCCAACTTCAACGGCTGCTCATGCCACTGGCGGGTGCCGGTGATAAAGTCATAGCGAGGTATCTCAACACTCTGACCATCTATAAGTCGCTTAAGGTCATCATTCAGGCGAGCTAAATCAAGTGCCTCAAGAGCCTCATAGTCGTAATCCCCATTCTCATCCTTAGGTGTATCCTCACGGTTTACAAAATAGTCATCCAGCGATATAAGTACAGGATGTAGACCCAGCACTCGCAACTGCACACCTATTCGCTTTGCCGAGGTAGTCTTACCACTTGACGACGGACCAGAGATAAGCACCACCTTAGCCCCACGCTCATGGTTTGCTTGGTAAATTCTGTCGGCTATTCGTGAAAACTGCCTACCATGCACAGCCTCTGCTATTTTTATCAACTCGCTGGTATCACCCTGCTGTATACGGCTATTTAGCTCTCCCACCGTTGCTACGCCGACAACATCCATCCACTCATGGAATTGGTGGAACAGCCCCGCCATCTTCTCCGCCTTTGGCACAGAGCCTAAGTACAGCGGATTTGTACGGTCAGGCAGGACAACTAAAAAGCCCTCATTATATGGCACAATGGCAAAATTATCTATATAACCACTTGACGAAGCGAGCGCACCAAAGAAATAGCCCACCGTCTGCCCCATATAATATATATTATTGTACAGCTTTGGGCGTGAACGCAGAAGTGTCGCCTTGTCTGGATAGCCCGCCGCTTCAAGTTTGGCAAGAATATCGGTCGTAGGCTCTTTTTTGCGCTCTATAGGTATATTTTGCGCTGCAATTTCACGCACAGCTTTCTCAATTTGTTCACACTGAGGCTCTGTAAATCCATCTTTACCCTCTATTTCGCAGTATAATCCAGAGCCAACAGAGTGGCGAACATGGAACTCTCCTTCAGGATATAACTCCGCCATAACCCTCTGCAACAGAAAGGTTATGGTTCGCTGATAAACACGATGACCTTCAGGATGAGAAATATCAATAAATCTAACAGAAATTGGGGCATGAATACGATAATTAAGCTCCTTAATACGATTATTCACATACGCTGCAAGCACAGTATAATTGAGCTTAAGCTCCACGCTCTTTGATAGCTCCAACAAAGAGGTACCCAACGGCACATCGACATAAGATGCGCTATTCTGACAATAAACTCTGATAAGGTTTTCCATATCTTCTAAATCTTTATCCCTTCAAAGGTAATAAATCTCATTGACAATTCAAAATCGCCAAATCAATAAATGGCAGATAACCACAAAAATACCACCAAAACACCAGATAATAGATATAATTAGAAATCAAAGATTTTGCATCTTTGCTAATTATCGCTATATTTGTGGAGCACAACACGAAAATAACCTATAAACCTAATCAATATTATGAAGTTAACATCAATTTTGAAAAGTTCTATCATTGCAACTGCACTGCTACTTGTTGCAAGTTGTAACTCATCCGTTGAGCGCGTTGGTGTGCGCACTGATGCCCTCGACGACACCGCTTGGCAGAGCTCAAAATGGATCTCTGTTGTCGATGCTCCAGTTGTAACCAAAAAGGGCGCTAGACGTGCTGCTGATGGCGCAAATTGGTTCTTAACAACGATAAAGAATGAGCAGGCTGTCACCTCAGCAAAGTGGATGGCAACATCGCTTGGTGTTCACGAAATCTATGTTAATGGCAAGCCTGTGGGCAACGAGTTCCTCAAGCCAGGCTTTACACACCGTGAGAAGCGACGCAACTCATTTACATACGACGTAACCGAGGCATTCAACCTTGCCGCTGGTGGCGAAAACACCCTTGCGGCTCAGGTTACTCCAGGTTGGTGGGCTGATTATATCATTACCCCATCTCGTTTCAACGGCCTCTTTGGTAAAAAGTGCGCCTTCAGAGCAGTCCTTGAGCTTACATTTGCCGACGGCACAACCAAACTCTACGGTACAGACTTGGAGAATTGGAAGGCTGGCATTGCCGGTCCTGTAAAGCATGCCGCCATCTTTGACGGCGAGGAGTACGACGCTCGCGAACCTCTTGGATTCCAAACACCAGAGAAGCTATCCACACCAGAGGAGAATCTTGAGTTCACAGGCGATATTATCCCTGCAAATGGTGCCGAAATCTATCTGCGCGAAGACCTTACACTCTCTCCAGTAGAGTCTTATATCTGGAAGTATGCAGAGAATAGCAACGAGTGGGAGTATGGCAAGGTGGTTATCGACCGCAAGTATGAGCCAGGTAAGACAATAACCCTCAACCCGGGCGAGACCCTTGTTGTTGACTTCGGTCAGAACTGCGCTGCCATTCCAGAGTTTACATTCAAGGCTGCAGAGGGTACAATCCTCACCTGTCTTCCTGCCGAGATGCTCAACGATGGCAATGGTGCCAAGAGCCGTGGTATGGATGGTCCTGAGGGTAGCGTATACCGCACCAATCTCCGTATAGCAGATTTAGGCATGATACTAAAGTATACATTTGCAGAGCAGTGTGGCTATGTGACTTATCATCCAACTTGCACCTTCTATGGCTACCGTTATATCTCCGTAACAGCTACAGAGAAGGTTACAATCAAGAGCATCAAGTCTATCCCTGTAACCTCAATTACAAAGCAGATGGAGAGTGGTACAATCACCACAGGCAACGAGCTTATCAACAAACTCATCTCTAACACCTATTGGGGTCAGCTCTCAAACTACCTCTCAGTACCTACAGACTGCCCACAGCGCAATGAGCGTATGGGTTGGACCGCAGATACACAGGTTTATGCTGAGACCGGCTCATTCTTTGCTAATACAGCTCAGTTCTTCCACAAGTGGATGGGCGATATGCGTGACAGCCAGAATGAACTTGGTGGTTTCCCTGGCGTAGCCCCTAATGCACACTATGGCACAGAGTATATGCGTCTTGGTTGGGCAGATGCGGGTGTTATCGTTCCTTGGATTGTTTGGAAGCAGTTTGGTGATACTGCAATTATTGACGAGAACTGGGACTCTATGGTTCTCTATATGAAGCATGTAGACGATACTAAGTACGACCATGAAGTGCTCAAGAAGGAGAATGGCAATAGACAGTATGCCGACTGGCTTAGCTACGAGCCGATGGAGAGCCACAGCAAGTCGTACTTCATCAAGGGCACAAAAGATATTGATCCTGATGCTTTGGGCTACTGGAACTTCCTCAGCGCATCCTATTGGGCTATTGATGCTGCAATGATGGCCGACATGGCAAAGGCAACTGGTCGCGACGCTGCACCGTATATCCAAATGAATCAGCGTGCAAAGAACTACATTAAGAGATCGTTCCTCAAGGCTGATGGCACATTTAAGACCGCTATTCTCAACACTATGCAGACCCCTGCACTCTTCGCACTCAAGGTTGGTATTGTTGAGGGTAAGGCTAAGGAGGATATGATTGCTCGCCTCCGTCAGAACTTCAAGGAGCATGACAACTGCCTACAGACTGGATTCCTCGGCACATCAATCCTTATGTCTACCCTTACTGAGAATGGCATGGTTGATATCGCCTACGAGCTCCTCTTCCAGCGCAAAAACCCAAGCTGGCTATACTCTGTAGATAATGGCGCAACCACTATTTGGGAGCGCTGGAATAGCTATACCCTTGAGGATGGTATGCACAAGAAGAGTATGAACAGCTTCAACCACTATGCCTACGGTTGCGTATGCGAGTGGATTTGGGAGGTAGCTGCAGGTATCTCATCCGTTGTTGAGCATCCAGGTTTCAAGCACATTGTTATGGCTCCAATTCCGGATAAACGACTCGGTTATGTCAAGGCTGAGTACAACTCGGCTGCTGGACTTATCAAGAGCGCTTGGAGATATGAGGGCGAGCAGTGGATTTGGGACTTCACAATCCCTGAGGGCACAACTGCTACAGTTACTGTTCCTGGTGAGGATTGCTCTCAAATCTATCAGAGTGGTACATATACTATCACCAGATAGCCACAATATAATTATTAAACAGCGAGGATATCCATTTTACTGGGTATCCTCGTTTGTTATTGAATAATTTATTACTACCTTTGTCGTGAACCATAATATTTTAACAAGATGAAAAAACTTATATCTGTCATCGTTTTTATCGTAGCATTCGCCAGCATACTCTTCTATCGTTCAACACTTCGTGAGCGCGAGGTTGTCATTCTATCTACTAACGACATCCACGCCGTTATCGACCACTTCCCAGAGCTTGTTACAGCAGTAAACCTCTGCCGTGACACCGTAGCGACACTTTTAGTAGATAGTGGCGACCGTTGGACCGGCAACGCATTTATCGACAGAACCGAGGGCCGACTGCCTATAATTGAGCTGATGAACCACGTAGGCTATGACGTTGCCACGTTGGGCAACCATGAGTTTGACAAGGGCCCAGCTCTACTACAAGGGGCAATAGAGTATGCCAACTTCCCTATCTTGTGTGCCAACATGCAGAGCAACACCAACTCACTCACCACCCTACCTGGCTCAATAACCCTCAAGACTCGCAACGGAGTTAAATGTTTTATTACAGGCGTTGTTACAAACTACGACAATGGTCATCCAGAGGGTAGCGACGAGGTCTTTGCCGACCTTAACTTCTCCGACCCTATGGAGGCTGCAAAGAGCGAGCTTAAGCAACATCGCGCAGATGCATCTATCTCTATCCTCCTCTCACATATGGGCGACAAGAAGGATATGGAGTTTGCCGCTAAGGGTGAAAATTATAACATCATCCTGGGCGGACATACCCACACCATCACAGACACCATTGTTGGCAACACCACCATCGGCCAAACAGGACGTTTTCTCAAACGCCTCGGTGCCACCCATATCCGCATGAAGGGCAATAAGATTACATCTGTTGAGTATCGCAATATCCCTCTTGAGGGCTACACTAAGGATAGCGCAACCATTCAGATTGTAAATCGCATAGAGAACGACCCTGTTCTCGGTGCCGCTGTTGGCTCACTCGCCGCACCTATAACCCACACCGGCTTTGCCAATATGATTACCAAGTGTATCGCCGAGGCGACAAACTCTCAAATTGGATTCTATCACTATGGCGGCATACGACTACCACACCACGATGCCGGCAATATCAAGTTGGCAACACTCTACAACCTTGAACCGTTTGCGTCAAAAATTCATACAATTATCATGACCCCTCAACAGATGCGCACCATGATAATCACCAAATTTAACGACACAAAAAATAGCAAGGAGTCTCACCGAGTAGACCTCTTTAGTACCACTCCATATGAAATTATCATCGACCAAAATGGCGAAGCTGTCGATGTGCGCTTCCCAAATCTACGCGAAAATCGTAAATATAGCGTCGCAATTTCTGATTATGTCGGCAAAAAGTACGAATCAATCTGTGGCGAAAAACACACCATGCACGATATCCTTGTCGTCGATGAGTTGCTTAAGCTGCTTAGCAACCAAAAACAGACCCCAGTTGACAACACTGCATACCAAAAAATCTCTAAATTTTAATACACTGATAATCAACCAATTGAAGAAAAAACCTAAAAAATCTTAAAAAAAAGTTAAAATTTTTCACAAAAATATTTGCACATAAAAAATATTTGCCCTATCTTTGCACTCGCAATCAGGAAATAATGGTTGCGACATAATTCCGGAGCGGAAGTCTACATGCGGAAATAGCTCAGTTGGTAGAGCACAACCTTGCCAAGGTTGGGGTCGCGAGTTCGAGTCTCGTTTTCCGCTCCAAGAAACAAAGAAAACCCCTTACAGACATCTGTGAGGGGTTTTTGCTTCCCCAATCTTGACAATGTTGTGCTCTAATCTGCGACTACTTCATTCGTGTACAAAATCAGTCGCACGAAATGAGCTAACACAATGAAATCCACAACATTAAACGTAAGCTTTTACTGCCGTCCATGTAAGGCAAGTAAAAAGGGGCTAGCTCCCATAGAATTATCTCTTATTATCAATGGAGAGAGAGCATACATCACCCTACCTCGCAAAGAATATCCTGAAATTTTCAAGAAAAGTATTGGGATGAAGAAAACTAATCCAATAAAAGAGTATCTAGAAGCAACAAGAGGTCGATTAAATGATATCATAACAGAGATGATGGATGAGGGTATTATGCTCAATACACAAACTCTTTCCGAGTATTTCAGATATGGAGGAGTTAAAAGGTACACAGTCCAAATGTTATTTGACGAGTATATAGGCTTGCTCAAAAATAGAGTAAATGTAGACTTAACACCTCGTTCATATCGTAAATACGAATTATCACGAGATAAGTTTTATACTATAATCTCTCCAAACAGCCCAGTAGGGTCTATCACAAACACGGTTGTTGCTGAGTACATGTCAATGCTCAAAAGGATATTCAATACCCCTACTGCCAATGGTTATGGACAGCGAGTAAAGACTGTCTTGAAGTACGGCATGAGCAAAGGTATAGTTAAAACCAATCCATTTATGAATATCCATCTGAGAAAGGATATTACCCATGTAGAGTTCTTGACAGAAGAGGAGATTACTCGCATTAAAGATACGGACATGTATAATGAAAGTCTGAACAGGATGAGAGATTTGTTTGTTTTTCAAGCATCTTGTGGGTTATCATATTGTGATATGGCAGCATTGGAGCCAAACGACTATCAATATAATGAGACTGGACAAATATATATTCACAAGAAGAGGGCTAAGACTGGAGTATACTTCACTTCGGTAGTTTTGCCTGATGGAGTGGAGATATTAAAGCGATATGACTTCCAACTTCCTAAAATCTCAAATCAGAAGTATAACGCTGCGCTTAAGTTTATAAAATCAATATGCCAGATTGAGAAACCTCTGCATACTCATATTGCCAGACACTCGTATGCAACTCGATGTCTTAACTTGGGCATACGCCTCGAGGTGGTCGCAAAGCTGTTAGGGCACTCCTCCACTCGTCTTACTCAACATTATGCGAAGTTATTGGAAAAGAATATTATTCAAGAGGTTCAGGATGCGTTCAACAGTAGCATCTTCACGCAAGGGGGTAAATAATTCCGATGCAAATATCGGAAAAAGTCCGAACATAATAATAACATAATATGTATAAGAGAGAGGGAACACATCCCCTCTCTCCTATGCTATTGGCTAAAGAAATAGCAAAAAATAAGTTTTTTATACACGTCTAACTTCGTAATCACAAAAACAAATTATAAGCATATTCTTCCATTTTTCAACAATAATAAAATACTTATAATCAAAGATATACACCCATAAAAAGAGGCAAAATATGTGATAATTTTTTATAAAAAATATGGAGGAAGATGTGGTTATAGAGTGTTTGTTGTAGAGCCTAACGAGCTTACTGTATTTTTCCCATAGTAAGCTTAGTAAGGGGCGGCAAACTGTTGGCTGTAAATATTTTTCCTAAAAATTTTCCATGTAAAAAATCGAGTTTACTAAACTTTTTAGACCTAGCAAACTATTTATATAAAAAGAATATTACATGGAATACAAAAGAAAACAGAGGGGTCTAAGCGACCTTACAAAACAAAAAATCTCAATGAGATTGAAGGGTAGAAAAAAGAGTCTAAGCCATGCGGCTAATATCTCAAAAGGAATGGAAAACTATTGGTCTAAGATTCCGCAGCAACAAACTGGCTCAACAAATCTAAATGGGATGGTGTAAAAAAATGCCTCGACCATCAGGTCGGGGCATTGCAATTTAGAAGTAGTTCTTTGTTGCAAACTCGTATTGTTCGATAAATATCTGCTTAAAGGCCGCAATGTTATTTTGTTCATAGAACATCAACATCGCTTTCTTGTAATCTATAGAATCAACTGTGCGGAATGACAATGGGCAATATCCCCACGCCATAAGGATAGCATTACTTGTGATTCGTGCAGTTCTCTTATTGCCATCAGAAAATGCCTGAATGTATGACAACAGCACAAGAGCCAGTAAAGCCTTCTCAAAAATATTCTCCTTACCATTTATTAGATTGCAACTATCTTCAAGGGCCTCTCTAATTTGAAACTCATTGTCTAATGGGCGATAGTTAGTACCAGTAATGCCTACTCTTCGGGTACGAATACCACTTCCCACTCCAAGTTCTTTGGTAAGTATTCCATGAATATCCTCAATTCGTCTAACAGTAGTCTCTTTCAAATAGTCAGGATTATCCAAAACGAAATCAAGAGCATCCTTATGGTTGAGTAGCATTACTGCCTCTTCCTTGGTTTTACCT
>CAJGDC010000027.1 GCA_904502005.1 uncultured Alistipes sp.
AGGTAGTACGCCGTAAACCTGAGCCTTTTGAATTAAGTAGTATGGATCAACACTAATACAATGTCCACCCACAAGACCTGGTTTAAGTTTGATAAAGTTCCACTTGCTTGCAGCTGCCTCAATAACATCATTAGTATCAATGCCCATAGCGTTAAATATCTTTGCCAATTCATTCATAAAAGCGATATTGACATCTCGCTGTGAGTTCTCAATAATCTTTGAGGCCTCAGCCACCTTAATAGAAGGAGCTTTATGCGTACCATTTACAAGAACAGAATTGTATAGTTCATCCACAATGTCTGCTATCCCTGGAGTTGAGCCAGAAGTGACTTTCTTAATCTTCTCAACCGTGTGAAGCTTATCGCCAGGATTAATACGCTCCGGCGAGTATCCTGCAAAGAAATCTACATTATAGACCATCCCAGAGACTTTTTCAACCATAGGCAAACACTCCTCTTCTGTTACGCCTGGATATACAGTTGACTCGTAAATCACAATGTCTCCCTTTGAGATAACTCTACCAACCGTCTCACTTGCACCCAACAAAGGTCTCAGATCAGGTCTGTTATTATCATCAACAGGAGTAGGAACAGCTACGATATAAATATTGCACTCTCTAATATCATCTAAGTTTGTGGTGCACTTAAACCCATTTTCAATTGCCTCTTGTAGAAGCGCATCTTCAACCTCCAATGTTGCATCGTGTCCAGAGTTTAATGCATCTACACGCAACTGATTCAAATCAAATCCAACAGTTTGATATTTTGTTGAGAACAGACGAGCTAAAGGCAGACCAACATAGCCTAAACCAATAACGCAAATTTTGTGTTGACTATTCATCGTATGTTATTTTTAATTATAGGAGTAATTATCGAAACTTTGTAGCATATGAGCAGTAATTTCCATCCATTAATATCTGTTTGTCATCTCTTCAAGTTATCTACTAATGTATGTCCAACTGCCATTAATCGCGTTATAAAAAACCAAAAATTATATTTAGTAGGCGCTGTAAAGTATATGTGTGAATATGCGCCAATCATCTTAATACCGTTTCTAAGCCAATATCCGAAAGGTTTTTGTGTAGTAACGGCACTTCCAGCTCTATACCTTCTATAATAAACAGCAGATGCACTAGTAAATGAAACATTTCTCATTCTATCAGATATTAAGAACATAAAGAGGCTATCCTCGCCATTAACAAACCTTGTATCAAATCGTCTACTACCTATTACATCACGGTGTATTAACTTCATACAAGGACCGGAAAAGTACTTTCGAGCTCTCGTAAAATGCAACATCGGGCTTGCAGACAGCTTATTGAACACATCAGTAATCGGATATGGCTGAGATGTATTTACGTTCTCGGTAAAAGCGATAGGTTTACACAACGAAATTGTGTCAACAGAGGCTTTATCATATAGTTCTTCCAAAAAAGACTCTGACACATAATCGTCATCATCTATAAAAGTGATATACTCGCCTTTTGCAATATCTAATCCTATATTACGAGCATTAGAGACGCCACCAGTATCTGTTTGTAAAAGAACCACATTGCAACCAGACATATTTGCCGAAATATACTCTTTTATCTGCGCGTGATACGGTTCCTTACAACCATTTAAAATCAGGATAATCTCAAAAGCAGACTTATCAAAAGTTTGTCTACACAAGGAACCTAAACACTCCCACAAATATGCCTGAGGCTTGTATGTTGGTATTATGACTGAGATTTTCATTTAATATGTTTCTATCATTTCAAGTATTCGGGCTGTTTGAACCTTTGAATTCTTTTTATTCACAACAAACTCACGTCCAGACAAAGCTTTGTGTTCTTTTTCGTTATCATTAAGCGCCAACACTGAATTGATGCATTCAGCCATAGCAACCACACTTTCATCTTTAGGCGTATAAATATATTCGTAATATTCTTCTGGTATTCCTGGTAGTCGGTTTGCTATAACGCTTTTGCCGGCTAATAGATATTCCATTGTTTTTGATGGGAAGGAATATTTTGTATATTCTCCTTCACTTGTTCTTGGATTCACAAGAATCGTAGCCTTATGCTGAAGTTTCAATGCAATTTGACTATTGACAAGACCGAAGAATTTTATTCGTGGATCTTGCAAGGCAGCCTCTTCTATATCATCTTTACATTCCCCTGAACCACAAATCCAAAGTTCAATGTTCTCTTGTTTGAGCATTTGAAAGGCTGATACTAAATTCATTACTCCAAATATCTTTCGTAAGGTTCCAGTGTAAAGTATTATATAGTTATTTGATACAGGTCTCTCTACTTGCTGATCCATTGTTTTCACGTCAACAATACCCTCCATTACAATGTGTTTAATCGGACGGCTGAAGAAGTCCATCATCGCCTCGGTTAGTAATACTAGTCCGCTACTATGCGAAGTTTTCTTCATTGATTGTTTATCCAGGCGCTCTAGAATAAACGTTTTCACTTTATTCGCCTTTCCCATGGCCGTTACAAATGACGGTATATCCGGAATAATCACTGTTTGAGTAACCCGTTTTCTCGTTAAGCACTTAGCAATCCGTAGTGCCAACAACAAGCGATAATCGGGGGTGTTAACGATCACATCTATCCTATCATCTTTTGAATGCTTAATTACCTTCAATAATTTATATATCAAGGCTAATATTCCCCAAATTTCCTTTACAATTGGCAAATTGCAGAATCCGACTGAAAATATCAGTGCATTCTTGTAATGATAAGACTCTGATTTTGTAAATATTCTCTTATTATTTCTCGGATAGGAGTAAACGCTAGGAATTGAAAGACAATGTAGCTGTATGTTTGTATGCTGACAAAAGCCATTTATTATGGACATCTCAAAATTATGGTTTGACATACCCATAGAACCTTTGCTATCTACTGATACAGTACTTAATATTTTTTTAGGAAAAAATCTTCCAATAAACACAAGGTTCATAAATGTGAAAAATGATTAGCTTTAGAACTATCTACTAATAGATTTGAGCATTCCCCAATTCATTATAAACAAGACAAAAAATAGCAAAGATCCTTCTATAACAGGTTCTACCATTGCACCTAAGAACATTGAAACAAAAGATGTCAGCAAAATTAGACTTAATGGAGTAGCCTGTTGTCTAAATACTTTCAGAAAGCAGCCTATAGATTTAAAAGTAGCGATGAGAAATGGAACTAACGCAAGCCATCCTCCAACAGCTGCGAGGTCTAACCAAAGATTATGTGCATACTTACGCCTATACCATCCAAATGGTTCTGTAAACAAATTATAAAAGTTTTGTGACCACAATTCTGAACGTCCGCCAATATCCTCTGTCCCATCCTCTCGCTTCAAATAAGCATCAATAACATCTTCACCTATTATACCAGAATATTTAATCGCAACTATTATTACCAATATGACTATCAGAGCATAAATGGTTTTAGATAATTGAAATTTAGTTGAGTATAAAAATGAAAACAACACGCATACTCCTAATTCCACTATTCCAGTTCTATTAACCAAATGCAACACTGTTATCATAGCTATAATTGAAATTGATACAAGTAGCAGTTTGGAACTAATTTTAAGTTGCTTAGCAAACAGTGCTGCAACAAAGCCAATTCCTACAGAACTCATCAAACCATATAATGTTGCAGCAAGATTATCCTCTAAGATATCCCCTAACAGCTCTCTACTTTCATTTATGAAGCCTCCTAATTGTATATCAGTAATTGTTAACAACAACATTGGCGACAAATAACACAAAGCCATCGCAAACAAGAACCAAATTCTATAGTTATCATAAACTAACCACTCCATAACCCATCTTCCAAATCTATAAAAGGCGATAGGAGCTAAAAGAGTGGCGATAAATACAAAGCCACTTCCAATTGTTTCATTCATATACTGTGTTAAACAGTAAAACAATGAAAATGCAAACAGAGAGAGACAAATACCATCCCACCACTTCCTAAATGGCAACAGGAACAAAGTGGTGAATGAAAAGATGCATAAGACATAGATATTATCTGGTCGCAACGACGTAATCATTGTTGCGAAAAAAATAATAACTAAGATAAAACTTCTAAATGTAAATTTCATATAATCGTATACATTAACACACGAACATATTCAGTGAATGTATTTGGTTTATTCTAAGACTATTCTTATTTGAATTCTGGTTTTTATTGCAATAATTCTTTGTAAATTTGATATAGTCTAGCACTATTAACATCCCCATTATGGCGAGCACGCGCCTTATTTTGCATCGTTAAATTAACCTCCCTACACTCTGAAAATACATGACAAATCTTCATTGCCAGCATTTCGACTTCTTCAAATCGATACAAATTCTTTTCATCACCTTCCATCATATCCATAGATCCACCGACATACGATACAACACAAGGAACGCCTAAAATTTGAGCTTCTCCCAAAGAATTTGGTGAGTTTTCAATCGCAGATGGGCATACAAATACATTGGAGCGCAAATATTGTTGGCACATCTGTTCCTCATTCAAACTTCCTATAAAAATCACTGAATGTTCCAAGTTATATTTTTTTATCAACCGGCTGACATAGCAACCGTACCCCGTTCGCAACAATTTGCCCACAAATCCATCTTTTGCTCTTGTAATATCAGTTCCAGCTACATAAATTTTCGCCTCAGGGAACTGCTTCAAAATAAAAGGCATTGCTTTCAGCAACTGATGAAATCCTTTTATTGGATACCCAGCTTGACTTATGAAAATACTATGCTTCTCACAATTATCATACGACCAAGTCTTTTCATAAAATGCATCTCGCAATGTTTCATTACAAAAATGATAATTTATATCTGGATTTATTGCTAACGCATGTACCTTATCCCATGATGTACGACCTATAATATGTTTTAAACGACTAATAGTTTCTATTTCATACTGACCTCTTTTTTCAAAAGTCCTTCTTTCTGACCACATCGTTCCTCGCAAAAGGTCACGCAAAGTAATACTTTTCAATATATCCGATGTTGTTAATCCCGCCAAATAATATTCAGCACAGCGCGATACGATTCCTTGCATTGATGCGATTACAGGAATATCAGGACATGTTCTTAAAAAGGTTAATCCGTAGTAGTACTCCGTGCCGTGTATATGTACAAGCTGGGGATCAAACATTTCCACCACATTTTTCCAATGTTTTTCCAGGGCTTTATCATATTTCGTAATATTTATGCCATTTAATGGTAACAAAAAATAAAGTACCCCATCCAACTCTTGTGATATAAACTCTGTGCCATTATAAACAGTTGCAACCGCAAGTTTCAAGTGCTTGTTGGCTTCAACTAATCTTTTTGCTGAGGAATACATCCATCCACCAAATACTGTTTTGGGGAGACGCATCTTTTCTGCTATTGCCGGAAACAAGATATTAGTTATCCAGAGAACTCTCATAGTTTATAAATTCATCACTTCCTTTAATAAATTTGTTTGATAGTCAGGATTGTATTTCGTATCAATGACGTCATAACATCTTCGTCTTACAATTTCCCTATTAGGGTTGTTAACAAACCATAACTCAATCTTATCGGCAAGATCAGCAATATCATTTTCCTTGAAGAAATCTCCAGTTTTTTCTTGTTCAATAGCTTCAAATTCAGGCATCTGTATTTCAAAATTGTCATTCGTTATTACAGGTAAACCATATGACATTGCATGAATTGCTGTTAATCCAACATTTCCGGGGCTGACGCACAAATCTGCGTAATAAAGGAATTTAGCTATTTCGCACTCATCGTACAATGATCCAACAAACCAGTATCGTTCCTTTAAATTATCTGGCATAGATTTTTGTAAATTTGCTCTTTCTGGTCCATCTCCGATAAACACTACATTAACATTTCTGCCCTTTTTATGCAACAATTTTACAGCTTCGGAGATCATATAAAGTTTCTTGACAGCTGTCATACGACCAATAAAGATCAGTACTGGATAGTTGTTCTGAAAATAACCAATATATGGATTCTGTAGTGATATATTTCTTATTTTCTTTGATTCCTCAAAATCTAGAGAATTATATATGATGTGTAATTTATTAGGGTTGAATCCTAATTGTATCATATTTTCCTTAGCCCGATTTCCATACAAAAATGATCCTTTGACGAAATAATCATATATCTTCCATATACGCAATGCTCTTCGCGGAATTTGCTTACTTCGTAGTCCATGCATCCATACATAGACATTTTTCCTAAGTACGAAGCATAATAATAAGAATAGCCATTGGTTAAGCGCATATTGATTAGGTGTAATCAGGAATTGTTTGTAACGCGAATTTACAGCTAATCTAAGCCAACCGCTAGTACACTCTATACTTCTACCAAAAATATGTATAGACCTAACAGTTAATTCTTTTTTGAATTTGCATAACTTGGAGTAATCTAGTTTTTCAATTTGTTCATTGTTAAATAAACAATTTCCAAAGTAGAAATGTACAGGAAATGTTTCTTCCATTTTTTTGTAAATGGGGAATCTATAGTGTGGAGCATAATTGAATATGCAACAAAGTTGTTCCTTACAATTAAACATATCCTTTAATCTTATCAACAATATATGTTCGTTCTGATTTAGATAGGCCTATATAATAAATCAATATGCACAAATATAACTCGGCTATGACATACTTCAACAGAGGATGCATACTGAAGTGAATTAATAGAAATGGTAAGAATGCGATAACAACCATAATAGATGGTAAATACGCTTTTCGTATTAGATAAACATTGTCATAACCCAATGTCTTATGCAATATAATCTGACGCACAAATGTATTAACAACTGCAACACCAATGTATACATAATACAAAGAATATGCTGGAGCTCCAGCCTTAAGCACGACGTATGCTACAAAAATTGATAAGAGTATATTGGAGTTAATTACAAGCTGATATTGTTTAATATTTCCATTGGCGAAAATAGCCTCTGATAGACCCATATTAAATGCAGATACTAGGCTATCTATTATTATTAAGTACACAAACTTAGGTGCGAATTCGGGTACCCCACCTAACCATAAATTTAGCAAATAGTTGACATCAATAATAAACGGCACTGAAATAATCATCATTGCAAGGAACGAAAATTTCGATGACATTGCAATCAAAAGTTTGCATCTATTATGATTCCCCGCCACATAGCTCTTTGTGATTTGAGGGGAAATTGATTTTGTAAGGTTTTGCGACACCATCATAATCAAAGATTTGATCGTCAATGCAATACCCTGAGCTGTATTCATAACTGTATTAAAAAAAACATTAACCAACAATGCTGCACCTTGTGATTGTCCAACTTGAGCAACAGCTCCAAACCCTACCCATCTTGAGAATAGAATAATCTCCCTGTACAATGCTAAATCTTTGACAATTTTCACCTTTGTTAAACTGTGCCACTTAATATATCCATATAGTATGTATATAAAAGTTGGCGCACATGTACAAATGGCTACTGTTATCGCATATACATACAATTTATTCTCAAAGTGTAAAATCAACAAGTATGATATAAGCGCCTTTATTATGCTAAAAAACACATTAGTAATGCTTGTTACAATAAATTTTTCCTTAGCAATTATCACTCCCTCGTATGGAACACCTATAAAGGATATGACAGAGCCTATAATTGATATATTAAATACTTGTACAACTAGATTAATATTACCTTCAAAATTAACAAAGTTAATTATGTACCACTTACCTATTGGTATTGCGATGAAAGCCATTAACAGCGCTATAAGAATATGAATTGACAAACTCACATTAAAAACCTTGTTAGTAGCTTGATCATCAGATCTGCCTACAGATACCGAAATAAAGCGCATTGACGTAGATAACATAATTGTATTGATAATAGTAATCAATGATATTATGCCTCCTACAACTGAAAAAATTCCAAAATCACTTACACCTAATGCTTGTAAAGCATAGCGAGTGGTAAATAACCCAGCAATTGAAGTTATGCCTAAACGCAAATACATTACGATTGTATTCACTACTATCGCTTTATTTGTATTTTCTTGCATATTTTGCTAACGTCACTATAATCCAACTAGATATCGTTATACGCTCTTCGGTATTTATAGCGTTCAGTAAACTCACTCTATACTGCTTTATCTTCTTAATTATCAATTAAGCAAGCAACCATGAATAACTATTGTCTTCTGTCTCCTACCATTTTCTCCAAACCATTTTATTAACAACGCCTGTGTATGATTGTATCAGTTTAACAACCTTCGTTGAGACATTTTCGTCAATGTAGTTAGGTACTGGAATGCCATTATCATCGTTTTTTACCATCTCCACTGCGGTATCTACAGCTTGTAATAATGATTTTTCATCAATACCCGCTAAAATAAAGCAGCCCTTATCCAATGCCTCTGGGCGTTCTGTTGATGTACGGATACACACAGCAGGGAAAGAGTGTCCAACACTTGTAAAGAATGAGCTCTCTTCTGGTAATGTACCGCTATCGCTAACAACTGCAAATGCATTCATCTGAAGACAGTTGTAATCGTGAAAACCTAGAGGCTCATGTTGAATAACTCTTGAATCGAGTTTGAAGCCACTTGCAGCTAATCTATTGCGGCTGCGAGGGTGACAAGAGTATAAAATTGGCATATCATACTTTTCTGCCATACTGTTAATTGCAGAGAATAGTGACGTAAAGTTCTTTTCTGTATCAATATTCTCCTCTCTGTGAGCAGACAAGAGTATATACTTACCCTTTTCTAGTCCTAATCTACTATGAATATCCGAAGTCTCTATTTCCGCTAAATTCTGATGCAACACCTCTGCCATAGGAGAGCCTGTAACATATGTACGTTCTTTTGCCACACCAGACGCATTTAGATACCTGCGAGCGTGCTCTGAATAGCACATATTGACATCCGAAATTATATCTACAATACGACGATTTGTCTCCTCTGGTAAGCACTCATCAAAGCAACGGTTGCCAGCTTCCATATGAAAAATTGGAATATGTAATCTCTTCGCTCCGATAACAGATAGACATGAGTTCGTATCTCCCAACACTAAAACTGCATCTGGCTTTATTTGTACCATCAACTTATAGGATGAGTTGATAATATTACCCATCGTCGCGCCCAAATCATCTCCGACCGCATTCATATAAACTTCAGGATCTTTGAGTTTGAGATCTCGAAAAAATACGCCATTAAGGTTATAGTCGTAGTTCTGACCGGTATGAGCCAAAATTGTATCAAAATATTTTCGGCATTTATTGATCACTGCAGCCAAACGAATTATCTCTGGTCTTGTCCCAACAATAATCAAAAGTTTCAATCTACCATCATCAGCAAACTGCACATTTGCATAATCAAGTTTAACATCCATATAGCAGCTATTATTTATTACTATCTACTTTTTCAAAATATGTATCTGGGTGCGATGGATCAAAACATTCATTACACCACATTACAGTCACTAAGTCATCTGTTGATGACAGATTTATTATATTGTGAGTATATCCTGGCAACATATGCACTGCCTCTATTTTGTTGCCACTAACCTCAAAATTTAATATTTCATCTGTTCCAATCTTACGCTGTTGAATAAGACCGTTACCAGATACAACCATAAAGAACTCCCACTTTGTGTTATGCCAATGTTCACCCTTTGTTATTCCAGGCTTTGAGATGTTGATACTCACTTGTCCGACTTTCTCACTCTTTATCAATTCGGTAAAACTACCTCTATGATCTACATTCATCTTTAGTGGGAAAGCGACCTTCTCCTTGGGTAGATATGATAGGTATGTTGAATATAGTTTTTTTGCAAAAGAGCCTTCAGGAATCTCAGGTACAATCAATGTGTTTGACTGATTCTTAAATGAGTCTAACAAATCGACTATCTTTCCAAGAGTTACCTTATGTGTTACAGGAGCCGCACAATAACGACCATTGTTACAAAGAACTGTCTCCACACCATCAAACTCACAATGGTGTTCACAACCCTTAAGAGCTGCTATCATCTCATCTACCAAATCATCAATGTATAAAAGTTCTAATTGAGTCGTTAGATCATTAACCTGAATTGGTAAATCATTAGCGATATTATGGCAAAATGTTGCAATAACTGAGTTATAATTAGGTCTACACCACTTACCAAATAGATTTGGAAATCTATATACTAAAACCGTTGCACCAGTCTGCTCTCCATATTCAAAGAATAGTTCCTCTCCAGCTTTTTTACTGCGTCCATACTCACTATCACCAAATCGGCCCTGCAATGTCGCTTGAATAGATGAAGATAACATTACCGGACACTTATTGCCATATTTCCTTAATGTAGCAAGTAGTATAGATGCAAATCCGAAATTGCCTGCCATAAACTCCTCTGCATTGTGAGGTCTATTTACACCTGCTAAATTAAACACAAAGTCAGCTTCACGACAATATTGCTCAAGTTGTTCTTGAGTTGAATCTATATCGTATTCGTAGACCTGCTCAATGATTAAATCGCCATAGCATTTAGCCTTTCCTTCTGCTATATTGCGCAGTTGAGCAACCAAATTACGTCCTACAAAGCCTTTAGCGCCTGTAACTAAAACTTTCATATTATTCGCTTCTAATATCCCTTGCCTTTGCTCGCTCAATAAGACCTAAATCTTCTTGTATGAAGCGTAAACGGAGAAGTTGCTGTTTCATACCTTCAACGTCTAAGCGCGTAGTATTATGTGAATGGTAATCCTCAATTCTAGATATATCCTCATTACCCTCAGTAAAGAACTTATCATAGTTTAAGTCTCTATTGTCACAAGGTATACGATAGTAGTTACCCATATCAATAGCCTTTGACATCTCCTCTCTTGTCACCAAGGTTTCATACAATTTCTCACCATGGCGTGTGCCAATAATCCTTACTTCAGTCTCGCCATACTCAGGGGATACCTTAGCATAAATCTCTTTAAGAGCTTGAGCTAATACATCTAAGGTAGCTGCCGGAGCTTTTTGCACAAAAAGATCCCCATTGTGACCATGTTGAAATGCGTAAATTACCAAATCTACAGCATCATCAAGAGTCATCATAAAACGAGTCATATTGGGATCGGTAATCGTAATAGGATTTCCCGCCATCATCTGCTCGACCCATAATGGAATAACAGAACCACGTGATGCCATTACATTACCATAACGAGTACAACAGATGGTTGTCTGTGCCCCCTCGCCCAACTCACGTCCTTTTGCAATAGCGACCTTCTCCATCAAAGCCTTGGAAATACCCATTGCATTGATAGGATATGCAGCCTTGTCAGTTGATAGTACAACAACATTCTTTACTCCATGTTCTATGGCAGATTCCAAAACATTTGCTGTACCTAAAACATTTGTTCGAGTAGCTTCCATCGGGAAAAACTCACAAGATGGAACTTGCTTTAGCGCCGCCGCTGCAAAAACATAATCCACCCCTCTCATTGCAATATCGACAGAAGATTTATCACGTACATTACCGATATAAAACTTCACCTTTGGATTCTGCAACTGATGACGCATATCATCCTGCTTCTTCTCATCTCTTGAGAAAATACGAATTTCCTTTATATCCGAATCCAAAAACCTACGAAGTACAGCATTTCCGAAACTACCTGTACCGCCTGTAATCAACAGGACTTTATCTTTGAAAATTGACATATTTCATTCATTTAAATCTTATAAAACAATCCGTTACTTACTGCAATAAGCTCCTTTCTAGCACCTTCAGTTTCTTTTGAGTGTTTGCAGTACGCACAAATTATTAACGTTTCCGTCATAAATTTACATTTTGTTAATCTCTCCTAAACAAGTCTCGGGTATAAACTTTCTCTTTTACATCGTCAAGCGATGAATCATATCGATTTGACAAGATAACTTGCGAGAGATTCTTGAACTCGTTGAGGTCATTTACGATGCGGCTACCGAAGAAGGTGGTGCCATCTTCAAGGGTTGGTTCATAGATGATTATCTCGGCGCCCTTGGCCTTGATGCGCTTCATTACACCCTGGATTGATGACTGGCGGAAGTTATCAGAGCCGGTCTTCATTGTTAGGCGGTATACGCCGATAGTACAGCGTTGCTCTCGTGAGGCGCAGTAGCTACTATTACCACTATAGTAACCCGCCATAGTCAGCACACGGTCGGCGATAAAGTCCTTGCGAGTGCGGTTACTCTCGACAATTGCCGACATCATATTCTGCGGCACATCCTGATAGTTGGCAAGAAGCTGCTTAGTATCCTTTGGAAGGCAGTAACCGCCATAACCAAACGATGGGTTATTGTAGTGAGTACCGATACGTGGGTCAAGGCCAACACCTGAGATAATAGCCTCAGTATCAAGTCCCTTCATCTCGGCATAAGTATCAAGTTCGTTAAAGTAGCTCACTCTGAGGGCAAGATATGTATTGGCAAAGAGTTTTACAGCCTCGGCCTCTGTTAGTCCCATAAAGAGTGTATCAATATTCTCCTTTACTGCTCCCTGCTTAAGAAGGTCTGCGAAGGTGTGCGCTGCAGCATCAAGGCGCTCGTCACCATTTGGGCGACCAACGATAATACGGCTCGGGTAGAGATTATCATACAGAGCTTTACTCTCGCGCAAAAATTCTGGAGAGAAGAGTATGTTTTGGCTACCCGTTTTCTCACGAATATGCTCAGTAAAACCAACAGGTATGGTGCTCTTAATGACCATAATAGCATTTGGATTATACTTGATAACCAAGTCTATAACACTCTCAACGGCAGAGGTGTCAAAGAAATTTCTCTGACTGTCGTAGTTTGTCGGCGCCGCAATAATCACATAATCGGCATCGCTATATGCTGCCTGAGCATCAAGCGTAGCTGTAAGATTAAGCTCTCTCTCAGCAAAGAACTTTTCAATATACTCATCCTGAATAGGCGACTGTCGGCGATTAATCATCTCCACCCTACTGGCGACAATATCCACAGCCACCACCTCATTATGCTGCGAGAGCAATGTCGCCATACTCAAGCCCACATAACCTGTTCCTGCTACTGCAATTTTCATAGTTTGTTATATTATCTCTATTAACTCTCTTTCGATGCGGGGTGTGGCGACCGCTACGACACCCTCAATTCTCACAATTACGCGGCGCTCACGTATACCTGGGACCTTTGTAAGTAGACCTTCAGCACCTGCAAATACACCACCCATAATCCTCACACGCGTGCCAGCCTTAAGCTCTACACTCTGCTGTTCAAGAAGCATCAGGCGCTCATCCTCCGTGCCCACAACAAGCATAAAACTGCGCATCTGCTCTGGCGGCACTACCATAGCCTGATAGACCGAGTTTATAGTGTGCATGACATAACGCAAGTATGGTAGTTCAAACTGCTTTATATGGTCTATCGTCTGGCGATCAGAGCGTACAAAGATGTAGTTGTGCACAAGCGCCCTGCGCTGTAGTTTCGTTCTGCCATTAGGCAGTTTTGCCCTAACAACCTTTGTCGGCACAAAATTTTCAACACCCAACTCATTAAGCCTACGTGCAGCTATCAACTCACGTTGATATGTTACTCGCAGCACATACCACTGCACCGTATCACTCACCTGCTGCAACTGCTCTTTTTCCACGTCAGGACATAATCTGGGGACACTGGCAACCATATAACACAATGATTACCAATTAGTTAGATCATATTAAGATTACATTTGTCTTAAATTCTGCCTCAAGTATGGGCACAGAACTTACTACAATCCTTGCAAAGATAGTAAAAACAAGTGAAAAATTCAACCAAATTTTACTTTTTTCAACCAATTGGAAGAAGTTTCACACGAAACACAACGTTCTTGTTCACTTTTACCTCAAAACCGACCCTTTGTGAGCCTTTATTTGGAGCATCATAATCATGCGGTGGGTCATTAGAAATAACAAAAGCCTTAGCCCCCTTTGATGCACGGAGTATCAGCGATTTACCCTGCTGCTTAAGAAGCAGTTCTCGGTTATTAAGTCGTTCAACCTCTGCGTTTGTGCACATAGTCCAACGAACCACTGTCGGCTGCTCTGACCGAAGAGTATCAACAACGCTTACATGGCCCAAATCGTTAATAGTTATTGTTCGACGGGCGACAGAGAGCTCTTCAAAGAGTGACGAAAGGTCAAAGGTTGCACCATAACAATCTGGCTTATCATAAACAGCAGCCATCGGCGCTCTACCCCCAACAAGGTGATTTTTACCTTTAACTGTTAGTGTAGAGTGCGAAGAACTACCGATGCGAAAGACCTGCCAACGTTGCGAGCCCTCCTTCATATTCCACAAATCTACACCCTTACTCTCAAGAGAGTAGTAGTTCTGTGAGCCCAGGTCGATACTCCAGCGCACACCTCCCCACTCGTAGATAAAACTACCAGCATCCATATGCGCGTGAGAGAGCGATGCCGAGCCACCCTTTGCAGCTAAATAGATATCATCTTTAGAGTCCCAACCACTACGATATGCAAAGATAGGTTGCTCCCCACCACCGACAAAGAAATTGGACTTTGGTGGCTGTATGTTATTCAACTCACAACGCGACAAAAAGAACATTGACAGAGGCAACATTCTACGCTCCTCAACACGAATTGCATCACTCTCAAGACTACGAAAATCATCGTAGATAACACCCATATCGCCACGCTCTGCTGCAAACCAAGCGAGTAGTGGATTTTGACTCCTTTTTGCGGTTGCGCCATTATCTGAGAAATTAAATTGTCTACCAGTTGGGGTTATCATAAAATTAATAAAATCAGCAGATTGTATAAATCCCTCTACCTTCTCAATACCGAAACTACTACCCAATGCACTTCGCAGAGCCTCTATCATCACAACCTCAAACCAAGTACCATAGCTCCAGTATCCGCTACCCTCAGCATATACTCCATCCGGCGCATAGGTTGCCATTGCTATAGGATTTGACAAAAGCGACTTTTCGACCATCTGTTTTGCCAATTCAGGCTCACGCTCAGAGATTGCTAATGCCCCCAAAACCATACCACAATTGCAGACTTGATTCCAATTATTTGCACGGCGATAGAACCACATCTGGCTCTCTTTTTCAGCTCCAAGCAGACCTTTTTCGACTATAGCAGTCGCAATCTTCTCCCTACTCTGCTCCGACAGTAAATCATATAGCCAATCATAACCCAAAGCCAGTGCTGTTGTCATCTCTGCCACATCAAGAAAGTGTGAGGGATTCCAATTATCAAATGCCGCAGCTGCAAGCATCTCCTGTTCAGCCCTCAAGGCATACTTTATATCTTTGGTTGTCAGGTAACTATAACTACAATAGAGCACCCGCTCTAACACCTGGCGGCATATAGTAAGCAACCTTTTACCCTGCTTTTTATACTCCGCAACGGGTTGCTCGAGCATCTTATTGGCACTGCGAATAATATAACTGTCAAGTCTTGCCATTTGCGGGCTATACTCAACAGCCTGCCTAAGCGAGGTTATATCACCCTGACTAAGTATAAGCCTTGGATGCGACTTAGGCTTTGAGAACATCTGGTCGGATAATTGTTGTGCCTGCACAGTAAAAATCGCTAAGCACAAAAAAATAATGGTAAATAACCGCTTCATGGTGTCATACTTTTACAACAAAAATAGTAAATTTGTGCCAAAATGTCAAATGCTCTGCCAAAATTGGTATAAAATCGCCTTTGGCACAACTATTGAAGATAGTTAGACAAACAGAAAATTGTTAAACAAAATAGAGAAAGATTATGATTAAACCATTATCAGACAGAGTTCTCATTCTGCCTAATCCGGCAGAGGAGATTACCGCCGGAGGTCTAATTATTCCGGACACAGCAAAGGAGAAGCCACTTGCAGGCAAGGTTATCGCCGTAGGTCCTGGTACTAAGGATGTTACTATGGAGGTTAAGGAGGGTGACGAGGTACTTTATGGCAAGTATTCAGGCACTGAGGTTAACTATGGTGGCACAAGCTACATCATAATGAAGCAGTCAGAGATTTTAGCAGTAGTAGAGAAATAGCTGTTGGCTATTAGCTCTTAGCAAAAAACAAACATCAGTTTTGATTTTAGAGGTGTTATTACAACGCCCTCGTAGACAATTAAACCGCAGCATACTAAAACGTATGTGAGGATTTAAATGGCAAGAGAAAGGCAGTAAAAACCCTATAAAATCGAAACCCCAATTAAAGAGATAAGATTATGGCAAAAGAGATTAAGTATAATATCGAGGCGCGTGACCTTCTCAAGGAGGGTGTTGATGCGCTTGCAAATGCAGTGAAGGTGACCCTGGGTCCTAAGGGTCGCAATGTGATTATTGACCGCAAGTTCGGTGCGCCACAGGTTACTAAGGATGGTGTTACTGTGGCTAAGGCTGTAGAGCTTGAGGATGCCTTTGCAAATATGGGTGCGCAGATGGTGCGCGAGGTGGCATCAAAGACCAACGACGATGCTGGTGACGGAACTACAACAGCTACTGTTCTTGCACAGGCAATTATCAGCGTAGGTCTGAAGAATGTAACAGCTGGCGCAAATCCAATGGATATTAAGCGTGGTATTGACAAGGCAGTTTCAGTGATTGTAGAGTCACTACGCGCTCAGAGTCAGGAGGTTGGCTCTGACAATACAAAGATTGAGCAGGTGGCAACCATCTCTGCTAACAACGACCGTGCTATCGGTACTCTGATTGCAGAGGCTATGGCTAAGGTAAATAACGAGGGTGTTATTACCGTTGAGGAGGCTAAGGGTACTGATACCCACGTAGAGGTTGTTGAGGGTATGCAGTTTGACCGCGGTTATATCTCTCCTTACTTTATGACCGACACTGAGAAGATGCAGGCTGAACTCGACAAGCCTTACATTCTTCTTGCAGACAAGAAGATTTCGACTATGAAGGAGCTTATGGGTATCCTTGAGCCTGTAGCTCAATCTGGTCGCAGTCTACTCATTATCGCTGAGGATGTTGATGGCGATGCACTGCAGTCACTCGTTGTAAACCGTCTGCGTGGTACTCTTAAGATTGCCGCTTGCAAAGCCCCAGGTTTTGGCGACCGCCGCAAGGAGCTTCTTGAGGATATCGCAGTGCTTACCGGTGCAACAGTTATCTCATCTGATAAGGGTATGAAGATTGAGGATGCAACTCTCGCATTCCTCGGTTGCGCTGAGAAGGTTACCCTAACAAAGGAGAACACCACTATCGTTGATGGCTGTGGCGACAAGACAGCTATTGCAGACCGCGTAGCCCTTATCCGCTCATCTATCGAGGTTGCTAAGTCTGACTACGAGCGCGAGAAGCTTCAGGAGCGCCTTGCTAAGCTCGCTGGTGGCGTAGCAGTACTCTATGTAGGTGCAGCTACTGAGGTTGAGATGAAGGAGAAGAAGGACCGCGTAGATGACGCTCTCGCTGCTACCCGTGCAGCTGTTGAGGAGGGTATCGTTCCAGGTGGTGGCGTGGCATATATCCGCGCAACTGCAGCCCTTGAGGGTCTTAAGGGTGAGAATGACGACCAGACAACCGGTATCCAGATTGTTAAGCGTGCTATTGAGGAGCCTCTGCGTCAGATTGTTGCTAACGCTGGCGGCGAGGGTTCTGTAGTGGTAAACAAGGTGCGCGAGGGCGAGGGCAACTTCGGCTATAACGCTCGCGACGACCGCTTTGAGGACCTTATGACTGCAGGTATTATCGACCCTACTAAGGTATCTCGCGTAGCTCTTGAGAACGCAGCATCTATCGCATCTATGTTCCTTACAACCGAGTGCGTCCTTGCTGAGAAACCAGCCGAAAACCCAATGCCGGCGATGCCAGCAGGCGGTATGGGCGGTATGATGTAATCATGGCCGCCAATGCCTAACCTTTGGGGTATGGGCGGTATGATGTAATAAAATTACTTACTGTAAAATTCCCACCTTCGGAATCCGAGGTGGGATTTTTTATTTATGGGATTGACATCGCTACGCTCGCCCATCCCTACCGCTCGCCGCGGGGGCACTTCCAAAGTTTGAAAGTGTCTGCGACACCATTTTTTATTTATATAGCCGTTCGCAAACAAGTTTGCACGGCTATATAAATAAAAAAGCCTTGCGATGCAAGGCTTTCAAACTTTGGGTGGAAGATTGGATTTGAATGTTGCGCAATGCGCAACATCACCGAAGGAGTGCCGCAGTCGCGCTTACGCGGTGCGGAAATAGACGACTGAGGTAACCCTACCATTTCCCAGATTGCACTCCTGAAAGCAGGAGGAGCGAAGCTCATTTTTTTTGTTTGTTGGATGGGAGCTCGCTCACAGGACAAAACAAACAAAAAAAAGATGCGAGGCAAAACCTCGCATCCTGCTTTCAGGGGTGGAAGATGGGATTCGAACCCACGACCTTCGGAACCACAATCCGTCACTCTAACCGACTGAGCTACATCCACCATATAATTCGTTTCCGAATCGGGGACAAAAATAATACAGATTTTTATTACTTCCAAATTTCTTTGGTAATTTTTCGCAAAATATAGTAAAAAAGTATATCGTACTTTCTGTTTTTGCTATTTATTCTGACACATGTATTTGAAAAACTCAACTAACTCCGGGAGTATTGCTCTCTGAATATCGTGTCCATAGGGGTGGATTGCATCAACAACAACTACCCCATTTTTTCCATAGTATATTTTTGTAGACTCGGTAAATTTTCTCGGCATGCCAGTACAGCCATTAATCTGTTTTGACACCTCAACATCACGTCTCACCCTCTCAATCTTCACTATTTCGTCCAACTCTCCTCCCATAATAAAGACAGACTTTGGCATTCGTTTCTTAGCATTCTCGCCAAGCCTACGCGAGCTTGAAGCTGAAGGAGCAAATGCCTTAAACTTATCGCCACGCAGTGCCCACAGCGCATATGTAAAGCCTCCTCCATTTGAATGTCCCGTAGCAAAGATATTGCTACTGTCAACATTGTAATTTTTCTGCAGATACTCCAGCAGCACATCAAAGAATCGGATATCCCTACCCTCATCCTCTGTATCGCTTATCACCCAACCAAAACCGTCGCGGTAGCCACCTTCGCACCACATACCCTGAGGATAAACGACTAAAGCCTCGTGCCAAAGGTTATGAATATCCAATTTCTTAGAAATTCCACTCATACTTCCTCCCCTGCCGTGAAAGACAAAGACAAGAGGAACTGGCGATTTCTGACTCTTTGGAGTATAGACAAGCGCTCGGCGGGTAGCTCCGTCGCTTGTAACAGAGATAATCTTCCCCTCGCGATTATTTGCCACACAGCAGAGTGTAGACAGAGCCACGGAGCAAAGTAGCAGCAACAATCTCAGCATATTATTTGTATTAATTTTCACAAATGTACAAAAAAATACCTATATTTGCACTATGGAATCATTAAAAGAACTATATAAAATTGGCTGTGGCCCATCTAGTAGCCACACCATGGGTCCAAAGCGTGCTGCCGAGCAGTTTGCTGAGCGCACCAAGGGTGCAGAGGCGTACAAGGTAACCCTCTACGGCTCTCTTGCCGCTACAGGCAAGGGTCACCTTACACACAGTGCAATACTCTCAGTCCTTGAGCCTTTAGCCCCTACAGAGATTATTTGGAAGGCAGATGTTGTGCTTGACTTCCACCCTAACGGAATGCTCTTTGAGGCTCTAAAGGGTGGCGAAGTGTATGATAGTTGGACTATTTTCAGTGTCGGCGGAGGTTCGCTTGCAAATGAGAACACCGTAGCCGCAGCACCTGAGAGCATCTATCCCCTAACAACCATTCAGCAGATTAAGCAGTGGTGTTATGACGAGGGCAAGACCTACTGGGAGTATGTTGAGCAGTGCGAGGGCAAGGAGATATGGGACTTCCTTGACCATATTTGGACTGTTATGTGCGATACTGTACACAACGGACTCAACAACGACGGTGTACTACCTGGTGGACTAAAGGTTGCCCGCAAGGCGAGCACATACTACGTAAAGAGCAAGAGCTATACAGGCTCACTAAGTTCACGCGCAAAGATATACTCATACGCCCTGGCTGTTGCCGAGGAGAACGCATCTGGTGGCACTGTCGTAACGGCTCCAACATGTGGCTCTTGCGGTGTATTACCAGGCGTACTATATCATATGACTACCTCGCGAGAGTTCCTTAGAATCAGAGTTCTTCGTGCCCTTGCTACAGCTGGCCTTTTTGGTAATGTAGTTAAACACAACGCCTCTATCTCTGGCGCCGAGGTTGGTTGTCAAGGTGAGATTGGCGTTGCCTGCGCCATGGCAGCAGCTGCGGCATGCCAACTATTTGGTGGCACACCTGCACAGATTGAGTATGCAGCCGAGATGGGACTTGAGCACCACTTAGGACTCACTTGCGACCCTGTTTGCGGACTTGTTCAGGTGCCATGTATTGAGCGCAATGCTGTTGCGGCAGCCCGAGCCCTTGATGCAAATGCATATGCAACCCTCTCAGATGGCTCACATCTTGTGTCGTTTGACAAGGTTGTAGCTGTAATGAAAGAGACGGGTCTAAATCTACCAAGCCTATATCGCGAAACCTCCGAAGGTGGCCTTGCACTACATATTAAACGATAAGAAAAGCCTCCGAGGAGGCTTTTTTTATATATCGCACTTAGAATTTTAGCGTTGATAGGCTTCGCTCAACTTTATCAAAAAAGTTTGTTGGCACACCTGTAGCCCTCTTATCGATCTTCAGTCGTTTAGCTCCAGTAGGGAACGAGCGGATATTATATGTAAACTTAACAAGGAAATATCTGCCCATAGTGCTATTATACCTTATCTGCGAGTATCCCGCCCAGACACCACGAGCAAAAGAGGTGTTTTGATTAAGAACATCATTCACACATAGCTCCACCTCGCCCAAGTTTCTGAGCACCTTCTTTCCAACCGACGCATTCCACAGTGTAAAACTATCTCGATAATCATTTGTTATACCCAAGTATTGAGTAAATACGCCGGATGTAGTAATAGTAAAACCAAGCGGCAGAACAAACTTCATATTCGCCGTAGCGCGATGGGTAAAGAACTCATTATCAAGTACATCTTTACCACTCTTATTGCTACTATACGAACCACGCCAACGAAGTGTAAAATCTACATTCTCAGATATATTACTACCCAAAGTCCAGTCTGTATAGGCTGTAAGATTGTCCATTAACTGATCTACCTTATTGAGTCTTATCGGCACATTTGAGTATGTAGCGCCAATAGCAATATTGAGGTTAGAGCTGATAAAAGTGAGCGGGAATCCTATACTTGTACGCCCCTCAAAAGATTTGTATCCGTCAAGGTTTACAGGTTGAGAGAGCTGCACGGGGTTATACTTCTTGCCATCTACCTCTATCGTCTCGGGTGAGTAGTCTATGCTCGTACCTATATAGTTTGGCATTAGGGTCGCCTTAGCCATAATCATAAAGGTTGTACCATGACGTGTAGAGAGATTGGTATAGCGGGCAAAGTAGTTATGCTCCGTATATGGACGCAAGTCTGGATTTCCGAGCGTCAAATATTGAGAGTTGCTCACATCATATATATCGAGCATCTGCCACAGCGACGGAGCCTTAATCTCTGCATTTGCACTCACACGCAGGGTATTCTGATTATCAAAAGCCCACTGAAGCGTAGCGTTGTAGACAAAGTCATCGTATGTTCTGAGCATTCTATCTCCCGTCCAGCGATTATGGTTACTCAGACGTGAGTGCTGGTACATTGCACTGACAGAGAACCAGTTGCGATTCTTGCCATAGCGATAACCCAGACCCGCCTGATGATATACAAACTTGCCGTCAAACGATGATGATGAACGACGATTCATCCTTGCAGTATCAATAATATAATCAGCATCAGTAGCATAAGATAGTAGATCTCGTGTACGAATCTGCGCCTGCCATCTATATGTCAGATTGATAGTAGAATGGCGGCCTAATCGTTCACGAAACGTAGGCTGTATACGATACGTCTGTGTATTAGACTCAGTAGTCTTACGAGTGTATGTATAGGCTATAGTTGCCTTATCAGGGTCCTTTTTATTCGTCTTTCCTGCGCCATTTGAGTAGTAGTCACGATCAGTATCAGAGCTATTATTATTCACACTGGCAACAAGCAGCAACGAGCGACCCTGACGCATAAATTTATAGGAGTATTGCGCATAGAGACCCTGCGAGAAGCTCTTACTCCATCCTTCATTACCACTCGGCATCCAACGATAGCCCGACTCACCCCAACGCAGTGAGGTGGTATCGACACGATTGATTGAGCTATTTGGATAGTAGTTTAAGGTTGGAATAAGCACCAGTCGCTGGCGTTTAGCTACCTTCCACTCTATTCTACCTCGGAACTTAAGTGTATGGTTATTAGGATTTGCAAATTGGTCATAGTGTATAGTATCCTTCTTTGACACAGCCGGGTCGTACCATCTATCTATCGTAAAACTATTCTTAGCATTTAGGTGGTTATAGAACAGACTTCCCTCAAATTTAGCCCTACGACGACGTCCCCAGCGGTCGGTATAGTTGAGTGCAAAAATCTCTGCCGAAGCCACTCCACTCTGGTTGTTTACCGAGAACTGACGAGAGCCAGAGCTGCTATTTGAACTGCTCTTAATACTCATCTCGTCATCCGAAAGGTTCTGCTTGTTAAGGTTATTAACAAGACCCATAACTGTCACTCGTGACTGGTCATTGAAGATATTGACACTACCTCCAGCCGTATATTTATTACGAGCAGTCACTGCGCTATTAGCATCAGGTTCGTAGCCATAACCAGCATGGACCTTACCAAAACAGCTACGGTTGATACTCCTTCGAGTTATGATATTTATCACCTTACCACCCTCGCCATCATCAACGCCAGTAATCTGCGCAGCCTCACTGAGTCGGTTATATACCTCAATATGCTCTACTGCCTGCGCAGGAATACTCTGAAGCACCTGCTGAATATTGCTACCAAAGAACTCATTACCATCGACATAAATCTGCTTTACGACCTCGCCGTGAGCCTCTACACGACCATCTGTAATGGTAATACCCGGCATTTTACGAAGCAATGCCTCCACTTCGGCATCTACTGCCACCTTAAAGGCATCGGCATTATATCGCAAAGTGTCGCCCATAATCATCGTTCGTGTTGAGACCGCAGTCTTAACTACCGTCTCAATACCTATTGCACTAACTGTAATAGTAACATCGCCAATACTCTTTGGCAGACCATCAGAACGGAATGAAAATTGCTTATCAGCATAGCCAACAAAGGTCACTATGGCATTGTAATCACCTGCAGCAACATTAGGAATACGGAAACAGCCTCCATATTCACTAGTATAGTACCTCTTTTGGCTCGGGGCCTTGACTGACGAAACCTCAATAACAGCTCCGGCAACACCGTCAAGCGTATCACCATCGACAATCCTTCCAGATATATGCGCACCACTCTGCGCCATGGCAGTAAAGCTCAAAGCGACAGATATGAGTAGTATTAATATGCGGTATATCTTCATTGTTCTATCTATAGGCAACAACGCCCCCAAAATAGATACCTTTTATAATAAAAGGTTAAAAGGGTTGCCGTAAATATTTTGAAATAGTTACAGCAACCCTCGATTATTTTAATTTAGAGTATTAGTCCTCCAACTTTGCGCACAAGAACTCACGGTTGAGGCGAGCAATGTGAGCGATAGAGATACCCTTTGGACACTCAGCCTGGCAAGCACCTGTGTTAGTACAGTTACCAAAACCAAGCTCATCCATCTTAGCAACCATCGCCTTAGCACGACGTGCACCCTCTACGCGACCCTGTGGGAGCTTTGCAAGAGAAGATACACGAGCAGCAACGAAGAGCATTGCAGAGCCGTTCTTACATGTTGCAGCACAAGCACCACAACCTACGCAAGCAGCAGCATCCATACTCTCCTCAGCATCTGCCTGAGGGATTGGAATAGCGTTACCATC
>CAJGDC010000028.1 GCA_904502005.1 uncultured Alistipes sp.
GGTAAGGCCGATTCGTCTATCGGTTAGGACGCAAGATTTTCATTCTTGAAAGACGAGTTCGACTCTCGTATCGGCTACATTTTTTGACGGGTGATACCATCGGAGCGGGAGAAATCCTATCCAAAACCACCTACGGGTGGGCAACCAAGAGGGGGAGGGAGGTTAAAAATAGGACCCCAAAAACAACTAACAAGAAAATAAAAATTTAACAACTGAAATAATTTAACAATTATGGCAAATCACAAATCATCTAAGAAGAGAATTCGCCAGACCGCTACAAAGCGTGCTCACAACCGCCTTTATCACAAGACTGCTCGCAACGCTGTAAAGGCTCTGCGCAACACTACTGAGAAGGCAGCTGCTGAGGCATTGCTTCCAAAGGTAACCGCTATGCTTGACAAGTTGGCTAAGCACAACATTATCCACAAGAACAAGGCTGGTAACCTCAAAGGCGCAATTCAGTTGCACGTAAACGCTCTTTAATCAGCGTATTACGTCAAAGAGATAGGGAACACAAATGTGTTCCCTATCTCTTTTTTGGCTGTTGGCTTTTAGCCATTAGCCTTTTAGCGGTACAGACTTCGTCTGTCGTGTTTACTCGCGTTTTTTCAGGCCACGCTCGGCAGCGAGGGTTTCGAGCATCTGATGGGCGGCGTCATATTCGTTTGGTATTTCGCCGTCAAGGATTGCATTTTTGATTATATCCTTAATCTCACCAAGTATACTACATGGTGGCACATCGTACTCGCGCATGATAATATCGCCCGTAATAGGTGGTTGGAAGTTTCTCACTCTGTCGCGCTCCTCAAGGTCCTTCATCTTTCGGCGCACAAGGGCGAAATTATCAAGGAATCGTTTAACCTTCTCCTCAATGCCCGAGGTAATATCCGCCTCACAGAGGGTCATCAACGCCTCCACATCATCACCTGCTTCAAAGAGTAGCCTACGCACTGCCGAATCTGTTACAAGCTCCTCTGCAAGAATTATCGGGCGCAGATGCAGAAAGACCATCTTCTGCACAAATCGCATAGGCTCACCCAATGGTAGACCCAATCGACGGAAGATAGGTTTTACCATCTTGGAACCCAATACTTCGTGTCCATGGAATGACCAACCAATCTTCGGGTCGTAGCTCTTACACTGAGGCTTTGCAATATCGTGTAACACAGCTGCCCAGCGAAGATATAGATCGTCGCTCTTGCGAGCTACATTGTCAAGGACCTTAAGCGTATGTTTGAAGTTATCCTTGTGAGTGTGATTACCTCGTCGCTCCACACCACAGAGGTTGTGAAGTTCAGGAAATATAAGCTCAAGGAGTCCTGTAAGTTCAAGAAGTTCAAAACCTATAGATGGCACTGGCGAGGCGACTATCTTGTTGAGCTCCACGATAATACGCTCCTTAGAGACAATCTCTATACGTTTACGATTGCGGCGTATAGCTTCAAAAGTTTCATCCTCAAGTTCAAAGCCCAGTTGGCTGGCGAAACGAATTCCGCGCATCATTCTAAGTGGGTCGTCCGAGAAGGTTATATCAGGGTCACAAGGTGTGCGAATAATACAATCCTCAAGGTCGTACATACCATCAAAAGGGTCTACCAATTCACCGAAGGTTTCCTTATTGAGTGACCATGCCAAGGCGTTGATAGTAAAGTCTCTACGGCGTTGGTCATCCTCAATAGTTCCATCCTCAACATGTGGTTTACGAGAATCTGGCGAGTAGGACTCTTTTCTTGCACCTACGAACTCTATCTCCAGACCGTCAGAGTGGAGCATTGCCGTACCAAAACGCTTGAATACCACCACGTTAGTCTTAAGTTCAGTTGCAAGTGCCTGAGCCACCTCAATACCGCTACCCACAACCACCACATCGATATCCGAGCACTTACGACCGAGATAATAATCGCGCACATAGCCTCCGATAACAAAGGCCTGCACCCCCTTTTCATCTACTATGCGAGAAATCTTCTTAAATATGGGCAGTGAGAGTGGATTTTTACTCATCTTTCAGGCAACGGCGATATAGTTGTACTGTATTTTCAAGACCAAAATAGAGCGCATCGCTAATAAGTGCATGGCCAATAGAGACCTCGTCACACCAAGGAATACGTTCAGCAAAATATTTCAGATTCTCAAGCGAAAGGTCATGACCAGCATTGAGTCCCAGCCCGCACTCACGCGCAGCCTCTGCAGCAGCAACATAAGGTGCGATAGCAGCCTCACGGTCAGCAGCATAGTCACGAGCATATGCCTCGGTATATAGCTCTACGCGGTCTGCGCCACACTCCTTGGCACCACGTACCATCTCAACATCCGGGTCAACAAAGATAGATACACGGATGCCATACTGATGGAACTTGCTGCACATAGCGGTAAGGAACTCACGATTGTTAATCGTATCCCAACCTGCGTTAGAGGTAATCGCATCAGCTGCATCCGGCACAAGGGTCACCTGTGCAGGGACAACCTCGCATACCAAATCTACAAACGACTCTATAGGATTACCCTCAATATTGAGTTCGGTAGTAACCACATCCTTCAACTCTCGGACATCAGAATATCGGATATGTCGCGCATCTGGACGAGGGTGAACAGTAATACCCTGACCTCCAAAACGCTCAATTGCAATTGCAGCATTAACAACATTTGGCATATTACCGCCACGAGAATTGCGAATTACTGCAATCTTGTTTATATTTACACTAAGTTTTGTCATAACACCCAAAAAAATTAGTTATCTTTGCCCACAAAGTTAAACATTTTCTTCAAGAGTAGAAATGAAAATCATACTTTTTTCGCGTCCACTTGCCTTTGCGCACAAAGAGCAGATCGCTCAGATATTCGCCGCCATAGAGCGCTACGGCTTCGATTATGCTGTAAATTGCGAGGCTGCAGATGATATAGAGCAGTTCATTGAGCGTACAATTACGCCCGAAAAGAGGTATTGTCAGAGCGTAGACGACCTCAATGGCGAGGCTGTAATGGTCTGCTATGGTGGTGACGGAACTCTGCTGGAGGGTGTGCACCGCCTTTGTGGAAAGAAGATTCCCGTTGTGGGCATCAACTCTGGTCGTTTAGGATTTCTGGCGCTTGCACAGAGCAGTGAGATTGATGAGGTTTTTGAGCAGATTGCTACCAGAACTCTGCGCATTGAACAGCGCTCGATGTTAGAGGTTACGGGCGAGTTTGAGGGTAGACAGCAGAGCGTCTACGCACTCAATGAGGTTGCCGTTCAAAGACTTGGAGCCACAATGATTTCAGTTGATGTCATGGTAGATGCGATGCCTACGCTCACATGCAATGGTGATGGCGTAATTATCTCTACACCAACGGGTTCTACGGCCTACTCACTCAGTGCAGGTGGTCCGATTTTATCGCCTTCATGCCACTGCTTTGTCCTCACACCGCTCTCGCCGCACAACCTTACATTGCGCCCCGTTGTTATCCCTGATAGCAGCACCGTAGAGCTAAAGATTCATACCCGCAGTAACGAGGCTTCAATATCTGTAGACAATAGAACTTTTGCCATTACTGACAACAAAAAAATTGTGATTAAGATGGCAAAAAGAGCGATATCTTTGGCTGTTCCACACAATATTTCGTTCTACGACTCGTTACGAAATAAACTCATGTGGGGTGTAGATAATCGCTAAAAAGTGTGATTATCTGCACAAAAACGCATTATTTCAGAAAAAAGCGTTATATTTGCGAGTTATATGGAGAATATAGAACGCATACCGACCCATGTTGCCATCATTATGGATGGCAATGGCCGCTGGGCAAAGGCTCTGGGCAAGGAGCGCTATGAGGGTCATATTGAGGGGGTAGACTCTGTTCGTGAGTGCATCAAAGCCGCTCGCAGAAACGGGGTTAAGTATCTCACTCTCTATGCCTTTTCTACCGAGAACTGGGGTCGTCCAGCCGAGGAGGTAAATGCGCTGATGGAGCTCTTCTGCAAGAGTGTTATTGCAGAGACCCCACAGCTTATTGAGCAGGGTGTGCGTGTGGTGATGATTGGTCGCCGAGACCGTTTCTCTGAGCGTGTATGTAGCCATTTGGAGCAGATTGAAAGGGATACCGCCGCAGGTGAGCATCTAACTCTTGTGTTAGCCTTTGACTACTCATCTCGTGATGAGATTACAACAGCGGTTAAGGCTCTTGCATCCAAGGTGGCGGCAGGAGAGCTTGCTGTAGAGGATATTTGCGAGCAGAGTATCTCTCAGAGCCTCTACACTGCGGGCATTCCCGACCCAGACTTCATTATTCGCACCAGCGGTGAGTGTCGTCTGAGCAACTTTTTACTCTGGCAGGCAAGCTATGCGGAGATGTATTTTCCAACAACTATGTGGCCAGACTTTAAGCAGGAACAATTTGATAAAGCATTAGAGGAGTATGCTTCGCGCGAGCGTCGCTACGGTAAACTCTAACAAACAGTATATGATGAGAATATTAAAATATCTAATCTTTGCCGTGTTGGTACTCTCAACACTTACCGTGTCGGCACAGCAAAGCAAAAAAGAGAGTCGAGAGGAGCGCAAAAAGGCTAGAACCGAGTTGCGTGAGGCATTGCGCGATGCAAAACCGGCAGTGGCAACTAAGAGGAGTGGCCCTATATCTATCACCGAGAATCCAGATGATAATTTCGTGGTTCCTCAGGATGCTCAGTATCTTGACAGCAAGCAGCAGAAGCTCTATCACATCCGCAAGGTGAATATCCATGGCGTGAAGTATCTCAACCATGATATTCTCCGCTCTGCATCTGGTTTGGTTCCAGGAGATTCTGTATATCTGCCAGGTCCATTTATCCAGAACGCCGCAAACCGACTCTGGATGCAACGATATTTTGAGGATATTCAGATTGGTGCCACCATAGAGGGCGACAGCCTTGACCTTGAGGTTGTGCTTAAGGAGCGTGCTCGTGTTATGAACTGGAAGATTGCCGGAGTACCAAAGAGCAAGAGCGCGGACCTTATCACAGAGCTAAAACTCAAGCGTGGTCACGAGCTCTCTGACTATGTTATCGACAAGAACTGTAAGCTTATCAAGAAGCACTTCTCTGACAAGGGATTCCGCAATTGCGAGGTTACTGCCACATATGAGAATGACTCAGTTATTAAGCAGGGTGTCAATGTAACATTCCACGTTACAAAGAATCCTCGAGTACGCATCGGTGCAATCACCTTTGAGGGCAATAAAAATTTTGATAACAAGCGTCTGGAGCGTACATTTAAGAAGACTCACCGCGTGAGCATTAAGTTCTGGCAGCAGACAAAACTTATGGAGAAGGAGTATGAGGATGATAAGGAGCTGCTTATTGACTTCTACAACTCTAAGGGTTATCGTAACGCCCACATCCTTTCAGACTCTATCTACACCATCGACGCAAAGCGTATCGGCCTTCATATCAAACTTAATGAGGGTAACAAGTACTATATCCGCAATGTAAATTGGGTCGGTAACTCAAAGTACGAGACTGAGCATCTGCAGAGGCTCCTCTCTGTAAAGAGTGGCGACGTATACGATAAGAAATCTATCCACAAGCGACTCGGTATCGGCAAGGAGGCAAACCCAGACGATATGTCTATCTCAAGCCTCTATCAGAACGAGGGTTATCTGGTGTCACAGATTGAGCCAGCCGAGATTGTTGTTGGTGCAGACTCTCTGGACCTTGAGCTAAGAGTCTTTGAGGGTAAGCAGTTTACAATCAACAATGTAGGCATTTCGGGCAATATGCGTGTAGACGACGAGGTTATCCGTCGTGAGCTATACACTCGTCCGGGTGAGCTATACAACCGTGCGCTGCTTATGCAGACAATCCGTACCCTTGCAGGTATGCAGCACTTTAATGAGGAGGCTATCATGCCTGATATTAAGCTTGTTCAGGGTGCTTCTGACCTTGTTGATGTAAACTGGCCGCTTGAGGAGAAGGCATCTGACCAGTTCAACATCGCTGCAGGTTGGGGCTCTGGTACATTCGTAGGTTCTGTGGGTATTACACTGAACAACCTCTCTGTGCGCAACTTCTTCAACAAGGGCGCATGGCGACCATATCCAATGGGTCAAAACCAGCGTCTATCTATCTCAGGTCAGACCAATGGTACATACTACAAGGCACTTTCGGTAAGCTTCTCTGAGCCATGGCTCGGTGGTAGCAAGCCAAACTCACTCACTGTATCAGGTCACCTTTCAGAGTCTAACGACGCCTACTATCCTTGGCAGAAGGCTCGAACTTACTTCCGCAGCTATGGTGTAGCCGTTGGTCTTGGTAAGCGACTCTCTTGGCCAGACCCATACTTCCAGCTCTATGCCGAGCTTTCATACCTCAGATATGGACTGAAGGGATATACCTCATTTATCATGGAGAATGGTAATGCGAACACCTTGGCTCTTAAGGTTGTGCTTGGACGAAACTCTACCGACCAGCCAATCTATCCTCGCCGTGGTTCGGACATCTCATTCTCGCTACAGATTACCCCTCCATTCTCTGCATTTGACGGCAAAGATTATGCCGATACAAACCTGTCGGAGCAGGACCGCTGGCGTTGGATTGAGTTCCACAAGTGGCAGTTTAAGGCTCAGTGGTTCCAGCCTCTTACTCGCAACAACAACCTTGTGCTGATGGCTAAGGCTGAGATGGGTTACCTCGGACACTATAATAAAAATAAGGTATCTCCATTTGAGCGATTCCAGGTCGGTGGTGACGGCATGACCGGTTATAGCATCTACGGTATGGATATTATCGCTCTGCGTGGTTACGAGGATGGCGACCTCGACCCCGTGGGTACACGATACTCTATCGGATACAACAAGTACACCCTTGAGCTTCGCTACCCTATTATTCTCAAGCCTTCGTCACAGATTTATGTGCTCGGATTCCTTGAGGGCGGTAATGGATTCTCTTCTTGGAAGGACTTCTCTCCATTCAAGATTAAGCGCTCTGCCGGTGTGGGTGTGCGACTCTATCTGCCTATCGTTGGTATGCTTGGTATCGACTGGGGTTACGGCTTTGACCCAGCCTCTGGACAGACAAAGCGTAGTGGTAGCCAATTCCACTTTGTTCTCGGCCAGAACTTCTAATGGCAATATTTTTGAAACACAGGGCGTTATACATTAAACACTAAAAGATGAAAGTTATGAGAAGATTTATTGTTGCTCTTACAGCTCTGTTCATGTGCATCGGTGTGGCTAGTGCACAGAAATATATCGTGGTAGATAGCGAGAAGATTTTCCGCTCCATTGACCAGTACAACACCGCTATGACTACCCTTGACAATCTTGCTAAGGAGTATCAGGCAAAGGTGGACGCTACATATGCCGCCGTTGAGAACCTTTATAATAACTACATGGCTCAGAAGGCAAACCTTACTGCTGCTCAGCGTAACGCTAAGGAGCAGGAGATACTAACTAAGGAGCAGGCAGCTACAGAGTATCAGCAGTCGGTCTTTGGTAACGATGGCGTAATGATGAAAAAACGCATAGAGCTTATACAGCCAATACAGAAGCGTGTCTTTAGCGTTATAGACAACTATGCTAAGGCAGGTGGATACGACATGGTACTCGACAAGGCATCAAATGCAACAATGCTCTACTGTTCTGAGGCTGTAGACCATACACAGAAAATTATTGAATTACTTAAATAACACAAACAAACACTTATGAAAAAATTCCTTAAACTAACCCTCGTTCTGGCGATGGTATTTTGTTCAGCAGATGTTTTTGCACAGAAACTTGCAAGCGTAAACACTCAGGAGCTCTTTGCTCAGATGCCAGAGACTAAAGAGATGCAGACTAACCTTGACGCCTTTGGTAAGGAGCTTCAGGAGCAGCTTGAGGCTATTCAGGTTGAGTTCAACAACCGCTACGCTGAGTTTGAGAAGACCCAGGCAACTATGAACCCAACTGTTAAGCAGATGAAGCAGTCTGAGCTTAGCGGTCTTCAGGAGCGTTATGCTCAGTTCCAGCAGATTGCACAGCAGGACTTCGCAAAGAAGCAGCAGGAGCTTGCAGCACCTATCCAGGAGAAGCTTGACGCTGCAATCGCAAAGGTTGCTAAGGCTGGTGGCTATGCAGCAGTTTTTGATGCAATGGCTTTCGTATATAGCGACGCTGCTCAGGTTGTAAATATCAACGCTGCAGTAAAGAAGGAGCTCGGTATTACTGACGCACCTGCACAGTAATTGCCTCAATAATAGCGATAGAGAGCAACCACAAGGAGGTATGCTCTCTTTTTTTGTCATTTTTTTGGTTTATATTATAAACTTGTTTATATTTGTACCGTAAAACTAAAACATTAGCACTATGGACAACCAGAAATCATTAGAGATTATCTCGCAGATGATTGCGGATACCTCAAATCAGATTGAGCGCAACAGTGGCAAGTACTTTCTTAGTTGGGGATATACCACCGTTGCAGTATCTATTTTTGAGTATTTTGTAATGTGCCTACACCTTAACACGGCACTTATTTGGGCGTGGTGGCTCATTCCCGTGATTGGAGGGGTGGCGACAGTAGTTCTTGCCCGTAGGGAGTCGCCAACGCCCAAGTCTTATGTTGATCGCAGCATAAGTGCTGTATGGGCAGTCTTTGGCATTTCATCTCTCTTTGCCTTTGTGGCAGCTATAGCCTACGGCACATCAATGCTCTACCTCATTATTCTGCTGATGGGTATGGGTACTGTTATCACTGGCGCAATATGCCGTCATCAGAAGCTGACTGTGTGCGGTGGTATTGCCATGCTACTCTCGCTAATCTTCCCTATTAAACATATTGCACTTAAAAATATTGGGGAAGATGCTCTTCAGAACACTTCGGAGTGGCTAATTTACAGCGATATTATTATCTTTGCAGCAATATTCATCGTAATGATGATCATCCCAGGACATATAATGAACTGCAAAAGCAAAAAACAGCAATGCTAAAGCCATTAGACCCACTACTGCACTCAGAGCTGCGATTAGCCGTTGTCTCAATACTTATCGGTGTTGAGTCTGCTGACTTTGTCTACCTCAAGCAGCGCACGGGGGCGACATCTGGCAACTTAAGCGTTCAGATAGACAAGCTCAGCAAGGCAGGCTATATAGATGTTGAGAAGGGTTTTGTGGGTCGCAAACCGCGCACCTTGTGCAAAATTACAGATGTAGGCAAAACAGCCTTTAAGCAGTATGTAGAGACACTAAAAGAGTATATATCAGTAAAGGAGGCCTAAACAGCCTCCTTTTTGTATGATGTAATCACTAACCACACACCCACAAAGAGCATTAGTGCAAAGAGTATCGTATCAACGTGTAGGCGGTCAAGGCCCATTGCCACCGAGAGCGCTACGGCAAGCAACGGCTGGATATATGTGTAGCTACTTGATACAGTCGGCGGAACAAAGCGCAGAGAGTAGTTAAGCAGCAGATTGGGCAAATAGGTTGGCACTACAAGCACAAAGAGTGCGGCAAGCCAAACGTGGGTATCAAAGTTGCTAAAGTGCTCACTTGTAATGCTATGCCATCCAAAAGGCAACACCACAAGTGCCGAAATTGTATAGATAGCCCTCAACAGCGTTGTTATGCGATACTTTGCCACCAATCGCTTAAAAAATACCATATAGAGTGCCGTAACCACACCGCTACATATCATCATCACATTACCCAGAAGCTCAGACTTATCGTGGTGCTGACTACCACTTGTGACTATCACTGCCATAGCACCCGCCATACCCATCAATAATCCCAGAACCTTACGCATACTCAGCCGATCAACGCCCGCAATTACCGAGACCACCAAGACCAATAATGGCACCATAGTGGCAATAATAGAGCCATCAATTGGCGAAGTGCGCGACAGGCCAAACATCATCATCACCTTGCGTGTAACACCCATCAGCAACGCTGCTACTACAATTATCGCCCAATCTTTACGTTCAATCTTCTCTGGCTGCTCCCAGATTCTCGGAATCCACGACAACAGAGCCGCAACGATAAGCGACGCCGTAATCATCGCCATGGGCGATATATAGCGTCCCAATAGCAAATTGTAAAACGGATAGTCGCACGCCCAGACAATATTACACCCTGCAAGGGCTATATGAGCCCTCAACACTCCCGAATTTCTCATACTCCGAGCCATTCAACATTCAAGCCAAAGATTTAAGCTACTCTGGCAAGATAATTAGAGAGCTTCAAATTGCAACTTTTGCAAAATAATCACTATCTTTGTGCGATATGAAGTTTACATTACAACATACTGACACTCAGAGCAAGGCTCGTGCTGGTGAGATTACCACCGACCATGGTACTATCCAGACCCCAATCTTTATGCCTGTAGGTACTGCAGCAGCAATGAAGGGTATCTTTCATCGTGACCTAAAGAGCGAGGCAAAAGCACAGATTATCCTTGCAAATACATACCACCTCTACCTGCGTCCGGGCATGGAGATTCTTGAGCAGGCGGGCGGTGTACACCGTTTTTCATCATGGGATAAGCCTATGCTCACTGACAGCGGAGGTTTCCAGGTATTTTCACTTGCAGCATGTCGCAAACTCAAGGAGGAGGGTTGCCACTTCCAGTCACACATTGACGGCTCACGCCACCTCTTCACCCCTGAGAGCGTGATAGATACTGAGCGTACTATCGGCGCCGATATTATGATGGCATTTGACGAGTGTCCTCCGGGCGATGCTCCAAAGGAGTATGCAGCAAAGTCCCTTGCCCTTACCGAGCGTTGGCTTGACCGCTGCTTTAATCAATACCATAAGACCCAGCCTAAGTATGGTCACTACCAATCTCTCTTCCCTATTGTTCAGGGTTGCGGATATGCCGACCTAAGAGCTAAGGCTGCCGAGAATGTACTTCAGTATAATGCCGATGGCTATGCTATCGGAGGTCTTGCTGTTGGAGAGCCTACGGAGGTTATGTATGCGATGATTGAGGTTGTCAATGCTGTTCTTCCGACTGACAAGCCTCGCTACCTTATGGGGGTAGGTACTCCGATAAATATCCTTGAGGCTATCTCTCGCGGAGTAGATATGTTTGACTGCGTTATGCCGACAAGAAATGGTCGCAACGGTCAGCTCTTTACCTCTGAGGGTGTGATAAATATCCGCAACAAAAAGTGGGAGAACGACTTTTCGCCAATCGACCCTAACGGCACAACATTCGTTGATACACAGTATACAAAGGCTTATCTACACCACCTTGTTGTCTGCGGCGAGATGCTGGCTGCCCAGATTGCCTCGTTGCACAACATCGGCTTCTACCTATGGCTTGTAGGTGAGGCTCGCAAGCACATCATCGCAGGTGACTTTACTCAGTGGAAGACAATTATGGTAGAGAAACTATCAAGACGACTTTAGTATGGCAATGCTTCCTCAATACAACAAGCGACCGTCATGGTTCCCAGGCTTCAAGATATTGGATAGATATATCTTGGGTAAGTTTGTCGGCACATACCTCTTTGCTATTGCGATGATTATTGTCATCGTGGTGGTCTTTGACTATGTAGAGAAGGTTGATGACTTTATTCAGATGCAGGCACCTGTTAAGGCTATTATCTTTGACTACTACTTTAAGTTTGTGCCTTTCTTTATAAACCAGTTCTCGGCACTCTTTACTTTTATTGCCGTAATCTTCTTCACCTCAAAGCTCGCCTACCAGACAGAGATTGTGGCAATGCTATCGGGCGGAATGTCGTTCCGCAGGCTTATGTGGCCATACTTTCTGGGAGCACTTTTCATCACAGCTCTATCGCTGCTGCTCAGCCTCTGGGTTATTCCGATGACGCAGAAGGATTGCGTCGCCTTTGAGCAGAAGTATATCGCCCGTCGTGTGCGTGAGCAGTATGACCGCCACATCTACCGCCAAGTTGAGCCTGGCAAGTTTGCCTATATTCGTGGTTTTAGCAAGAGTACTTCAGTAGCATCATTCTTCGCCCTTGAGCAGTATGAGGGTAGCACACTTGTTGGCGCATTGGAGGCTTCTGATGTAAAGTTTGACCCACAGAGCAAGCACTGGACCGCTCAGCGATATACGACCCGCATATTTGACGAGATGGGTGATGAAAAATTTACCCAACACCGAAATCTTGATACTGTCATCAACCTTGACGTGGTAGAGTTGGGTCGATTGACGGAGTTTTTGACCACAATGAATATTGTTGAGCTTAATGACTTTCTTGCCCAGCAACGAAGTAAAGGCTCTGATAGTATTCGCCAAATTGAGGTTGAGCGACACATCCGTTTCTCCTACCCATTCGGAACATTTATCCTGACACTTATCGGTGTGGCTCTCTCATCACGCAAGGTTCGTGGAGGAACTGGTCTGCACATCGGTATAGGTATTACCCTCTGCTTCTCGTACATTATGCTTACACGAGTCTTTGAGGAGTTTGCTAAGGGTGGAAGTATGCCTACAATGCTTGCCGTATGGCTACCAAATATCATATTCCTAATTATTGGAATTTACCTATATCGTAAAGCACCGAAGTAGTATGTCTGTGGCAGATATAATATCTAAATTGAACTCTTCAGAGCGAATATCAGCCGCTGAGGCTCTTAAGTTGTGGAAGGAGGCACCACTATGGCAATTGGCCGAAATAGCTGTAGCAGCCAAGCGTCACAAGAGTGGTGATAAGGTCTACTACAACCGTAACTTCCACCTTGAGCCGACAAATGTGTGCCAATTTGAGTGTAAGTTCTGCTCCTACCGCCGCAGTGAGGGCGAGGAGGGTGCTTGGGACTACACTCTTGAGCAAGTTCTTGATATTGTCCGACAGCGTAAAGATAGCGGGGCTACTGAGATTCATATCGTGGGCGGTGTGCACCCAACACACGACCTCTACTACTATGCCGATATGATTCGTAAGGTTAAGCAGATTATGCCTCAGGCTGCAATCAAGGCATTTACTGCCGTAGAGCTTAACTATATGATTTCCAAGGCGGGACTCTCTACGACAGAGGGTCTACAACTGCTTAAAGATGCAGGTATGGAGTCTATTCCAGGCGGAGGTGCTGAGATTTTTGCACCGGAGATCCGCAACGCTATTTGCCCACAGAAAGGAAGTGCCGAGCAGTGGATAGCACTGCACCGTGCAGCCCATAAACTGGGCATTGACACCAACGCCACAATGCTCTATGGACATATTGAGAGCATTGAGCACCGCATAGATCACCTGATGCGACTACGCGAACTTCAGGATGAAACGGGCGGAATAAACGCCTTTATTCCTCTCAAGTTCCGCAGCCAACATAACCAGTTGAGCCACTTAGGAGAGACCTCGGTCACTGACGACCTGAGAACACTTGCCATGAGTCGCCTTATCCTTGACAATGTGGCGCACATAAAGGCATACTGGGTGATGTATGGCAAGACTACTACAGAGCTTGCCCTTGCCTTTGGTGCAGATGATATTGACGGAACGATAGACGACTCAACAAAGATATACTCTATGGCTGGTGCTGACGACCTTCGTCCAACGATGAGCATTGAGGACATTGAGCGTATATGTCGTAACGCTGGCTTTAGAGCCATTGAACGTGATACACATTATAACGAGATATAGAATATGGCAACAAAGAGAGATACAAGTTCTTGGTTTTCTCGTCTACGCAGTAAACCGATACTCTGGAATGTGACACTTATAGTGGTTGTACTGGCACTATTGGTACTTATATCATACATAGCTCTTGCTGTTGGTACTCGCCATGGCATGCGTCGCACAGTGCCAGATTTTACAGGCTTAGCGCTCAAAGATGCACAGTATTACGCCTCTGAGCGCGGTCTTAAGCTGATTATCAACGACTCACTCTACGTTCCTGCATATCCAGGAGGCATGGTGCTTGAGCAACTTCCTAAGGGCGGTGTAGATGTTAAGGAGGGTCGCAAGATTTACATTACAATCAACTCCTTTACCCAGAAGAAGCTACCAATGCCATTCGTAGCAGGTCGCTCACTCCGTCAGGCAAAGAATATGCTCGAGAGCGCCGGCTTTGGCATTGAAAACCTTGAGTATGTCGAGGATATAGCTACAAACTATGTTCTTGCGCAGATATTTAACGGTGAGGAGGTTACCGACCAGAGTGCTATCAAGGCAGAGAAAGGTAGTGGCGTCACTCTACGCGTAGGCGTAAGTCCTGAGCAGAACAGCACAACCGTTCCGCGACTTATCTCTCGCGCGCTCTTTGACGCCAAGAGTAAGCTCTGGGAGCAGGGACTGAATATCGGCACAATAACCTACGACGAGGGTATCACCTTGTTAAATCAAGACGATGCTCGTGTGTGTCGTCAGAGTATTCTACAGGGTACATCTTTGCCACTGGGTAGCAAGATTTCGCTCCACCTCACCCTTGATCGCGAGGTTGTGGCAAAGGCAGCTGCAGAGGCTGACCGTCAGGTTGATGAACTGCTTAAGCAGCAGGCCCTTGCAGACTCACTTGCACGCCGAGCTGCAGACTCGCTGAAGATGTTAAATAATAACCAACCACAGCCAGAGCAGGCTGACGATGAGTTTTTCTTCTAATGAGCGAATATATTGAGGATATAGATTTGGATGACGAGGAGATTATCGCTCCCGCCCCACGCCGAGAGTTTCTGACAGACGAAAAGCCCGACGAAAATGGTCTGTATGAGCACTTTTCTATCACCGTAGATAAGGGTCAGTCGATGATGCGACTGGATAAATACCTTGCTACACACATTGAGAACTGCTCACGAAATCGCGTGCAGACAGCCGTCGATAATGGTAATGTCTTTGTCAATGATCGCCCACAGAAGGCTTCATATAAGATTAAGCCTTTTGACCACATTGTGCTTAAGATGGAGTATCCTAAGTACAACTGTCTGCTCACTCCGCAGGATATTCCTATTGATATTATCTATGAGGATGATGATGTTATTGTGGTCAACAAGGAGGCTGGTATGTGTGTACACCCAGGACATGGAAATTACGAGGGCACCCTTGTCAATGCGCTAACATTCCATCTGCAGGACAACCCAATGTTCCAGCAGGGCGATGAACGCGCAGGACTTGTACACCGAATTGATAAAAACACATCGGGAATACTCGTTGTAGGCAAGAATCCTAACGCCTGCAACCACCTCTCGCGTCAGTTCTTCCTCCATACCACTAAACGCCGCTATGTGGCCCTTGTGTGGGGTAACTTTGAGCAAGACGAGGGTACTATTACGGGCAACATAGGTCGTAACCCACGCAACCGCCACCAGATGTATGTCTTTGCAGACGGCTCGGAGGGTAAACACGCCGTGACTCACTATAAGGTGCTTAAGAGATACGGATATGTGACCCTTGTAGAGTGCCGTCTTGAGACAGGACGAACTCACCAGATTCGTGTACATATGCAGTATATCGGTCACCCACTCTTTAATGATGAAAGATATGGTGGCGACAAGATTCTAAAGGGAACGACATTCTCAAAGTACAAGCAGTTTATTGTAAACTGCTTTGAGGCTATGCCTCGCCATGCACTACATGCCCGAATGCTCGGCTTTGTACATCCAACAACTGGAGAGGAGCTGATGTTTGAGTCTGCTATACCATCTGATTTTCAGACTGTTATTGAGCGCTGGGACAACTACGTCAAGTGTGCAAATTTGTATAACGAATAGTCTACAACTATGGGATTTCTGCCAACGACAGTAAAGGAGATGAAGGCACTGGGCTGGGATTATGTGGATATAATCCTCTTTACCGGCGACGCCTATATCGACCACCCATCTTTTGGTGCGGCGGTAGTCAGCCGACTCTTTGAGGCTGAGGGTTTCCGCGTGGCAGTAGTTCCACAGCCAAATTGGCGCGATGACTTGCGAGACTTTAAGAAACTTGGCACTCCGCGCCTCTGCTTCTGCGTCAGCGCAGGTGCTATGGACTCGATGGTCAACCACTATACAGCAAACATCCGCCTGAGGAGCAATGACGCCTATACGGCAGGTGGTGCAGCCGGTTTTAGACCCGACTATACCGTTACAACATATACAAAGATTCTCAAGAGTCTGTTTCCGGATGTGCCAGTACTTATCGGTGGCATTGAGGCATCACTGCGCCGTGTAACCCACTATGATTACTGGAAGAATACCCTTATGCCATCAATTCTTATTGATAGCGGAGCTGATTTTCTGTTATATGGTATGGGTGAGAGGGTTATCAGGGATGTCGCGCAGACAATGCGTAACGGCTTTAATCCCAAGCGAATACGCACTATTCGCCAAGTAGCTTTTGTGGCTGAAAAGAGCTATATTGAGCGACTTGATAAGAGTAAGACCGTTTTTCTCAACTCCTTTGAACAGTGCAAAGCTGACAAGCGCGCCTTTGGGCAGAACTTTGTAAGGGTTGAAACAGAGAGTAATCTACTCAATGCCGACAATATTCTTGTAGAGCCTACGGGTGATAAGTATGTGGTTATCAACCCGATGAATGCTGCACTTACAACCGAACAGATAGACTACGCCTTTGAACTTCCATATATGCGTGCGCCACATCCGCGCTATAATGGTCGCGGGGATATTCCTGCATGGGTGATGATTCGCCACTCGGTAAATATCCACCGAGGCTGTTTCGGCGGCTGCTCATTCTGCACCATCTCGGCACATCAAGGTAAATTTATCTCCTCAAGAAGTGAGGCCTCTATACTCCGCGAGGTGGAGAGGATGGTTGCCATGCCCGACTTTAAGGGTACGATAACAGATGTTGGAGGTCCTTCGGCAAATATGTATCGCTTGGGTGGCAAGAATATTGAGCTGTGCGCCAAGTGTCGCCGCCCTTCGTGCCTACATCCGAAGCCTTGCCCAAATCTTAATCGCGACCATCGCCCTCTTATGGAGCTTTATCGTAAGGTGAGGGCTATCAAGGGAGTTAAGCACGCCTATATCGGCAGCGGTATTCGCTACGACCTCTTTGAAAATAACGACTACCTTAAGGAGGTTATCCTACACCACACATCCGGCAGACTGAAGGTTGCACCAGAGCATACTGAGGATGGCGTACTTAACCTGATGCGCAAGCCATCGTTTACCCTCTTTGAGGCTCTAAACCGTGATTTTAACCGCATCTGCCGTGAGAATAACCTGCGCTATCAGCTCATTCCATACTTTATCTCGTCGCACCCTGGTTGTCACGAGAGCGATATGAAGGCACTATCATCAAAGGTGCTTGGCAAGCTAAACTTCACCCTTGAGCAGGTGCAGGATTTAACCCCTACGCCTATGACTCTGAGCTCGGTAATGTTCTACACGGGCGAGAACCCATATACTGGTAAGAGGGTCTACGTTGCCCGTTCACAAGCCGATAAACGCAAACAGAAGCAATTTTTCTTCAAGAAATAGACTGTGGTTGCACAATAGCGTGCAAATGATTCTCACTATTTACAGCAAAATCAGCGTATCTACAGCCTCAACGCCGAAGCTGTCAACAGCACGGACACGAAGGAATGTAGAGGTTGAATCCACCTTAACACGGAACATGTGCTGGGCGTTGTTCTTAGAGAACGAGATTTTACGCCCACGAGAGTTCTTATGACGCACAACAGTTGAAGCCTCAGTAAAGAGAGGGTCGTCATGGTAGACCTGCCTTACTTTGAGTTGTCTTTTATCATCCCACACCTCAAGCTTTGAAGCAGGTTCGTCGCACCAATAATTGATATAGACGTAATCCTTAAAGCTATCGCTACCATAATTTATACGTCTGTCAGGATATGCCTTAATCAAACTCTTGATATCCTCATTAGTGCGATAGCGCTCCCCTAACTTATTCATATCGTAGAGTCGGAATGGGAGGGTATCGTGCAATGAAGCAAAGTGCCAGCGCAAATCTCTGCCATTGTAGTCAAAGATTTCGAAACCCGCAGGGCTACCATCTGTACAGATATGTGGATAGTTATTAAAGCCCGTCTCCCAGTTGTTGCCAGAGAGCGAGGTAACGGTATGCTCAGTAATATTTTTTAGCTCCTTTGGCTTTGAAATACGGCGACGATGAACGTGTGCGGTAACAAAGCGCACAGAGTTAAAGTCGCTAAAGCAGCTAATAAGCGAGTCGGTATCCTCTGGCTTTGAGAATGCCTTGATAAGACGGCCCTTGTTAGACATTCTAATAACACTATGGTGCATACATACCACTATCGGAGTACTCTTATCCTCAATAGTCTCAAGGTCACGACGAAGCCAAGCAAGGCAGTCAGCACTCACACGGCGATCATAGTTGCGCTTTCCCACAACCTCTGTTGGATACTTACCATCGCCGGCATCATTACGGAAGAAGGTGTTATCAAGCACAACATAGTGTACCTGACCAATATTAAAGGCGTAAAATCGTGGTGCACAAGTTGATGCATAAAGCTCTGAAGCAGCGTGGTCTGTAAGAATACCCGCAGGGACAGCGCCGTCATACTCATTCTCGCCCATAACTGTGTAAAACATTGCCGGATAGCGCATCTTAGCAAGCATACCAACAACATCCGTAGGGTCTATATCTTGAGAGTACCACGAGTCATTGCGGCACAAGTCGCCCAGGATGACCGAGTAGACCGGAATACTATCCTTTACCTGCTCAGCTGCACGACGCAGAGCCGGCATACATGTACGACGGAATTGGTACATATCCTCATTGCGGGAGCTGATATGCATATCGGCAGTGAAAATCATGCGGTGGCGAGTGTTATCTACCTTGCGCAGAGTAAAATCATGACGCTCAACCTTCTGCAGATGTTTCTGATCAAGGGGTGCCCAAAATTGCGGAATCACTCCCTTCTTAGCCGTTGGCTCGTAGCCAGATGGGGTGATAATAAAGACTGAGCCATAGTACTTAAGCGAGTTAAGACTGTAGAAGCCAAGGCTATCTGTACGAGTAAAGAGTGCGCCATCGCTCACTACAACACCCTCAACAGGCTCTCCCTGACAAGTTACCGTTCCCACAATGTTAGCTACGCCCTTAGACTCAGAGCTCTGTGCCCAAAGGGTAGATGTTGCGACTAATGACAGTAATATGGCTACTAACTTTCTCATTTTGAACAATATACCACCTGTTTTGTTTCAAAAAACTCATCCTCAAAGAACTCCGATATATTATATCTCTGCCAGCTCATCTTCGTAGCAGCGAGCTCCTCTGTCAAATCACCACCCTTGAGGTACAATATACCATTTGGAAGGCTACCCTTACCCTCTCCGCGCTCAATTTTGCCCCACACCCAACCTACAAAGGTGCTCATATCGGTCACAGCGCGCGAGACTACAAAGTCAAAATTCTGGGCGATACTCTCCACGCGAGCATTCACAGCGGTAAGATTTGTGATTCCCGCCGCCTCGCAGACACCGCTAACGACCTTAATCTTCTTACCAATTGAGTCTACAGCCATAAATTTCACCTCCGGGAAGAGTATAGCCAGCGGAACACTCGGAAAGCCTCCGCCACAACCCACATCAATAACCCTTGCACCGGCATTAAAAGTGCATACCTTGGCTATTGCAAGAGAGTGGAGCACATGCTTAAGGTAGAGGGTGTCAAAATCCTTACGCGAGATGACATTTATCTTTGCATTCCACTCAGCATAGACATCGTACAGAGCCGTAAATTGCCCCTTCTGCCTATCTGTGAGGTTAGGAAAATTGTCAAATATTAATTGGGAAGTATACATACCTTACTCTATTTTCTCACCATCGGTGATAAGTTTACTCATCATTGCGCGCACACGAAAGATGCGAGTCTTAACCGTTCCAAGTTTCATCTGAAGAGCCTCTGCAATCTCCTCATAGGTATACTCCTCAATAAATCTAAGGATAAACAACTCTCGATAATCTGCCGGTAGTGTTGCAATATAACGCTCTATCTGAGCTCGCTGCTGTGCGTTAATAATACTCTCCTCAGGCGTTGGTGAAGCGGCCTGAGCATTATTTGTACATCGACCCTCAAGGGGCAGGTTATTCTCTGGATTAAGGGCTTTACTGCGGCGAGAGCGATTGAAATCTACAAATGTATTTTTAGCAATGGTGCAAATCCAGGCACCAAAGTCGTAGTCAGGATTGTAGCGGTTGATATTAACAAATGCCTTCATAAATGCCTCCTGAAGCAGATCCTCCACATCATCGCTATTGCTTGCGCGCTTGACGAGCATGGCGTAGATATTGTCCTTATGGCGCATAAAGAGTGGTTCAAAGGCTCTACTATCACCCTCTACCACAAGACGCACCAATTTTCGGTCATCTAACGCACTATACTCCTTTATCTCCATACACTAATTCGCTCGCGCTGTGTGGCTCGGATAATAAATCGCACCCACGGCTCTATAAAGTCAAAGAGTGGCTCCCACGCCGCTATACCCTGCTCTCCTACACGTGCCGCCGTTTTGCTATTAACAACGCCCATGATGATATAGCGTACAAACAGTAGTAGCGCAGCAAAAATCTTTAGTTCAAAAGGGAGAACCGCTATAGCACCTATCGCCGCAACAAAAAATGCAAGGCGGCAAATCATCGCACATCCCTCAGCATTTCTTGCCTGCTGGGTATAATACTGTCGGGTCTGACCCTGACGATATATCTCAGTCAGCCAACTGTTAAAGGAGTGAGGTGGCTGCTCTGAGCAGTGGGCTGCAGGGGTAAGAAGTACCGAGACGTTATCTTTAGTGGCTATACGCTGTATAAAGAGGTCATCCTCTCCGGCTGTAAGGTCAAGGTGGTCAAAACCGCGCACGCTAAAGTAGAGGCTCTTGGTAAATCCCATACAGTTGCGTGAAGCTCCATATTGACGACCACGAATAGCCTCAGCAAGATATGTACGCACCTCACTAAAACGATACTTACGATAGAAGAGGTTTTTCAGTCCGCTCTGCTGTGCCCAGTTGCAATATCCCAACACAATATCACCATACATAAAGCCACGAGCCATATAGTTCACCCAGTCGCGTGTAGTAAGAGTTGTCTCCGGGGTTGTGATGACAATATGTTCATAGCTTGCCGACTTAATGCCGATATTGAGCGCTAAGCGCATAGTGATTGGGTACTGAGGTGTGTAGTCAATCTGTGTAGTCTTGAGGTGTTTATAGAACTTACGCAGATGTTTAAGGGTTGCGTAGTAGGCATCCTCCTTGCCCACATATACCGCAACAACCTCGTATGTTGGGCAACTCTGAGAGAGCAGCGTGCGAAAATCACCCTTCAGATACTCCTCATCCTCACCAAAGAGGGGAACGACGACAGATACTGGAGGCTGCTCCTGAAGTATTTGCGTGCGAGTTGTCTGCTTGAATTTTGCAACTATAAGCATTCGGCATAGGCTAACAACTTGCTCCACAAAAAGTACCACAACAAGCAGCAGAAGCACCAGCGCAGCGATGCCGTATCCATCAATAATTTCGTTAAGTATCTCCATAGGTTGCAAAGATAGCAAATTCTGCCGAAAAGATAAAGATATTGCTATCTTTTTACACCCTCTCTGGTACTATTATTCTTAAATTTCCAGGTAGGCACTCAATCTCTAACGGGAACTCAGCACTTGGCTGACCATCCATATCGGTAAGTGGCGAGAGTGGCGAAGTAATTTGCAGTTTTTTTGAACGAATGTGGATAATATCCTCATTCTCACGACCCAATAGAATCAGTTTAGCTGCTGCCCATGCACCGTCAAAGGTACCACACTTGCGCATTATCATACAATCCAACAGTCCATCTCTAATAGATGCATCGCGAGCAATTGGGAACCGTCCTGCCGTCTCACCATTGAAGATGAGCGTTATCATACTATCAACATCTATCTCACCATTATCGTGCACAATATGCAGTGGAATAAACTCGCGGTTATGAAGCTCCTTTGAACCCTCAATTAGATATGCCGCCTTGCCAATATGGCGCTTTATCTTCTCAGGCGTATGTTGCGAGGTGGTGGTAAACATTCCGAAGCTGAAGATATTGACAAAGTACATACCATTAACCCTTCCGCAATCAATCCTCTGCTCAGTACCTTTAACAATCTGCTCTGCAGCCTTAAAAGTCCTCGCACTAACCCCCAGAGCACCCGCAAAGTCATTTGCCGTACCTGCCGGAATAATTCCTATAGGATAGTCAAGATTCATGGCACGCATAGCATTGACGACGTAGTTTATCGTGCCATCGCCACCACAGATAACAACTAAGTCAATATCGTCACTCTCCCCCTCAAATGGATTCTGCCCAAAGCGCAACATCTTCGGTATTGGCGTATATCCCGCCTCAGAGAATATCTGCTCTAAAGCATCCATCTTTCGGCGAATACGTCCACGACCCGCCTTGACGTTGTATAATAACAATAATTTCTTAGACATAATCACTCCTGATTTGCTAGCGTGGAGAATGTTCTATATCCATCCCCCTCTGCAATTATAAAATAGACCTCAACGCCCTCAGTCTTGAGCCTTTGAGCCAACTCGATTGCTCGCTCCGTACCCATAGCCATAAACATTGTAGCCATAGCATCAGCCTCAACACATCTATCCGTTACAACCGTAGCCGACAGTAGCGACGAGATAACCCCACGACCACTCTTTGGGTTTATCGTATGGACCACCTTATTTCCCTCACTGTCAGTATAATATCTGCGATAATTGCCCGATGTTGCAAGTGCTTTATCACCCAAATGTACCACAGTCTGCTGATACTGTCCCGGGTTCTGATTTCCCTCAAACGGAGTATCAACACCTATACGCCACGCCACGCCCTTCGGATTTCTTCCCGATGCGCGAATTTCGCCACCGACCTCAACAATATAATCACTGCAACCGAGCTGCTCTAACCTATCAGCCAACATATCCACAGTATACCCCTTAGCCAATGAATTTAAGTCCAACTGCAGGCGACTATCATGCTTTACGATACGACTACCAGAAACAGAGAATTTGTCAAAACCGACAAATTGAAGTAGCGAGTCCACATTAGGATGTTCGATTTTACCCTTTGCCGCAAATCCATAGGCATCTGTAAGAGGCTTGACTGTAATATCATACATACCGTCACTAAGCACATTCATCTTTGCCGCCACTGCTATATTTCTCAGCAGATGAATATCAAGGCTATCAGTGGCTGATGTATTTATACGGCTTATAAGAGATTTTGGATTAAAGATTGACATTGAGGACTTTGCAAGCGAATCTATATGCATCGCCTCAGCGTAAATCTCCCCCTGCTGCAACTCCCCCTTTGCCACCACACGAAAGGTCGTACCCAACATAAGCCCCTCAACAGTAACATAGCGAGGCTCAGTAGCGCAACCTTGACAGAATAAGGCCAGCAACAATGTCGCAAATATCGCAATTACAACCCTCTTCATTTTTAGTCTATTTCTAAAACGCAAAGTTATAAATTTTTGACTAAAATCGCAAATTGGCATCCATCTAGATAGAGATTCGATACCAATATTAAAAAAAGGGTGTAAATTTTGCCGTTTTTGTTTCTAAATCAAGAAATTATACCTATCTTTGCACCGCTTTAACGCAATTCCAGTAAGGGGAATGCGGATGAAGTAATTATTAACATTTATAAACTTCTAAACATTTTTTCACTATGGCTTATTTAACAGCAGAGAAAAAGGAGGAGATTTTCGGTCAGTACGGCAAGTCTAACAAGGACACTGGTTCACCAGAGAGCCAGATTGCACTGTTTTCGTACCGTATCAGCCACCTTACAGAGCACCTTAAGAGCAA
>CAJGDC010000029.1 GCA_904502005.1 uncultured Alistipes sp.
AAGATTGCGTACTGTGCAGTTGCAGTAAGGCCGTCGCAGATGTTCCACTTAAGGTTGAAGTTACCTGTCATACGGGTTGTTGCAGCCTCACGGTCAAAGAAGTTCTCATAGAACCAAGCAGTCTGCTGGAACTTGTTAGTACCACCGGTGATGTAGTTACCCTCTGTATCGAAGTTACGAGTTGTAGGACCCATCATCAGACCACGACCGATAGATGTAAAGTAGTCAGAGAATGGTACCTGGCGAACTGAACGAGAGAGGTCGAATGTAGTAGATGCCTCAAGGCGCTTTGAAATCTTGAAGGTAGTGTTACCGTGCATTGTGAACACGTTGTAACCAGAACCTGCGAGGTAACCGTCATCCTCAAGGTAGCTTACAGAAGCTGCGTAGCGAATCTTGTCGTTACCGCCGTTTACACCTACATACTCCTTGTGCCAGAGTGCTGGAGAGTACCACTGGCTCTGGTAGTCAGTATCACGGAAAGTAAGAACCTTGTTAGGATCGAGTGGGTCAACCATCCACTGCCAGCCCTTCTCTACCTCCTCACCTGGGTTGAGGTAGCGGGTTGTAAACATAGATGTACCGAGGGTGTTACCTGTACCAGCAGCGTTTGCGCCAGCAAGCTGTGCAGCACCGTCACGAACCTCAGCGAGTGCTGGACGAACCCATGAGAGGAACTCCTTAGCGTTCATCAAATCCCACTTACGTGAAGCGTTTGACCAACCAACCTGAGCATCGAATACGATCTGTGGACCCTGACCTACTGAACCCTTCTTAGTGGTGATGAGTACTACACCGTTAGATGCACGAGCACCATAGATACCTGCAGAAGCAGCATCCTTAAGTACCTCGATAGACTCGATGTCGTTAGGGTTGATGTCATCCATAGTACGGAGCACACCATCAACGATAACGATTGGGTCGTTAGACATGTTGATTGATGAACCACCACGGATAAGGAAACGAGGTGCAGAACCTGAAGCAACGTCAGCAGTCTGAACACGAAGACCTGCAACCTTACCCTTCAGAGCGTCACCGACATTTGATACTGGAGCGTCGAAGAGCTCAGAACCGTCAATCTTTGACACAGCAGTGGTAAGGGTACGGCGTGACTGGGTACCGTAACCTACAACGACAACCTCGTCCATTGAGGTTGCTGCCTCCTTAAGTGTAACATTGATTGTTGAGCGACGACCTACAACCTCCATAGCATCGGTGTAACCGATATAAGAGAAGCCGAGAGTGTCATTGCTCTTTGCAGTCAGGGAGTAGTTACCTGACATGTCGGTTGTAGTACCCTGAGTAGTACCCTCAACCCATACAGTAACGCCGATGAGTGGATTACCAGCGGCATCCTTTACTGTACCTGTAACAGTTGCAGTGCGAGCAGGAGCAGCAGCTACAGCAGCACGCTTTGTTACGATAATGCTCTTGCCATCAACGGTAGTCTCTACGTTCTGGCCAGCAAAAATCTTGCCCAAAACTGAAGAGAGTTCTTCGTCTTTGGCGTCAATAGTCACAGCGGCGTCCATGTTGACATCGCTGAGCTTAACAGAAATTGAGTAGCCCTGTTTCTGCAGTGACTGAATTGCCTGCTGAACAGTTGCGTCCTTCAACTTCAAGTTGACCTTCTGCGCCTCAGCTGAGAGCGGAAGTGCCAACACACACATCGTTAGCAGAATGCTCCACAAACGACGATGAGAGAAAAATTTTGTTCTCATAGTGTTAAGTTTTGATTAGAAAATAGGTTAATTATGGTGTATTTAGAATACGCTTGTTATTATTTTATATATAAGTGTATCTCGCCATTGCGCCAGTAGTAGCACATCTTACCGCTCTGCTCAAGGGTTGAGAGTATGCGGTCCAGCGACTCGTCATTGACAAAGGCTGAGTAGTAGCGCTCCTCGGCAAGGGTTGGCTGGTCGATGATTATCCTCACGTCGAACATACGCTCAAGCTGCACGGCTATATCTCCAAGGCGGGAGTTGATAAAGGTGAGGTTGCGGGCACGGGGGTCGTCGTCAAACATATCCTTCGGGATATTCTCGTAGGTCAGGCGACCAGAGCGTTTATCCACCTTGACAAAGTCACCGGGGCTCATCCTGACGGTGCGATTCTGTCGCATATTCTTGGTCTCCATATCTACAGAGCCCTCAAGCAGCATAACCTCCACCTCGCTATTTGAGTCGTATGAGCGGATATTGAACTGTGTACCGTGGACAACCACATCGACCTGCTCGGCTGAGACAATGAAGCGGTGCATCTCGTCCTTAGCGATATTGGCATACGCCTCACCAGAGAGGTAGACGCGGCGCACGTCGTCGGTAAATTTGCTTGGATAGATAAGTCGGCTACCTGGAGCCAGGCGGAGCGTTGAACCATCCGACAGCTCAACTGTGCGGCTCTCGCCCCTGCTGGTATAGACCTCACACCACTCTGCACGCGTAGAGCTTGCGTCAACGGCAATCTTCACGATAGAGACGACAGCCAGCGCAACAATAGCCACAGCGGCCACCCTCATAAAGAGATTTGCCAGAGCAACACGGCGAATCTTACCCTCACTGCGGTGAATCCTCGACTCAACCTCCTCGTAACTGCGGCGTATATGGTGCTTACTCACCTGCGGCACAATGCTCTCCCACTCACCACGGAGCAGACCATCCTTCTGCTCAGCATCCTGCTCGGCAGTGAACCAATCTGCAAAATCCTTGCACACATCGTCCTGATACTGATGCAGCAGATAGTAGTTTATTATTCTCTTAATTTTAGACATAGTATTCCTATTGTATATATAAGACACACAACCCCACTAATACACCCAATCGAAAAAAATTTTTATCGTTTAGGAGTAAATCTTAAATAAAATGTCTATATTTGTGATAAAGTGTAACTACTTATGGTATTAGACATCAACACAGCAATCATTAAGCGACTCTCTGAGGGTGATCAGGGGGCTTATCGTATTGTGTTTGAACACTACTACCCTCGCGTGTGGGAGTTCGTCCGCCGAATGGTCAAGTCGGAGAGCCTCGCCGAGGATGTTACACAGGATATTTTTGTCAAGATTTGGGAGCGCCGCGAGATGTTTGGCGTTGAGGTTCACTCATTTAGCAACTACCTCTATGTCATGTCGCGCAATGCGGCAATCAACGCCCTGCGCCATAGCGACCGCATAACCCCACTTGCCGAGGATGCTATTCTGAGCATCGATAACCACTCCGTTGAGGAGGACTACTACGCCCGTGAGAAGGAGCTCATTATCCGCCTTACCGTCTGCCGTATGCCCGAGCAACGCCGTAAGATATTCGAGATGAGCCGATATATGGGTATGGATAACCAAACCATCGCCCACACCCTCAACATCTCTAAAAAGACCGTCGAGAACCACCTCACCCTCGCCCTCAAAACCCTGCGCTCCGTGCTCACCGCATGGATTTCACTTATCACAATCGGGGGGGGGATTTTAGGACTATAACTTTGAACCGTTATCCGAGCGAACGAACAAGACCGAACAGACCCGAACGCCCCTGTTCGGTTGTTCGGTTGTTCGGTTGTTCGGTTTTCTATCTGTAACTAGCTACCCGTTGCCACATCTGCCACTTGTATAACACTTGACACATTGTGCCACATTTTTTGCCACTGCCACACTGTTACACACCCCTGTGGCAATGTGGCAATGTGGCATTTCAGCCGTTAGCCGTTAGCCATTAGCTTTTGGCCTTATAGAGGTGTCGCCTGCGGCGACTTATGTTAATCCGCGTAGCGGATACCACAAAAAAGCCAATGGCCAATGGCTAATAGCTAATAGCTATCTTATATATCTAAATATAATTATTTTCTTAAACGCGTAACTATCTGTATATATGTTGGTAACTACAGATAATTACCTGCGTAGATACTTGGCATAGATATATACAGCCTAACTATTTAAGGCTGTGTTTATGGAGCTACGGCACAACATCTACAGATGTAAAAATAGTAGCTAAATCAGGCTCGGTAATCACCTAATTTACCAACCTACCGAGCACATCGTTAGGCTCGCTTGAGCTATGCTGTTGCTAATAGCTAACTGCCAACAGCTAAAGAGCCATTTTGTAACATTGTAACATTGCCACATTGTAACAGGGGCGTGTAACCGATGTGGCAAGTGACAACAATGTGGCAGATGTGACACAAGTGACAGATGTTACAGATGTTGCAAGCGTGGCAGATGTGATAGATGTGATAGATGTGATAGACGTGATAGACGATATAGACGTAACTATACCGAACAACCGAACACCGAACAACCGAACAGGGGCGTTCGCCTTGTTCGGTTTTGTTCGGTTCATGTTCGGTTTTGTTCGGTCTTGTTCGCACCCGTGTTCGTTCGCTTGTTCGGACAGTATCCAATTCCAGTATTGTTGTGTCCATTTGCGGTATCGGAAGTGTCCAAATTTGGTATTGTGGTGTCTAAATGCGGTAGTATAATATCCAATTTCGGCATTGCCGTGTCCATTTGTGGTATTGGAGGTGTCCAAATTCGGTATTATGGTGTCTAAATTTGGCATTGCGGGGAGGGTTTGCGTGCGCAGGCGTGGGAAGAGCGGTACTATTTTTGGGTTTCTGCAAAAAATTTACTACCTTTGTACGATTATTAGGATAACTATGGATTTTCAGAGATTTAACAAGTTAAATAGGTGGACCGGCTGGGGCGTTTTTGCTGTGGCGGCGTTGGTCTATCTACTTACTATAGAGCCGAGTACGAGTCTTTGGGACTGCTCGGAGTTTATCGCTACGTCTTACAAGCTCGAGGTGGGTCATCCCCCTGGGGCACCGCTCTTTATGCTCTTGGCGCGTGTAGCTACGATGCTTGCACCCTCGCCATATTATGTTCCGCACCTGGTTAATGGCATGAATGCCCTTGCTAGTGCCTTCTGTATCCTTTTCCTATTCTGGACTATTACACACATTACTCGTAGGTTATATACCCGCGGTAATCAACCACTTTCGGAGGCCAAGGGGTATGCTGTGCTGGGTGCTGGAACTATTGGCGCACTTGCCTACACTTTTACCGACACCTTCTGGTTTTCGGCTGTGGAGGGCGAGGTCTACGCACTCTCGTCGATGTTTACCGCCCTGGTTGTGTGGCTGATGCTCCGCTGGGAGGAGGAGGCAGAGAGTAGCCACTCGTGGCGTTGGATTATACTTATCGCCTACCTTATGGGTCTGAGCATCGGTGTGCATATCCTCAACCTGCTCACAATCCCTGCGTTGGTGTTTATCTACTACTTCCGCACCACCAAGGCCGTGACGTGGAAGGGGCTTATCTACGCAACCCTTATTGCGGGCGCTATTCTGCTGGCTATCAACGGCATAATCATACCATATACTGTCTACATCGGCATGCATGTGGATATTTGGTTTGTGAACTCTCTGGGTCTACCGGTCAATACGGGCATTGTGGTCTTTGTGCTTCTGATGTTCGCGGCGCTGGGCTGGGCTATCTACTACACCCACACCCGTGGCAAGAGGCTGCTCAATATGGTTGCCGTGTGCGTTACGATGATTATGCTCGGCTTCTCCTCTTACGCCTCGGTCACTATCCGCGCACTGGCAAATCCGCCAATGAACTCCAACAATCCGAACAACCCTGCCGCGCTACTCTCGGTGCTCAACCGCGACCAGTATGGTAATCGTCCACTGATTTACGGAGCATCTTATGCCGCGCCGATTGAGAGCTATACCGAAAAGACGGTCTACAACTACAACCCCGCAACAAAGCAGTACGACGAGCTGACTACGGTTGATAAGTATGTCTACCCTGACCGCTTTATGCACCTGTTCCCACGAATGTGGAACTACCTGAAGAAGGAGCACGACTACAAGCCTTGGGCAGCCTACCGCACAAAGGAGGATTTTGTTCGTGACGAGGAGGGAAATATCCAGCGTGACGAGAGTGGTCGTCCAATACGCCAAACCGTTATGGACTACGGTCAGAAGGTGCGCTACCACGACGGCTACGAGACACAGACCATCACCGAGCCAACCTTTTTGGAGAATCTGCACTACTTCTTCTCCTACCAACTTAACTACATGTACTGGCGCTACTTCCTCTGGAACTTTGTGGGTCGTCAGGATGATATACAGGCTGAGGGTGTGACACTTACACACGGCAACTGGCTCTCGGGTATCGACTTTATTGACGAGCTCTACCTCGGTCCGCAGGATAATCTACCTGCCGAGATGGAGAATAACCGCGCAAGGAACACCTACTACTTCCTGCCATTCATCCTCGGTCTTGTGGGTCTAATCTACCAGCTCAACCGCGACAAGCGAGGCTTTACAATCGTGATGTGGCTCTTCATAATGATGGGTATCGCGCTGGTTGTCTACTTCAACTCTTCGCCTGGCGAGGTGCGCGAGCGAGACTACGTATATGCCGGTTCGTTCTACGCCTTCTGTATCTGGATTGGTATCGGCGTGCTGGCTATCTATGAGGCCCTCTGCTCACTACTCAAGGACCACGAGCGTGGTGCCGCTATTGCTGCTACGCTTATTGCCGCCGTGGTGCCGGGTATCCTCTGCGCCGAGAACTGGGATGACCACGACCGCTCTGGCAGAACATGGGCACGCGATACGGGACATAACTACCTCAACTCTATAGTTCAGAAAGAGGGTGTCAGCCCAATAATCGTAAACTATGGTGACAACGACACCTTCCCACTATGGTTTGCGCAGGAGGTGGATGGCGTGCGTACCGATGTGCGAATAATGAATAGCAGCTACCTTGATGGCGAGTGGTATGTAGACGAGATGAAGTGCAAGGCAAACGACGCCGACGGCATCCCATTCTCCCTGCCACGCGAGAAGTACACCTTCGTAAACGACTGGATTCCAGTCATCGAGAAGCTCGATAGAGTTGTCGATGCAAAGGAGGTTATGGAGTTTATCCGTAGCAACGACAAGGGCTCTAAGTACGACATTGGCATGGGTGAGCCTGTAGACTATATCCCTACCAAGCGCATTGCCCTGCCTGTAGATAAGGATGCCGCAATCGCATCGGGCATTGTCAAGGAGTCTGAGCGCGACTTTATGGTCGATACGGTCTATATCAACCTCAAGAAGAGCTCCCTCTCTCGCTCGGAGCTTATGCTGCTCGATATGTTCGCTAACTTTGACTGGAAGCGCCCAATCTACTTCACGCAGGCATATATGCTCAACGCCTTTGGACTTGTGGACTACCTACAGTTTGACGGCTATGCATACCGCTTCGTGCCAATCCTCACCCCTCTGCAGGATAGCTGGGAGGTGGGCCGTGTAGATGCAGATTACGCCTACGATGTGCTGATGAATAAGACCAAGTATGGCGGCGTGAGCAACCCGAAGGTCTATGTAGACTCCTTTATGCAGCACAACATTATGGTTGCCCGTACCCGTGAGGCCTTTGCCCGCGTGGCTAAGCAGTTCATCCTCTCGGAGCAGTACGATAAGGCAGAGCAACTCCTTGACCGCGGTCTTGAGGTGCTGCCAGTGAATCAAGTGCGCTTTACAATGGAGAACACCTATCCGTTCCTGGAGGGATACTACTCTCTCGGTGCTGACGAGAAGGGCGACAATCTGCTGATGGCTTATGCCGATACGCTTATAGGCTATATTGAGTACTACATCCAGTTTGATGGCTTCTATGGCGACCTTGTCACAGATATTATTGACGAGAAGCTGGGCGAGCTCTCGGAGCTCTACTACCTCGCAGGTCTTGCCGACCGTAAGGATGTTGTCCGTAGCTTTAACGACTACTACCGCGAGGCGTTTGGACTTACTGACGCGGATTTGATGAATCCCGATGCAGATACAATGACCACTGAGAATACAAAACAGTAACTATATGAAACCAACATTAACACTCTACAACACCCTCACCCGCCGCAAGGAGGAGTTTGAGACTATCCACCCAGGTCGTGTAGGAATGTATGTCTGCGGACCTACCGTCTATGGCGACCCACACTTGGGCCATACCCGCCCTGCAATCACCTTCGACCTTCTGTTCCGCTATCTGCAGGCTGAGGGATACAAAGTTCGCTACGTTCGCAACATCACCGACGTAGGTCACCTTGAGCACGATGCTGATGAGGGCGAGGATAAAATCGCAAAGAAGGCTCGCCTTGAGCAACTTGAGCCTATGGAGGTAGCACACTACTACACAGAGCGTTACCACAAGTATATGGATATGCTCGGCGTGCTTAGCCCATCTATCGAGCCACACGCTTCAGGCCACATTATGGAGCAGATTGACTTCGTAGAGAGAATTATCAACGAGGGCTTTGCCTATGAGTCTAACGGCTCAATCTACTTCGATGTTGAGAAGTATAACGAGAAGTATAACTATGGCTGTCTGTCAGGTCGCAACCTTGACGATATTGTCACCGACACCCGCGCCCTTGATGGTCAGAGCGACAAGCGCCACTCATACGACTTCGCCCTCTGGAAGAAGGCATCCCCAGAGCACATTATGCGCTGGAAATCTCCTTGGAGCGACGGCTTCCCAGGTTGGCATATGGAGTGTTCGGCTATGAGTACTAAGTACTTGGGCGAGAAGTTTGACATCCACGGTGGAGGTATGGATTTGATGTTCCCTCACCACGAGTGCGAGATTGCACAGGCAACCGCAGCCCTTGGTCACGACTCAGCTCGCTACTGGGTGCATAACAATATGATTACCATCAACGGCAAGAAGATGGGTAAGAGCTACAACAACTTCATCACCCTTGAGCAGATGTTCAACGGTCAGCATGACGCCCTTGAGCAGGCATATAGCCCAATGACTGTCCGCTTCTTTATCCTTCAGGCACACTATCGCTCAACGCTCGACTTCTCTAACGACGCACTCCAGGCTGCCGAGAAGGGACTGGACCGACTGATGAAGGGCATTGAGGCGCTTGGCAAGGCAAAGCCAGCTGCTACGACAACATTCAACGCTGCTGAGCTTGCAGAGCGCTGTGAGGCCGCTATGGCAGACGATTTGAACTCTCCAATGGTTATCTCGGCACTCTTTGACTACGTTAAGATTTTCAACTCTCTTACAGACGGTAGCCACACCGCTACAGCTGAGGATATTGAGCTGTTGAAGAGCACCGTAAACCGTTGGGTCTACGACATCCTCGGTCTTAAGGACGAGAAGGCTGCCGCCGCAGGTGGTAAGGATATGGTAACCCCTCTTGTTAATATGCTCCTTGATATGCGCCTTGAGGCTAAGGCCAATAAGAACTGGGCACTCTCTGACCAGATTCGCGACCGCCTCACCGCTATCGGTATCCGCGTAAAGGACCGCAAGGATGGCTACGACTGGGAGATTGAGTAGCCAACAAAACGACACAAAAAGACCGAACGAACGAACACCAGACAGTGTTTGTTTGTTCGGTCTGCTTTTGTGATACACTCTTACGCCTGACCCTTAGGTCCAAAACCAGCTCCCTGGTTCACCTTGATAGTTCCAAACTTACTCTCGTAGTTTCGCAGATTCTCCTGCAGCGAGAGCAGCAGACGCTTTGCGTGCTCAGGTGTTAGGACTATTCTACTTGCAACCTTAGCCTTTGGCATTCCTGGCAGTGCAGCTGCAAAGTCAAGAATCACCTCCGATGGTGAGTGGGCAATGATTACAAAGTTAGAGTAATTACCCTGTGCCACCTGTGGGTCAATCTCAAATTCTATCTTATTCTCAGCCATAGTTTTATACTGTTATAAGTTCAATACCTGCCTCCTCGATAATCTCTACCATCTCTGGCGAGATATCCGAGTCTGTGATAATCACATCCACCTCGTCAATAGATGCTATACGACCAAAGCCGTGCTGTCCGAACTTCGACGAGTCCGCAAGGACAATCGTCTTAGCCGAAGCGGCCATCATCTTGCGCGAGAGCACCATCTCCTCAATTGTCGATGTTGTGATTCCAAACTCAGGGTCAAAGCCATCCACGCCGAGGAAGAACTTAGAGCAGACCATATCTCCCAAGCTCTCACAAGCACCCTCGCCACGAGTTGCAAAGGACTTCTTGTAGACCGTACCACCGAGCTGCTGCACCTGAATACTCTCCACCTCATTAAGCAGAGCCGAAACCTTGATAAATGGCGTTACCACGTTGATTGTCGGAGCTGGAGTGAGTGCATGTATCGCCTCTGCCAGCGCGTAGGTTGTAGAGCCTGCCGAAATCATTATCGAGTCGCCCTCCTCAATCATCTGCGCTGCACACTTAGCAATGCGCTGCTTAGCCTCACAGTTGAGCGATGACTTGGTCATCAGGTCGCGGTCTGCAATGTGCGGATTTGCCAATCGCGCACTACCATGAACCTTATATAGCAGACCTTTACTCTCAAGAATCTTGACATCCTTACGAATTGTCACCTTCGTAACACCCAACTCCTCCGCAACGTCTGTGATGCGGATAAAGCCATACTTCTCAAGCCTCTCAAGTATATATTTGTGTCTTTCAGCTATACTGAGCATTACCAAATCTCCTTTTTAACAGTTTGACGACCAGCGTAGCAGTTGATAAAGTTGAGTACAGAACCCTTAGGCACTGTGAGGCAGATAGCTGTACGAGGGCGGAAAATCACCGGATTCTCACGCTCGCCATAGAGTGCACGGAACTCAATATCAGAGATGTTTGTAATCTGAATCAGACCCTTCTTCTCATTGATAACCTTCACCTGAAGAGATGCCTCAATAAGCGGCTCAAGGTGTTTGATATCACCAGCAAGATTGTCGTCAAATAGCGCAACCATACGACCAGCAAACAGAGCCTCACGCAGTGACTCAAGAGTAGCCTCCTTAGCAAATACAAGGGTCATAGGGCGCACCTTGTTACCATATACAAAGCGAGAAGAGTCGTGCATATCGCTATTTGCCATCATTGGCAACTTGTACTCGTCAAACCAATCAAGCACGCGTGGATACCACTCTGAGCCATTAAAGAGCTCAACAGCGTGGATTCTACCCTCCTTAATCAGCTGCTTCTGAAGTGGGTACATAGTAGCCTTTCTATCTGGCCAACCTGGGTGGTTCCAGAGCATAAAGCAACCCTGCGCCTCTGCCTTTCTGAAGTCGTCCATCTCGGTTGGGTTAGGGATGCGGTTGCCATCCTTGTCGCGCAACAGCTTACCATTCTCATCCACCTTGTAGCGAGTCTGCTCAAAGACATTTGGATCCTTGATAAAGAGCGCATTCATGTGTCCGAATGGCTTTGTACGGGTAATCTCCACTGCAGGAACAACAATCAGACCATACTTCTTGCCCTCCTTAACAGCCAACTCAATTGGCAGATTGTAATCCTTAAGCAGAATACCCTTGCTCTTGTGTACAGCAATGTGCTCACTCATCGCAATAACATCCAGTCCATCCTGCCACGCCTCGCGTACACGACCTGCAGGCGATACATGTGCATCAGCAAAAACGGTGTGCATGTGGAAGTCGCACTTTAGGGTCTTGTATCCCTCAATATCAGGGATAGATACGATTCGGCGAACACCCTTCTCAAGCTCAAAACATACAGTTCTGTCATCAGAGTTCTCTGGCGGATTCTTTGCATCAACAGCTGTAGCAACGAGCGCCAAGCCCAAAATCAAAAATAATTTCTTCATAATCATAGAGTTTTAAGTATTATTTATCTAGTAACTTCTCAAGTTTGTTGTAGCAACCTATCTCGTACATCTCAGGCAAGAGCTTACGGTAGAAGGCCAGCACCTCATCCCAACGATAGTAAGGTGCAAGTGAGCCATCAATCTGCTTCGGAAGGGCAATCTCCTCCTCGTTGAGCATCATCTTAACGAGTGTTTCACCCTTTTTATTACGATAGAATATCCACTGCAGATTGCAACCCATAGGAATATCGTAGTCGTGCCATACATGCTCTATCTGCTCATAGTCATGCACCTCCTCGCACCAACCAGGTATGCGCATAGTGTTTAGCAATCCCATAATATTTCCATCGTGGCCAAAGCGAAGGTCTACAGCCTCCACACCCGCATTTACACGACGCTCGGCATCGTCAAGTATCTGATCAAGCAGCGGTGTTGATACGCCATTTAGGAACTTCTCCTTAATACCTGAAGGGCCCTTCTCGTGGTAGAAGATGATATTGACAAGCTTCCACTGCTGATATAGCTCCTCGGGAGTAAAGATGTCAAGAATATCCTCCTCAGTTGGTGTTCCCGGCAGCGAGGTCGCAGTCTTAAAGAGGTGGAAGACAAAGTCGTGTGGGAATGGCATGCTCTTCACATAGTCCGGCTTAAAGAGCGAGTGTAGTAGGCGCGAAATATCTACATTCTTACGACGGTACTCTCTCCACTCCTTCATCCACTCACAGTTTGCAGTGTGGCGGTAGAGGTCAATATACCTCGCCAGGCGAGGGTCATTGTCCTTGTAGTATGGGTTGAGCCACCTCTGGAACGGCTTACCGCACTCATAGTGAATATCCAGAGAGTTGTCATGTCGCATCAGCTCATCGCAAAATGCTGTCATACTCATCAGCACTCGCGGAACAATCGTAGCCTTTGTGTCGATATACTCAGCCTTTTTGAATATCGGCTTAAAGCTCTGGTACATTCGGCGAGCAATCTGACGCTGCTGCTCCTGACCCTTCATTGACAGCTCACCACCACGACCATAGGCATCCTTCTTGGCGCGAGTCAGGCGGTCATAAATCTCCTTACCATAAGGGGTCAGCTTGTCAAAATATGCCGCATCTGCAAAGACGTTATATGCACGGTCATACTTCTCGTCACGAAGCACATAACGCGAGCCATGGCGACCATAGTGGCTGATGTAGAATGGTTTATAACCCTTAGGTGCAGGAGTCTGTGGCTTGAACTGCGTAGGATATAGGCGATATACACCCATCGCATAGCTTCTATCCGCCATAATCTTCTCACGCGCCGTCTGAGCTGTCGCCATTGCTGCCACAACTATCGCCAACGCTGTAAATAGTAATCTTCTCATATATCTCAGGTTTTAGGTTCGTTTTTTTAATCTGCTAATGTGCCTCAAGCCAACTCTTGCCCACGCCAATATCCACCACAAGTGGCACAGAGAGCTTGGCTGCCCCCTCCATCTGCTCACGCACTATGCGCTCCACAGCTTCACGCTCTGAAGGTATAAGGTCTACAACAATCTCGTCATGCACCTGTAGTATCAGCTTTGAACGTATACCCTGCTCTTTGAAGGCTCTATATACCCCCACCATAGCAATCTTCATAATATCGGCTGCACTACCCTGTATCGGCGCATTTATAGCATTTCGCTCAGCAAGCGCACGGGTGTTTGCGTTGCGAGAATCTATACCCTCGAGGTATCTTCGGCGAGCGAATATTGTCTCCACCCACCCCATCTGCACAGCATCTGCAACGCTCTTCTCCATATATCTCTTAACACCCGGATAGGATGCAAAATATCCATCAATCAACGCCTTGGCCTCACTGCGAGGAATATCAAGTCGCTGCGAAAGACCAAATGCCGAGATGCCGTATATAATGCCGAAGTTGGCAGTCTTTGCTCTGCGTCGCTCCTCGGCTGTAACCTCCGCCGTACTCTTGCCAAATATCTTGGCAGCTGTTGCCGCGTGAATATCCTCACCCTTGCGGAAGGCCTCACAGAGCGACTCATCACCACTCAGGTGCGCCATAAGTCGTAGCTCCACCTGCGAGTAGTCCGCCGAGAGCAATAGTCCACCCTCGCGCGACGGGATAAATGCCTCACGGATAGGACGACCTATAGCGTCACGAATAGGGATATTCTGCAAATTAGGGTTTGATGAAGAGAGTCGTCCCGTAGCTGTAACAGCCTGGTTGTATGAGGTATGAATACGCCCAGTAACAGGATTTACAAGCTCTGGCAGGGCATCAATATATGTTGACAAGAGTTTCTTCACACCACGATACTCAAGGATGATACGCACAATCTCATGCTCGGCAGCAAAACCCTTAAGATACTCCTCATCGGTGCAGAACTGCTTAGTCTTTGTCATCTTCGGCTTGTCGGTAATGCGCATCTTAGTAAATAGCACCTCACCAATCTGTCGCCCCGAGTTTACATTTAGACCCGGAGTCTCTGCCATAGTACAAATCTTCTCCTCCAACTCTCTGAGCTGCATGGTAAGCGTAGCCGAGTACTCTCTAAGTCGCTGGCTATCAATCTTCACACCATTCCACTCCATATCTGCAAGCACAGCAATCATCGGCTGCTCAACCCTCTGATATAGTTGCCACAACCCAGCCTGCTCAACAAGCGGGCGCAGAACATTGTAGAGTTGCAGTGTTATATCCGCATCCTCAGCAGCGTACTCCGCAATAGGCTCCAAGCCCACCATATCCATTGTCTTCTGCTCACGGCCCTTGCCGATAAGGCTCTCAATCGATATTGGCGAGTAGCTCAGATACCTCTCTGCCAGTGCATCCATATTATGTCGCGCCTCTGGGTCAAGGATATAGTGCAGAAGCATCGTATCACACAGCTGACCACGCACTTCTATGCCCAGCGTACGCAGGAAGAGGATGTCAAACTTCATATTCTGACCCACCTTAACGCTCTGCTCACACTCAAATAGTGGCTTTAGAATCGCAGCATAACTGCTCTCCGTAGCGTTTCTATCGTCCGTGAGGGTAAACGGAACATACCACGCCTTATGAGGCTCCACCGCAAGCGATAAGCCCACTATGCGGTTTGTAAATATATCAAAGCCCGAGGTCTCAAGGTCAAAGCATAGTGTACCATAACCTTTGCATATCTCTACCACCTGCTGTAGCTCCTCGGCACTGCGTACAATAGTGTAACTATGCTCTACAGTCGCTGCCGTAGCAAAACCACCATCTGTAGCGGTTGTATCCTGCTCAACAACCTCTGCTGCAGCCTCTTCAGTCGGCACATTCGGATTGTCAAACATATCGAATAGCGTACCCTGACCCTCCATAGCCTTTTTGCGTGCAGCTCCAGACTTCATGCGCGCCATGTTCGCCAACTGTATAGGCTCCGCTTGGTGTGGCACTGTGCTATCCTCCACAGGTGCCATATTCTGTACATCGTTCAAAAATGCCTTAAAGTCCAACTCTGTAAAGAGCGACTTGAGCATATCAATCTTAGGACAGCAGACTGTCAGCGCCGCCTCATCAAAAGCTATAGGCACATCGAGCGAAATCCTTGTCAGCGTCTTGGACAGACGAAGCTGCTCTACCGAGGCTGCAATATTTATAGCAGCCTTACCGCCAATTTTATCCACATTGGCAATAATAGACTCTACATCTCCCCACTTCTGCACGAGCTTGCTTGCTCCCTTCTCGCCAATGCCCGCAACGCCAGGAATATTATCCGAAGCATCGCCCCACAGCGCCAGAATATCACTTACAAGCATCGGGTCATCTATGCCATACTTGTCTTTAATAGCCTGAGTATCAATTATCTCGATACTATCGCCCTTCTGTTTGTAAATCTTACGATTCTCACCTACCAGCTGACCGTAGTCCTTGTCGGGCGTAACCATATAGACCTCATAGCCCGCAGCCGCACCCTTAAAGGCGAGTGTTCCGATAACATCATCAGCCTCGTAACCCTCCACCTCAAGAATCGGTATGCACATAGCCTCCACAATACGCTTGACATATGGCACGGACTTTATAATATCCTCTGGAGTGTCAGGTCTGTTCGCCTTATACTCAGGGAATATCTCACGGCGGAACGAGCCCCCCGCAGGGTCAAAAGCTACACCGAGCAGGTCCGGCTTCTCGCGCTTCTGAATATCTCTCAAAAACTTCGTAAAGCCAAAGACTATAGAGGTATTCATACCGTCACGATTACGCATCGGACGACCTAAAAAGGCGTAGTAGTACCTAAATATCAACGCGTATGCGTCTATGAGGAATAGTTTTTTCATCTTCTGGCTGTTAGCTTTTTGCTATTGGCTGTTATTTTTTTATCTGCTTTACCTGACGGTTTGGCACTCTAATATATCTCCGTTACTAAAGTAGTATTTTATATTTACATTCGGGCGCTCGGCAGTCGGCAACTCTGTTGTAGTAAGATATGTCATTCCACATCTCAAAAGTTCTATTGGAGAGGTGGAAATTTCATCCACTTTGCAAGTAAACGTCTCATCCATATCTGTCGTAAACCCACTCTCAATATATGCCTTAGGCGACTGATAGCTAAATGTAAAAATACCACTCAAATCGCTACCCTTGGGATAGTTTTCATTCCAATCTTCTAAAGCTGTAATCTCAATGCCGACCAGATTATCAATAATCACACAACAGTGGTGATTAAATTTCCAACCAATAACAGTCCAGTGTTCTGCTATTATTGGATGCTTGGGGTAATCTTTATACACCGCCTGCATTTCAATATATCTATCAGCGTTGTCATTCTGCTCTATCACATCCAAAATAGATGCAATATAGTCCATTCCAACATATAACTGACAGAGTAATTTACCATCCTCCACCTTGCTATCAATGTAGTTTATCTCCGTTGGATGACAATAATCGGTTATTGTTGCGTAATATATAACCGTTTTACCCGTGGGGTATACTTTATCGCCATTCGTTGTTTCGCACATAGTAACGGCAATAGCGCAAATCAATATTGCAATTAGGCGTCTCATACTACTTGACTATTAGCGACTTGCATACTCCGAGGACTAATTCTCCTCAGCATACCACTCAGCATAGGATGTTGCTGTCTCGTGCAGGCGTAGGCTATGCAGTTCAACACCCTCTGGCAGTGCCGCCTTGAGGCGAGCTGCGAAGTCTTGTAGCATATTCTCGCAGGTAGGCTGATAGTCTACAAGTATCACATTTGTAAACTGACTCTTCATAACCTCTGCAAGCGACTCCGCCTCGGCAGTGCGACGCATAACAAAGGAGTGGTCAAGGCGGTCTGTAATCTGCTGAGCGACAATAGCCTTCAGCTCCCCAAAGTCCATAACCATACCAAGCTTAGGGCTTTGAGGGTCAGAGATAGGCTCACCCTTAACAGTAACAAAGAGGCGATAAGAGTGACCATGAACCTCACGACACTTACCGTCATAGCCCCACAGTGCGTGCGCCGACTCAAACGAAAACTCCTTGGTTAGACGAATCATCTGTGTGGCAATTTATCAAGGTAATCAATATGTGGCTCACGCTGAAATGCCTCGTTGAGCGAGATGTATGTCTGGGTGTTGCTAATACCTGGCACACGAAGAATACCATCAAAAATCGTACGCATAAGGTGGTCGTTATCAACACAATAGAGCTTTAGCATTGCGTTGTAAGTACCGGTAATAAAGTGGCACTCCACAACCTCCGGAATATTTTTAATCTTCTCCGCCACGGCTGTACTCATAATTGGGTCCTGAATCCGTATGCTGATAAAGGCACAGACATCAAATCCGAGCATCTTAGGGTTTACCATCATGCGGCTACCCATAATAACGCCCCACTCCTCAAGCTTCTTGATACGCTGGTGTATCGCCGCGCCAGAGATTCCACACTCACGTGCAATCTCCAGGTACGGCATACGAGCATTCTTTACAAGAAACTTAAGTATCTTGCGATCTGTAGCATCCAATGTTACTTTTTGGTTACTCATTTTACTAATTGTTAATGTTTACTTCAAAACTCCGAGCTCTTTACCTACCTCCACAAAGGCATCAACACAGCGCTGAAGCTGCTCTACTGTGTGGCCTGCAGATACCTGCACTCGGATTCTTGCCAAATCCTTTGGCACCACTGGATAGTAGAAACCAGTCACAAAGACACCACGCTGCTGGAGCGCTGCAGCAAACTCCTGCGACAGCTTAGCATCATAGAACATAACTGCGCAGATTGCCGAATCTGTAGGCTTAATATCAAAACCTGCCTCAATCATCTTTGTGCGGAAGTACTCAACGTTTGCAACAAGGCGGTCATGGTGCTCGTTGCTCTCCTCAAGCATCTTGAACAACTCTATTCCTGCACCCACTACTGCTGGTGGCAGAGAGTTTGAGAACAAGTATGGACGAGAGCGCTGACGGAGCATGTCGATAATCTCCTTGCGACCTGTAGTAAATCCACCCACAGCGCCACCAAATGCCTTGCCAAGAGTACCGGTGATAATATCCACCTCACCACGAAGGTTATATAGCTCAGTAATTCCACGACCTGTAGCACCAAGGACACCTGCAGAGTGGCACTCGTCTACCATAACCAGAGCGTTATACTGCTTTGCAAGCTCACAAATGCGGTCAAGTGGTGCAGCATTACCGTCCATAGAGAAGACTCCGTCAGTACAGATAATTCTGAATCTCTGTGCCTGTGCACGCTTTAGACAATCCTCCAGTGACTCCATATCTGCATTTGCATAACGATAGCGAACAGCCTTACAAAGACGCACGCCGTCAATGATTGACGCATGGTTCAGCGCATCTGAAATAATCGCATCCTGCTCGGTAAATAGCGGCTCAAAAACTCCACCATTGGCATCAAAACACGCTGCATAGAGAATAGTATCCTCAGTACCAAAGTAGTCAGCAATAGCCTTCTCAAGCTGCTTGTGAATATCCTGACAACCACAGATAAAGCGCACAGATGACATTCCGTAACCACGGCTATCCATAGCGCTCTTCGCCGCCTCAATCAGGCGAGGATTATCCGAGAGTCCTAAATAGTTGTTAGCGCAAAAGTTAAGACAAGGCTTACCTGCAACCTCAATCTCGGCGCTCTGTGGAGAGCAAATAACGCGCTCGGTCTTATATAGACCGGCATCTTTGATACTCTGAAGTTCCTGCTCCAGAAACTCTTTGAAATTACCGTACATAGTTAATCCTATTTATGTTATATCACACTGATTTTCACTATATTAGCACATGTAATAGCCACATGGTATTACATATATTAACTTTTCCCTACGCAAAGATAACATTTTTACGCTATTTTTTAGCATAAAACTACATTTTTTCGTTCAACGCCTTACAATTTCCTATACACAATAAATTTTCAAAAAAAATAGTCCTGTTTTTATATATTTTTTATACCTTTGTTCAAATAATAAATAATATAAGGTATGAAATTCATGAAGGTTTTTTGGGCAGCACTCCTAGCCGTTGTGGTAGGAAGCGTTGTAACAGGGCTATTTTGGCTCTTCACATTTATCGGTATAGCTGGTAGCATGGGAAGCAGTAAGAGCGTAGCTGTAATGCCAAACTCTATCCTCAAGATTGACTTGGCAGACAATATCGTAGACTCGCCAACCATCAACCCATTTGCGGGCATGAACTTTACAAACATGTCTACCACTCGCACCCTGCCACTACTCAAGGTTCTCAGGGCTATCGAGACTGCAGCTACCGATGATAATATTAAGGGTATATATATCAATGTAGACCTCTCGGCAGTTGGTTCTGTATCTTCAGCCGCACTTGAGGAGATTCGCCAGGCGTTAGAGCAGTTCAAGAGCTCAGGCAAGTTTATCGTAGCCTATAACGATATCTATCCGCAGACTATCTACTATCTGGCATCTGTAGCTGACAAGATTTACCTCCAGCCAGAGGGTAGCTTTGACTGGCACGGTATGGCTTCTGTTCTACTATTCTACAAGGGTGCACTTGATAAGCTCGGCATCAACGCTGAGGCCTTCCGCCCAACAGTCTGCAAGTACAAGAGCGCCGTTGAGCCATATCTGCTCACAAAGATGTCTGACGCTAACCGCCGCCAGATGGAGGAGCTCGGACGTGGCATGTGGAACACTATCAGCACCGCCGTTGCAACCTCTCGAGGCACAACCGTCGAGGCTCTTAATAAGATTGCCGACACTACTCCTACTCTCTTCCCTGAGCAAGCTCTTGAGCATAAACTCATTGATGGAATCATCTACCGTGACCAGATGGATGAGATTTTTGAGCAGTATGGTGTTCAGCGTAACTTTATGAACGAGTTTGAGTATATCACACTGGGCGATTACTGCTCAGTTATGTCTGATAAGAACACAAACCTCTCTGCTCCAAAGATTGGTATTGTATATGCCGAGGGTAGTATTGTAGATGGCGAAAATAAGGCTATTGACGGTAATATCTACGGCACAACACTGGCAAATACTATCGCAAAGGTTCGTAAGGATGAGAGCATCAAGGCTGTTGTTCTTCGCGTAAACTCTCCAGGCGGTAGCGCACTTGCCAGCGATGTTATCTGGCGAGAGATGGAGCTTCTCAAAGCTGCAAAGCCAGTCATCGTCTCTATGGGCGCATATGCAGCCAGCGGTGGATACTACATCTCTGCCCCTGCAGACGCTATTGTTGCAAATAACCTCACCGTCACAGGTTCTATCGGCGTATTCGGCATAATGCTCGAGGGTGGCGATATGCTTAAGAATAAGCTCGGTATTACATACGACGCCGTAAAGACAAACCCATCTGCCGACTATGGCGCAGGCTTTTTGGGATTGGCACTGCGTAAGCCTACTGCATCAGAGCGCGCAATGCTTATCAAGTCTGTAGATAAGGTCTACGAGTCATTTACCGGCAAGGTTGCTGCAGGACGTAACCTTGAGCTACAGAAGGTGCTTGATATTGCTGAGGGTCGTGTTTGGAGCGGTGCAGAGGCTGTAAAAATCGGTCTTGCAGATACAAATGGTGGCATCAAGACCGCTATCTCTGTCGCTGCAGATAAGGCTGGTATCTCTGAGAACTTCAGGATTGAGGAGGTTCTACCTGAGATGGATCAAATGACAGCTCTTCTCCAGAGTCTTGGCTCTCAGATGCGTGCATATACCCTTAGCGACGAGCTGAATAGCGTATGCACTGACTACCAGACACTTAAGAATGACATTCTCCGCTCAGGCGTGCAGACATACTGCCCTTACAGAGTTACATTCTAAATAGTGGAGCGATTGCTCTACTAACAAAATAGGGATTGCTTGCTTTTCCAAGCAATCCCTATTATTTTATACACTCTATAGCCCACATATTATCGTTAGTAACATCTCAAATAGAGAAGATACAACACGCCTCTCTCAGCGCTTAAATAATGACCTGATAGGGCTCTCACACCACATAGTAGAGGGGCGTATAAGCACACTATTTGGAGTGAAATAACAGGCAACATCTGCCACATATATACAACAAAAAAAGGGGTGAAACTCACCCCTTTTTCTATTACAGCTTGAATTTTAGTAATTCAGCACCTTAGACGATGCATAAGAGAGCTTGAGTGCATTAGCACGACGGAGCTCCTGCTTAACGTCTGCGATGATACCCATCTTTGTGCCGCCGTCTGCCTTAAGACAGATTGTCATTGACGCACGGTCAGCCTCTGAAAGCTTATCGCGCTCTGCAGCTGCAAAGTCAAGGATATCCTTAGTTGTCTTATACGAATCGTTGAGCTGAATCAGTGGTGCAGTACCATACTTAGCCTGCATGTGCAGAACTGGTACACCAATGTGAATGTAGCTCACGAGATTCTTCTTCTCGAGCTTCTGAACCTCAGTAGCCTCTGGGAGACGGTATTTAACCATCAGCTCCTGGTCACGCATAGAGGTAGAGAGCATAAAGAAGAAGAGGATGATATACACTACATCGGGCAGAGAGGTTGTAGACATTGCAGGAACCTCGCGCTCGCCCTTTTTCTTCATTACTGCCATATTACTTACCCATTTTACGTGGCTCAGCCTCTGAAATCTTCAAAGGTACAGCCTTGGTTACTACTTTTCGCTCCTCCTCGGCAAGGTCTGCGAACTTCTTGCCGAACTTGGTCATTGAGACATCATCACGCACCTCGTTAAATGCGCGAGTAAGCTCGTTCTGTACGCGGATATAAACCTGATAATCAGTGTCACGGGTATTCTGAAGTGAGATTACTCCCTCGCTTACTGGGAAGGTCCACTTTGAGCCATCTGGCATATCAAAGGTCTGCTCCTTCTTCTCAGGGAGGTTCTCATCATCGTAAGGGTTAAGGATAAACTCCTTAGCCTTATCCTTCAGATAATGAAGATCCATGACCTGACCACCTGCCATAAGCTGACCGCTACCAGATACGAATACAAGGAAGAGGTTACGCTCTTTAACCTTGATATCCTCCTGCTTTACATTAGGATCTGGCATAGGCGGGAGCACGCGCACGATACCGGTATCAACATCCATTGTAGAAACCACAAGGAAGAAGATAAGCACAGTGAACGCGATATCCGCTTGTGACGAAGCGTTGATTTCAGGTATTTTCTTACTTTTTGCCATAAATTACCTTACTATTTGAACAGGTTACGAACCTCGGTATAAAGTGTTACAACGATAGAAGCAGCAGCTACTACGTAAGTAACAAGGATACCAACCTCTGAGATAACCAACTCGAATGGATCATCGAATACACCACCAGCAGAGTTAGGAATTGTAAGACCATCGTGACCAAGTGCAATGAATAGCGCAGCACCTACTACAACTACTACAAGCACAATAGCAAACAGTGTCTTCTTCAAACCTGCAGGATTAGTAATCGTACCCTTGATAGCAGAGAGCAAGACGCTCAGCACTGCACCTACGAGCAGGGCATAGCCCCAAACCAGGTTCCAGCTGATGGCAACCTCAGATCCGCCAGATACTACTGCCCAGCCTACCATAACGGCAGTAATAGCGAACAGAAGTCCCAACAGTATATTTAACATCTTTTTCATAATTTTCTGTGTACGATTATTGTTTTGGTCTAATTATTTCTTGTAAACTGTAAGGATATCCATCAGGGTGATAGAAGCATCCTCCATCTCATTTACAATACCGTCAATCTTTACGATTACGTAGTTGTAGAACACCTGAAGAACCATTGCAGCAATCAGACCCAACAATGTAGTAAGCAGCGCCACCTTCATACCACCTGCAACGAGTGCTGGAGAGATGTCACCTGCAGCCTGGATAGAGTCGAATGACTGTACAAGACCTACTACAGTACCCATAAATCCGAGTG
>CAJGDC010000030.1 GCA_904502005.1 uncultured Alistipes sp.
AAAGCGACCGAAATAGAATTTACCTATCTGTGACAAATATTCCCTAATTTGTAGAACACACCTAACTATGTTTCATCCAAACGATATACTTTTTGAAGACAACCACCTTATTGTGGTAAACAAGCGCTGCGGCGACCTTGTGCAGCCAGATCCAAATGGGGATTCGGCTCTTGAGAATGAGATTAAAGATTTTATCAAGGCTCGTGACAACAAGCCTTTTGATGTCTTTCTGGGTGTTGTACACCGTATAGACCGCCCCGTGAGTGGCGTGGTTCTCTTTGCAAAGACATCCAAGGCACTCTCGCGCATGAACGAGATGATCCGTCGCAGTGAGATTTCAAAGCGTTATTGGGCTGTTGTTGAGAATCGTCCAGAGTCTGAGAGTGGTGAACTTGTTCACTACATACTTCGCGATGGCAAGAGCAACCGCTCCTACTGTTACAACGCCCCTAAGGGAGAGGCTAAGCGAGCAGTGCTACGCTATACTGTCTTGGGTTGTTCTGACCGATATACCCTTGTGGAGGTGGAGCTTATTACAGGTCGTCACCACCAGATTCGTGCACAACTCTCAAAGATTGGCTGTCCGATTAAGGGCGACCTAAAATATGGTGCTAAGCGCTCAAATCCTAATGGTGGAATCTCGCTCCACTCGCGCAGCATGACCTTTATCCATCCTGTTCGCAAGGAGCAGGTTACTATCGAGGCACCAGTGCCTACGGATGACAACCTTTGGTTGTTCTTTGCCCAATCTCAAGCAGGACTGTAGTATGAGGGCGGTTATTCAGCGTGTAAAGAGTTGCTCGGTAGATATTGCAGGGCAAAGAGTTGGCAGCATCGACAACGGTATGCTTATTCTACTTGGTGTGGAGGCGGCAGACACTGCTGAGGATATTGATTGGCTCGTGGGTAAAATCTCGCGACTCAGAATCTTTGACGACGAGAATGGCGTGATGAACCTCGACATTAACCAAGTTGGTGGCAGGGCCCTTGTTGTTAGCCAGTTCACCCTCTACGCATCCACAAAGAAGGGCAACCGTCCATCATATATCCGTTCAGCTCCAGAGCCTATCTCTCGCCCAATGTACGAGCAGTTTGTGGAAAAGCTATCCCAGACCCTCGGCACCGAGGTTCCTACCGGTGAGTTTGGAGCAGATATGCAGGTTAGTCTTGTAAACGATGGTCCTGTGACAATTTGTATAGATACTAAAAACAAGGAATAAACCACCTAAAACCATGAAGAGATTTTTAACCTTTGTGGCTGTACTCTGTATCATTGCAGCCACCCAAACCGCAAAGGCGTGGAACAACATTGGTCATGCCACTATCGCCGTTATTGCCGAGCGCCATATGACCGAGGAGGCGAAACAGAAGTGTCGCCATTATCTGAAGCACAACCTGCCGTACTACTCTGCCTGGATGGACTACTGGCGCAACTGCCCCGGTTTTGAACACACAACATCTTGGCATAGCGTTCCGGTAGATGTAAACAATAAACAGATTAAGGGCGAGGTAAACAACGCCGCCTATCAGATTAACCGCATCTGCAAGAAGATGCGCAGGTATCACAAGCTCAAGGACTCGCTTGTTGCCGACAACCTTAAGTATCTGATTCATATGGTGGGCGATATGCACTGCCCTACCCACACAAAATATAGCCCCGAGGAGCCAAATCTCAAGCAGCGCTCTGTAAAGATGAAGGGTAAGAATCTTGGCTTCCACTCCTATTGGGATGCCTCTATAGGCTACTACAACAAGGGTATGAAGTGTGACCATATTGCTGCTAAGTACGACACCCTTACCGAAGCAGAGATTGCCGCTATTTGCGAGGGCACTCCAAACGACTGGGCGCTTGCTAATGCCGAGCAGATGCGCGAAATTTACACTCTTCTACCTGTGCATTGCGAGGTTACAGAGCTTCCGGCACAGAACCATGAGCGAATGGAGCAGATTGTAAGACAGCAGGCTCTGCGTGGTGGATATAGATTAGCAAAGATTTTGAACGAAATATTCTCAAAGTAATAACAATGAAACGATATATAACACTGATAATCTGCACATTGTGCATCAGCACCGTATCAGCATGGAACAAAATGGCGCAGGAGTGCATCGCAACTCTTGCCGAGCAGAATCTTACCGAGAAGGCTAAGAGTGAGACAACAAAAATCCTTGGTGGCGACCTCGTCTCAGCCTCATGGTGGCTGCAGACAATAGCCAAAGAGGAGGCGACAAAGCATACAGCATCGTGGCACTATATCAATGTTAATGCTGAGCTTAAGTCAACAACCAACTCCGAAAAAGATGGCGTTGTGCAGATTGAGCGCTGTACAGAGATTCTTCGCAACCGCACTGAGCATAGCGACTCTACGGTTGTTGCGGCGCTAAAAACTATGATTCATCTTGTTGCAGATATGCACAACATCTCGCATATTAAGATTGCGAATATCCCAAATTCTAAGCGCAACTTTAAGTTCCAAATCTCAAATGGTTTCACAGGCAAGAAGGCCAAGATTACCCAATCTTCATGGCGCAAATATTGGGAGTCTGGTCTGATTTCTCGCCACGCGTCTTTCTCTGCAGAACTTTTTGCTGCCGACCTTCAAACCTGCTACGGTGCTGATAAGGAGCGATTTAGCAAGGGAGATGCTCGCCATTGGGCTGCCGATGTAGCATCGCTTGCTGCTCCACAGTACAAGTGGGCAAAGCCTGATATGATTATGTCGCGTGAGCAGGACAACCGCCTTGAGCCTATGAACGACAAAACAATGGCTCGCGCAGGCTACCGTCTTGCCGCCCTGTTAAACGACATCTTCAAGTAGGAACAGCACTACTTAAAAACTCGTTTACGAAGCGAATTTCCAGCAACTACAAGCACAACGCCTATAAAAATAAGCGTTGCGCCCACTTTGGTTGCCCCATCTATAATATTTTGCCCACGCAAAAGGGCGAGAGTCGTTGCCACGAGGGGTTGAATATACCTATACAAGGCCGTGTGTACTGCTGTCAGATTCGCACTTGCTACATAGAGCAGATACATTGGTAGCGCCGTACCAAGCAGTGTGACGTATGCAAGTTCTGCAATAGAGAGCAGAGTGTGTTTTGTTGTAAAGAGCCCTAATAAGTCGCTGTAAAAGAAGGGTATAGCCATAACAAAGCCGATGATATAGAACCACCCCATAATTGTCAGCTCGCCATAACGGCGCAGGGTACTATTTATTAGCACCGTATTTGTAGCAATAGCAATAACCGCAAAGAGAACGAGCGCATTACCAAAGGCATCAGTAGCGTTACTAAGTAGATGGAAATTCTTATCTGTCAGTAGCGCCATGGCCCCTATAATAGCCAAAACCGCCCCGAGAAATTTAATCCACGAAGGTCGCTGAGGATTTACAATATGTGCAACGATAAGTGTAACCACTGGGCCCAAGGTAGCAATCATTGAGGCGTCTATCGGATTGGTCTGCGATGCTCCCCAAAGCAGCATATACATCCATCCATAGACAACAATCAGCGCCACGATAAATATTGTTCCGAAATCCTCAAGGGTTATTTTATAGGTCCTCTTTTTAAGTAGTGCAACGGGGATAAAGAGTAGTGCCGCAACTGTAAGCTGCAGTATAAATATCTGCTGAAAAGAGACGGAACTCTTTGTCAGCGACACATAAAATGAGAAGTTAGCCCCGAATAGAACATTCGCAACTATCAACGCAATATTGTACTTCAGCTTACCCACGCATGTGGGTGTGCAACTATTGCGCCAACAGCTATCGGATAATCTTTATCTCGCAATCCTCTCCAAAGGCGATAATTGAACTTGGAGCACCCGTAGGACGACCCTGAAAGCGAGGATTCACCACAAAATCAACACCTTCAAGAATCTCCTTCGACACCTCGGCTATCTTTTTTGGAGTCTTCTCGCCAGAGATATTTGCCGATGTAGAGACGATAGGCTTGCCAAACTTATAAAGAAGCTTCTGACAGAACTCATGGTCTGGAACTCTCACACCAAGCGTACCCTCCTCAGGTATAAGATTCTCCGCCACACCTGTAGCTCCTGGCAGAATAAGTGTCAGCGGCTTAGTCGCCATCTCCATAACCTCAAAGGCAATACCCGGAGCCTTATCGACATATCGCACAACCATATTGGCATCCTTGCAGAGCACAAGCATCGACTTTTTGTCGGCGCTTCTCTTTAGGTCGTAAATCTTCTGCACAGCCTCAGCATTTGTCGCGTCACAACCAATACCCCAAACTGTATCAGTTGGGTAAAGAATTATTCCTCCATTACGCAGAACCTCAAGTGCAAGTGCTATTTCTCTATCCATAATTGAAAAATTGTTACTATTTTGATGCAAAATTAAGAAAAATATCAACTTTTTTATAACTTTGCGGTTTAGAAACTGCTTAAAATCAATAAAAAATAAAATAATACATTTATGGGAAGAGCATTTGAGTATCGCAAAGCGCGTAAAATGAAGCGTTGGGGTCATATGGCTCGCGTCTTCACTAAGATTGGTAAGGAGATTGAAATTGCAGTAAAGGCTGGTGGTCCAGATCCAAATGCAAACACTCGTCTGCGCATCCTTATGCAGAATGCAAAGGCAGAGAATATGCCTAAGGAGAATGTTGAGCGCGCAATCAAGCGTGCAACCGACAAGGATGCAGCAGATTATAAGGAGGTTGTATACGAGGGATATGGTCCTCACGGTGTTGCATTCCTCGTAGAGACTGCAACCGACAACACTAACCGTACTGTTGCTAGCGTTCGTATGTACTTTAACAAGTGCGGCGGTAACCTCGGTAACTCTGGTAGCGTAGCATTTATGTTCGAGCACAAGTGCGTGTTCAAGTTTAAGGCTGAGGGTGTTGATCCAGAGGAGCTCGAGCTCGAGATGATTGACCTTGGCGTAGACGAGTTCTATGCTGAGGAGGATGGTATCACTGTCTACGCTGCATACGAGTCTTTCGGTGCTGTTCAGAAGTGGCTTGACGACCAGGGCTATGAGATTATCTCTGGTGAGAGCGTTCGCATCCCAACTGACACTAAGGAGCTTGATGCTGAGGCTCGCGAGGCCGTTGAGAAGCTCGTTGAGAAGCTCGAGGAGGACGATGACGTGGTAAACGTTTACCACACCATGGCTGAGGTTGAGGAGTAATCCACAGACCATACAAAAAAATAGCTGTTCATTAAGAACAGCTATTTTTTTACCCAATAAATCAAAGACAAAGTTCCTCTATCTCTTAACATTTCGGAACGGTAGTTTCAGCACTCCGAAAAAGGCTTCGCCGAATATGCCACTGGACATTTTAGATGTACCAGCTTCGCGGTCCACGAAGATAATTGACTCCTCGGCAATATTAAATCCATATTTCCACGCGGTATATTTCATCTCTATTTGGAATCCGTAGCCAATCATCTGCACGCGGTCAAGATTGATTGTTCGTAGTACATCAGCGCGGTATCCCACAAATCCTGCTGTTGCATCGCATACAGGCATTCCTGTTACAATCTTGACATACTTTGAGGCGAAGTAGCTCATCAGCAGGCGCGAGAGTGGCCAGTTGACAACATTCACACCGCGCACATATCGCGAACCGATAGCCACATCGGCATCGGTCTCAAGGCGAGTTGCCAGGCGTTTCAGGTCATCAGGATTGTGCGAAAAATCGCAATCCATCTCAAAAATCAGGTCGTAGTTATTATCTAACGCCCACTTAAAGCCGGCAATATATGCAGTACCAAGGCCGAGCTTGCCACTGCGACAGATAAGGTTTATGCGCTCAGGGCAACCCTTCTGCTTCTCTCGGATAATGTCGGCAGTGCCATCAGGCGAGCCATCATCGACAAAGAGCAGGTTGAACTCTCCATCCAGCGAGAGCACCTTGTCTATCATTGCCGCAACATTTTCCTTCTCGTTATAGGTCGGAATAATTACCAGTTTTCTCATAACAATTTCTCAAATTTTCGCCCTCCAAATAGGTAGCGCAATACTATTATACCTTTATATATATATTTAGAGTCGTGCTTAGCATAGCCACGAATCTCTTTTCGCTCTTTTGCCAGACGGCTGTGCCAGCGTATAAACTCTCGCCACGCACTAAAGACCGCCTTCGCCCCCTCAATATCTCCACCCACAAGGTAGCTCAGCGCTGCGGCGAGGTCTGTAAATGGTCTTACAACAGCTACCACTGCTCGCTGCAGTGGAGTTGCGCAACGGTAGAGCATTGCAAGGTTATTGCGGTGGTTGAGAAATATCTTTCGCGGTGAATTTGCCGCCAAAGTACCCCCACCGAGGTGGTAGACCTTGCTCTTTGGTTCAACGACCACCTTCCAACCATCAAGTTGCATACGCCAACAGAGGTCTATCTCCTCCATATGTGCAAAAAAGTCGCCACACAATCCGCCCAATGAGCGATATACAGCTTTACGAACGCAGAAGGCTGCACCGCCAACCCAAAAGACCTCGCGTGAGTCGTTATACTGTCCCTCATCCTTCTCAAGTGTTGATAGTATACGTCCTCGGCAGAATGGGTAACCTAAGTAGTCTATATATCCACCCGCTGCACCAGCATATTCAAAGCTTTCGCGCTCCGTGTCGCTCAAAATCTTCGGACCTACAACACCGATATTCGGGTCAGACTCAAGCCTTGACACCAACGGTTCAAGCCACCCCTTTGGCGTATAGACATCTGAGTTTAGAAGCACATAGCAGTCATAATCATCAAGATAAGCCAGGGCACGATTATACCCCTCAGCAAAGCCGTAGTTCTGCTCTAGCTCAATAAGTTGCACCGAGCTGAAATCGTTCTTAAGCAACTGCACCGAACCATCTGTAGAGCCATTGTCAGCAACTATAATATCAGCCCCACCGCTGTTAGCAACAACAGAGGGGAGATAGTGGGCAAGGTGTCGCTCGCCATTATAGTTCAATATCACTACAGCTACTCTCATATCTCAGCATTAAACACCCTTACGGCGATATATCGGCTCCCCGGTTATTGGGTCGGGATAGTACTTCCAACGACGGTGTGACCACATCCAGTAGGCAGGTTCGCGCTCAATATCTTGTTGCAATAGGCGGACATAACGCTCTGTAATCTCATGCTTCTCTAACGGCTCACGACCATCGTGCACAAGAATCACATCGCACTCATACCTCCCCTTTGCCACCTTACGCATACTTAGATAGACAACCGGCAGCGAGAACTTTGTAGATAGTTGCTCACCCCCATCAAAAAAGAGGGTCTGGCGATTAAGGAAGTTGTACCAATGCACCTTCCCCTTAGGCGGCGAGTTCTGATCTGAAGCAAGGCCGAGCATCATCGGCTTACCATTAACACCACTCTCGCGATTCTCTATAAAGTAACGAACGAATCTCTGCGTAGGCACAGGATATACATCCTTAAAAGTTCTCAGATACTGAAACAGTTCATCCCACGCCTTATTAGACAGAGGGTGATATGCCCCAATCATACTATAACCAGTAATTGCAAGCCCTACAAATTGTGCATACTCCCAAAAGCCATGGTGCGATGCAAGCACCACAAGATGTCTGCCATCCGCAGCCTCCTTGACAGAATCGGGCACATTAAACTTAATAGCCTCACGTCGCTGCTCATCTGTTATACCCGCCATGCACATAGTGCTTATAAATACCTCTCCAAGGTGGGCATAAAAGTCATCACAAATCTTCGCAACCTCCTGCTCGCTCTTATCTGTAAACGAGTCGGCAATCTGTTTTAGTATCAACTTGCGGCGGTAACGCACAACATATCGCAACACAAAGTAGATAATGGTTGCAAGGCAGTTGTACTGCATCCAGCGGGGCAAAATTGCCACCGAACGACACAAAAGCCATAAGCATCTAGCTCCAAAACTCAAATTTGGCTTTGCGGTCTTCATAGTATTTAGGGTTAAGTAGTTATCTTCTCCACATTACTCGCGGCGATAAATCGGCTCGCCAGTAACTGGGTCGGGGTAGTATTTCCATCTTCGGTGCGACCACATCCACGCAGCAGGCTCGCGAAGTATATCTCGCTCCAACTGTCGGACATATCGCTCCGTAATCTCATGTTTCTCAACGCTCTCAACGCCATCGTAGAGCAAAATCACCTCACCACGATACTTACCTGCCGATATACGACTCATGCTAAGGTATAGCACCGGCAGGTTAAACTTTACCGCCATCTGCTCTCCGCCCTCGAAGAAGAGGGTCTTGTGGTGGAGAAAATCGTACCAATGCACCTCTCCCTTTGGTGGTGAGTTCTGGTCCGCAATAAGTCCGAGCAGTAGCTGACGACCATCAACGCCATCCTTACGGTGCTGCAAGAAGTAGCGTATCAGCTGCGAACTTGGCACTGGCAACGCATCCTTGCTATAGCGCAGATGGTAGTACAACTCATCCCACGCCTTGCTTGTCAATGGATGGTATGCACAGAGTGTCAAGTGGTTAGTAAACTTAAGCCCTGCAAACTGCGCAAACTCCCAAAAGTTATGATGCGAAGAGAGATAAACAAAATGTTTACCCTTGACCGCCTCCATAATATGTTCTGGTACAGTTACATCCAGTACCTCATGTTTTTTCTGTTCGCTCATGCCGGCGAGTGTCATAGTACCGACAAATGTCTCAGCAAGGATATGGTAGTATTCGCCACAAAGCTCTGCAATCTCCGCCTTACTACGCTCTGGAAAGCTCTCAGAGAGCTGACGCACAATCAACTTACGACGGTAACGAGCAACATAACGCAATACAAAGTAGATAAATCCGCCTAAAACACCATACTGCACCCAATGCGGTAATATTGCCACTGAGCGACAGAATATCCACAACATCCACGCCCCGACGCCCATCTTTGGCTTACTGCTATTCATCGTCCTCTAACGCTGCAGGCTCCTCGCTATCTGCCGACCTATCCTTGTAGTCCTTTCCTGCCAACACAATCACAAACTCCCCCTTTGGTGGATGCGCCTTGAAGTGGGCAATCGCCTCTGTCAGCGTGCCGCGCACTGTCTGCTCAAACTTCTTAGTTATCTCGCGAACAACTGCCACGCGTCGCTCGCCACCAAAGATTTCGCTAAACTGCTCTAACGCCTTAACAACTCGGAAAGGGGATTCATAAAAGACCATTGTTCTACTCTCCTCTGCTAACTCTGCAAGGCGTTTCTGGCGACCTTTTTTCTGCGGTAGAAAGCCCTCAAAGCAGAATCTATCGCACGGAAAACCGCTCTGCACAAGTGCCGGTATAGCTGCCGTAGCGCCTGGCAGGGTCTCAACCTCAACACCCGCCTCAATACATGTACGGACAAGCAAAAATCCAGGGTCTGAGATGCCTGGCGTACCTGCATCCGAGATAAGTGCCACATTTCTACCAGCCTCGATTGCCTCACAGACAGACTGCACAGTAGCATGCTCGTTAAACTTATGGTGTGAACGTAGTGGTTTTTCAATATTTAGATGCTTAAGCAGCACCGACGAGGTACGAGTATCCTCTGCAAGGATAAAGTCAACCTCCTGCAACACACGTATAGCCCTCAGGGTTATATCCTCAAGGTTGCCTATCGGTGTGGGGACAATATATAGCTTTGCCATATTAACTCAATTTACGCTGCAAAAGATCCATCACCAACTTTGCACCATCTGAAGATGCTCGCCAAGTGAAGTTCTCTGCAATGTATATTATACAATCATCAAGATTATCTAGACTATCTAGAGTCTCTATCACAGAGTCATACTGAGCCTCATCACCTCCGAATAACTCGCGGATTAGCATAAAACGATCTCCAACACTTATCGCTCCACGCAAAGAGTTTACCGCACCACTCTCCCCAACGCTTGGCTGCGCAGGAATTGTGTCGGCAATTACAGGCGGTGTAGAGATTGTATCTGCAAGCACCTGCGGTGGCTCTACATCGGCAACAATCTCCACCTTTGGAGCAGCAACACTATCCGTCTCTACAGCCGGCTCAACCTTAGGCTCTGCAGCCTTGCGTCTTGTGCGAGGCTTATGTTCTGTAGCCGAATCATCGCCATAAAGCGAGCGAATCCTGCGGCGTGAAGGGGCAGGTCTGCTCCACGTATCATCATCCCCAAAGAGCGACGGCTCAACAACAACCCTCTTTGGTTCAGGTTCAGGCTCTGGTTCAACCGAAGGCTCTGGTACTATCTCAGAATCAACCACCTCTTCCACTACCGGCGTAGGCTCTGCTACAACCTCTACAGGCTTAACCTCTGATTCAACTTCTGGTGCTGGCTCAGGGAGAGGTTCTATTTCCGGAGTTATCTCCACCTCAGGCTCGAGCTCAACTACAGATTCATGTTCTACCTCAGAGATTTCCGGCTCTGGCTCTTGCACGGCTACCTCAGGCTCTACACTCTCCTCTACAGCCTCCTCATCCTCCGTTTCATCCTGCTCAGCCATCACAATCTCCACCTCAACCTCTGGCTCTTCAACAGTCGGAGTGGGGAGAATTGGCGGCACAGCATCATTAACGAGCAGTTGCTCATCGCCACAAAACTTCAAATCCTCATAGGCACGGCGAATAATATCCAGAGCCACATCTCTATCAATAGAGTGTCCACTCTGCTCATACTCCTCAATAAGCTCTACCGCCCTAATGAGTTGCGCCTTTATATCTGTTAAATACATAAAGAATTGTTTTTACACAAAATACCCTTCCAATCTGCGAATATAATATTTTTTATCCGTTCCACCAAGAAGAATATCAATTTAGAGACGCTTTAAGTGTTGATTATAGCTTTTCGCACACTCTACTATCTCCACTAAAAGTCACTATTCCACTCGCCAGCCGCAGAACTGCAAATAACAGGACGGTGCTTCTCAACCGATTTAAGCCACTGATATGCCTTGTAGAGGCAATATCCATTACCTGCCTCTTTACCCGCAAGACTATAGGCTATAATAGATGGATGGTTGCGAGTACGGTAGTACATACTCTTTGTACGAGCAAGATACTCATCCACAAGTGTCGGGTCATTTGACGGAGAGCCACCTATGGCACGATTCTCCGACTGAGCTGTAGGATTTAGCGCCACCTGCTCGATAACATACATTCCAATATTATCACAAAGGTCATAGAACCACAGCGGTTGTGGAGCATCGGGTCTAAGAGTGTTATATCCCTTATTTTTCAATGCGAGAATATCCTTACGGCTCTGCACACGCGACTGGTTAACATTGTATGCTATCTCCTTGATTACTATAGGTTTACCATTACGATAAATCTTTCCGTTCTCAAAAGTCGTCTCTCCTGCTCCGATAAATAGAGGTAGATACTCAAAAGGCTTTCCACCACGTTTTATGTATAGCGTTGTTCTGTAAAGTGACGGTTTTGCTGCACTCCAAAGATAGCGAAGTTCTGCACCAAGGTCGATTCTCACCTTAAGTGTATCACGACTCCTGCCCGCAACGGTAAAGTCGCGCACAGCATAATCCACAAGTTTACGCTCTGGAGTATAGATGTCATATCCAACTGAGATTGTCTCCTCGTAATTAAAATCGTTACCGGCAATAATGTCAAGCTCGAGGTGCAACTTACCGCCGCGTGCTACAATTGCAGCATCATAATCATAGACAGAGGCTCTGTGCTGAGCAAAAATATAGCAACCGCTAAGTTTTGCAAGACGAGAGTCAGCTGTTCCCTGATCCAACTGAGGGGTATTTGACGGGCGAAGCAGTAGCACCACATCATTATCTCCCTGACGCAAATATGGGGAGATAAAGTAATCTTTTGGCGTACTATAATCCTCCGAAATCGCCACCACAGAGCCGTTTATGGCAATATCATAGGCACTCTGGGTATTCTCCACATGCAGGTAGACATTGTAGTCGTTCCACGACGCTGGCACACTAACCTTCTGCCCAAACATCTCTATTGCCCCCACACCACCAAGCGACTGCGGTGAAAACGCAATATAGTTGAGCGTCTTTGAATGGTCACGATTTACCGAATCCTCACGAGTATCATAAAGTGTAAATTGACTACGCAACACATTCTGCGCCGATATAGTGACGCAGAAGGCCATAAAAAACAGAAGTAACGCAAGTTTTTTCATAGTTTCTCTCTTAACTTTGCAAAGATACGATTATTTTCGTAACTTTGCGAGTTAGAAACAAAGAAAACAAATATAATACAATTATGAGAATTGCTGAATTATTGAAATCAACCGATTACAACACCGAGGTTGTTGTTAAGGGTTGGGTAAGAACAAAGCGAGGCAACAAGAATGTGGCATTTATTGCGCTTAACGACGGAAGTTGTGTTGCCAATATTCAGGTTGTGGTAGACCTGCAGAAGATTGCCGAGGAAGAGCTCAAAACTGTTACTACCGGTGCTTGCATCGCTGTTAAGGGTACACTGGTAGAGAGCCTTGGTGCCGGTCAGGGTGTTGAGGTACAGGCCGAGAGCATTGAGGTCTATGGTACAGCAGACCCAGAGACCTACCCACTGCAGAAGAAGGGTCACTCTCTTGAGTTTTTGCGCGACATCGCCTACTTGCGTCCACGTACAAACACCTTTGGTGCTGTGCTTCGTATTCGCCACGCTATGGCATATGCTATCCACAAGTTCTTCAATGACAAGGGTTTCTACTATTTCCACACTCCACTCATCACAGCCTCTGACTGCGAGGGTGCAGGTGCTATGTTCCAGGTGACAACCATGGATATGAACAACCTTCCAAAGGGTGAGGATGGAGCTATCGACTACAACCAGGACTTCTTTGGCAAGCCATGCAGCCTTACCGTTTCTGGTCAGCTTGAGGGTGAGCTTGGCGCGCTGTCACTGGGTCAGATTTACACCTTCGGCCCTACTTTCCGCGCTGAGAACTCAAACACTCCACGCCACCTGGCAGAGTTCTGGATGATTGAGCCAGAGATGGCATTCTACGAGCTTGAGGACAATATGAACCTCGCAGAGGAGTTCCTTAAGTACCTTATCCGCTACGCTCTTGAGAACTGCCGCGAGGACCTTGAGTTTATGAACAAGATGTGGGACAAGGAGCTTATCGAGCGACTCAACTTCGTTCTTGAGAACGACTTTGTACGCCTCGACTACACCGAGGGTATCCGTATCCTTCAGGAGTCTGGCCGTAAGTTTGAGTTCCCATGCCACTGGGGTTGCGACCTACAGTCAGAGCATGAGCGCTACCTTGTTGAGGAGCACTTCAAGCGTCCAGTAATCCTTATTAACTACCCTAAGGAGATTAAGGCGTTCTACATGAAGCAGAACGAGGATGGCAAGACAGTACGCGCAATGGATGTATTGTTCCCAAAAATCGGCGAGATTATCGGTGGTTCGGAGCGTGAGGCAGACTATGGCAAGCTTCGTGCAAGAATTGACGAGCTTCAAATTCCGGAGAAGGATATGTGGTGGTACCTCGACACTCGTCGTTGGGGCTCAGCACCTCACTCAGGCTTCGGTCTGGGCTTTGAGCGTCTGCTGCTCTTTGTGTCCGGTATGGGAAATATCCGTGACGTGATTCCATTCCCACGTACTCCAAAGAACGCAGAGTTCTAAAAACAGGAACAACTCTCTTCGGTTTGAGGCGGAAAAATTATTGTTGATTATGGCACTTTCGCAAAGACAACAGCTTCTGCAGCAGCAGAAACTTTCGCCCCAGCAGATACAGATGATTAAACTGCTGGAGTTGCCTGCCACACTTCTTGAGCAGCGCATCAAACAGGAGATTGAACAAAATATCGTCCTTGAGGAGGCTCACTCCGAGAATGAGGACGAGGAGCCAAAGCAGATATCTATGGACGAGTATCTACAGCAGGATGACACCCCTGCGTACAAGACTCGTCTAAACCACTACTCTAAAGACGACCGTCCCCGAAATTTCCAAATCTCGGGCGGTCGTTCTTTACAAGAGCACCTGATGCAACAGCTCGGTTTTCGTACACTGAATGACACCGAGCGCAAGGTTGCTGAATTTATTATCGGAAGTATCGACAACGATGGCTATCTTCGTCGCGACCTTCAGTCTGTAAGCGATGATATTGCCTTCACACTGGGTATTGAGGTTGAGGTTGATGAGCTTGAGCGTCTGCTCTCAATAATCCAACATCTTGAGCCTACAGGCGTTGGCGCACGCGACCTGCGCGAGTCATTACTTCTGCAACTTAACAGTCAAAACCTCGATACAGAGGCAAAAAGACTAGCCAATAAGATTCTTGCAGACCACTTTGATGAGTTTGTAAAGAAGCACTATGAGCGTATGATTGCCCGCCTGGGTGTCAGTGAGGAGCAGTTTCGCAGTGCTGTGCAGGAGATTCAGCACCTCTCACCAAAGCCCGGCAATCTATTCTCTGAAGATAGCGATGGAGCGCCATATATCATCCCCGACTTTATCCTTGAGTACCACGATGGTCGCTTTGACCTACAACTGAACTCTTACAATATTCCGGAGCTAAAAATCAACCGTCACTATATGGATGTCATCCGCCAAACCCACGGCAAGAGTGACGAGAGGATGAGCGAACAAGAAAAGGAGGCTGTGCAGTTTGTCAAGAGTAAAATTGACGCAGCCAAATGGTTTATGTCGGCAATAAAACAGCGCCACGACACCCTTATGCGCACCATGCAGACCATTCTAGACTACCAGCAAGAGTACTTCAAGGATGGTGACCGTAGCCGCCTGCGTCCGATGATTCTCAAAGATATTGCCGACCGAACAGGACTTGACGTGTCGACAATCTCTCGCGTGGCAAATAGTAAGTATGTCCAGACAAGTTTCGGCATAATTCTTCTCAAATCACTCTTCTCGGAGGCTATGCAGACCGTCAATGGCGACGAGGTATCAAGCTACGAGATTAAAAATCTTCTTGAGCAGTGCATCGCTGAGGAGGATAAGCGACACCCGCTTACTGACGAGCAGCTGATGAATATCCTCAACGATAGGGGCTACTGTATCGCTCGCCGTACTGTGGCTAAGTACCGCGAAATGCTCAGCATCCCCGTAGCTCGTCTGCGAAAAGAGATTTAATAGCACCGCTGTGGCATAAACATTGATAGATTTCTGGTGTAAACAAAAAAAACATCAGAACTATGAAAAGATTTCTACTTTCGGTGTCTATTGTGACACTTTCAGCACTTAGTTTTATCGGCTGCTCACAGCAGAAGCAGTGGAATAGAGAGCAACGCCAAGCCCTGCGTGAGATGCTACGAGATTATCGCAAGATGGTCTACCTTAACAACCTCACCGAGGCGGAGTATATGCTCTTTGCCGACCAAGTTGCGGCAGATATAGAGCAAGCCTACCCCGTCTATACCACTTTCGTGGAGCTACCTGCTGTCAATGACACCGTACAGGTCTATGTGCTCACAACCATTGTGGAGCAACTCAACACCGACGCCCGCAATATGCGCCACCTCTTCCCCTACAACTCACTCGTGCAGACAAACGTACTGCCAAGTGGTCTTGACCGTACCGAGCAAAATGCCTTCTACCGCTGCCTTGCCCAGAGGGTAAATAACACCTACCCCACCATCGATAGCTTCGTCAATGCCGTAGTTAGCGACACTACATCTATGTCTACAATCACCCAGCTCCAGCAGCAGTGCGCCAACGACCTGTTCGGCTGGCAGGTAGACATCGTCGAAATCGTCGAGAGCAACTAACAGAAACAAAATTAGGATAGCATTTTTGCTATCCTAATTTTACTCTTCGCCCTCGACAAGGCAGGCGGTAAGTCCCATCTCTGAGGCGGCCTTCTCTTTTGAGAAGAGGAAGTAGAGGCAGCTGCACTCGGTGCATAAAACCCCTTCGCTGTTGTATATCTCGCCCACCACGGTGACGAGGTTTCGACGCACCTCTGTTGCATGAGCCTTGAGCGTAAGTTTGCCGCCATTTGTATGTACAGGTTTGCGATATCGAACCTCCATCTTTGAGGTTACAGCGCCAGTTTGAAACTTTCGGAACACCACCCAGCCACACAACTCGTCAAGCAGTGCCGCCTGAATACCACCATGCAGTGTATTTATCCAACTCTGGTGCTCGCCGTCGGGTTCCCAAAAGCTAACTATCTCGTCGCCATCTTCATAAAACTCCATTCGCAGACCATGTTGGTGATTTGGGTCGCAACCAAAGCAATGGTAACCCTCTTTATCCATCCATGGGTTGATAATCTTCTTCATATCTTTTATTATCGTTTAACGATACAAAGATAATAAAAACAGATGGAACAACTACAGTTCCATCTGTTCAAAAAGGGTTAGAAGATGTTTGAAATTTATTTACGAAATTATTTTATAGCTGTTTTGTGGCTATTTTCTCGTGTGATTTGAGGCGCATAGGGGTTCCTATGTAACGAAAATCAGATGAGAAAAGAGTCGTAAACAGCATAAAAGAGTAAGATAAACAAATTTCAAACAACTTCTTTCTATACTCTATTTCGCCACCTCTGAAGAAGGCAAAGCCTTAAATAGCGCCTTGATAACCCCCTGCTGAAGCAGAATGAGCTGGTCGCCATCTATATCGTAATGAGTAATACCTCCCAAAACGGCTGTAAACTGGCTTTCAAGCTCGCCATTCTCCGGGCAGAGCATCATTGTTGTGCCTACCTGACCGAAGTTAATCGCGTAGTTCTCCGTTACAGCATAATGACCCAACAAGCGGTTACACGCGGCAACACCTGCAATTGAGCCATCCTCTCCGAGAGTGATGTTGAAGCTATTTATTGGTAGCTCTACATCCTTACCCTCAAGCTGTACAAGATGCCACTCTGTACCCTTGAGTGGTTTCATATTCTTCTGTCGCTGACGACATGCTGAGCAGCAACCTACGAGAAGTGTTGCGCAAAGGAGCGCAAAGATGATTGATTTAAGTCTCATAATTCTATTATTTTACAAGTTTATTTGGCATTGGTATTCTCTCTCCAGTAGCGCGGAAGGTTGGAAGTAGAGCATCGTATAGCTCAAGTTTTGCAGTCAGGGCATCCGCCATCTCGCGCAACTTCTCTGGATGTGTCTGAGAAAGGTCGTTGCGTTCAGTAATATCTTCGCCGATATTATATAGCTCGAGGGTCTGCTGGCGGTGACGGTAGACAATCTTCCAGTCGCCCTTGCGAAGAGAACTCATATAATCGATGTCATGCAGCTGGTAAGGTTTCCACTGGTGTGGAAAGTGGGCAAGCACCTCGCGCTCAGGGTCAATGCCCGAAACTGTCTCAGGGACAACAAAGTCATTCGCCTGCTTTTGGGAGGTTATCTCCCCTGTCGTCATAGCCTTTTTAGCCATCTGACTACCGTCGGTAAGTAGGCGAACAATGCTCTTGCCGTCTATATCCTGTACCCTCTTATAGTTCTCTATACCGGCCATTTCAAGAATTGTAGGATATAAATCCTCCGCCACAACGGGAGTATTTAGACGCGTACCAGCTGCCACCTTGCCCTTCCAGTAAACCACCATCGGCACACGAATACCAGCCTCATAGCACGACGCTTTACCCTCACGCAGTGGGGAGTTCTGGGTGTGGCGAACGCCTCCCTTTGAGAGATTTTCGGAGTTTCCGCCATTGTCGGACATAAAGATAATGGCTGTATTGTCAAGCACCCCTCGCTTATCAAGATATGCCATAAGGTCACCAAGACTCTTATCCACACCCTCGCACATAGATGCAAAACGTGCCTGACCCTCATCCATGCCGCGGTCAATATACTTGCTAAAGAAGCGTGGGTCGCGGTGTATAGGCGTATGAACGGCGTGGTGGCAAAAGTTGAGATAGAATGGTATGCCATTATCTATCGGATAGTCAAGGGTCTTAATAGCCTCGAGTGTCAGCGCCTCTGTAAGATGTGTTTTTGAGCCGTAGTACTCGGTCATATTCTGCACAGAGAAGAAGTTCCACTTATCTGCCGTATTGCCATAGTTCTCCTCTCCATAGTAGCTGCGAGGTTTACCTGCAACCTGCCCAGCCACATTGACACAGAAACCCATATTGTACGGATTTGCCGCAGGGGTACCATTAGGTGCCCAGTGACCCTTACCTACGTGGATGGTATAGTAGCCATTATCCTTCAGAATCTGCGGATAGGGGGTGATATGCACCGCGCGGTCAAGAGGCTCAGCCGATGGTGTCACGCCGTTGATATTCCACTCCGTGCGCTCAACGGTGTCGTCAAGTTGCTCACTCGGAGTATCTGTAGCATCGGGATTCCAATCCTTTGTTACCGACGTATAGTTTGTAATTCGTGTATGCGCAGCATTCATGCCCGACATTATCGAAGTGCGTGTCGGTGTAGATACTGGGCAGACATACGCCGAAGTCATCACCGCTCCCGCCTCTGCAAGCGCTGAAATATTTGGCGTATCATGGCGCAAGTTGAATGGGTATACCTCCTCACCAAAGGCTACAGATGTATCAAGCCATCCGAGGTCGTCAATCAGAAAGAGGACAATGTTCGGCTTTTTCTCCTCTGTAGCGCAGCCTGCAAGTGGCGCGGCAAGTGCCACAGCCGAGAGGGTTTTCAGTGAGATTTTCATTACTTAATGGTTTGATTTATCAGTTTTTAGCCACCTCACGGCGGTTGATAAGGGCTTGAGTGATAGTATGCTCATCTACATACTCAAGTTCATCACCAAAGCCTATTCCGCGAGCGATAGTGGTAACCTTGAGTCGCTCAAAGCGCTTTAGGCAATTCATTAGATAGAAGAGCGTTGTCTCACCCTCAACAGATGCCGAGATGGCAATAATCACCTCCTTAACCTCCCCCATTGCTATGCGATCAAGTAGAAGGTCTATTCTTAAATCTGAAGGGGCAACGCCCTGCATTGGGGATATTACTCCTCCCAAAACATTGTACACACCACGGTACTGGCGAGTCTTTTCAATTGACAGCAGGTCTGCAACCTGCTCAACAACACATAGTGTTGTTTTATCACGCTTTGGGTCGGCGCATATCTCGCAAATCTCACTATCAGAGAGGTTTCCGCACTTGGCGCAGTGGCATATGTTGTTCCTAAAGTCAGAGATGCTATCGGTCATTGCTGCCACATCCTCTCGGTCCATCTTCAGTATGTGCATAGCAAGTCGCAGTGCCGTTCTGCGACCCACACCTGGCAGACGATTAAGCTCGCTGACAATATTTTCCAGCAGTAGCGACATACTAAATTCTCTCTAAGTGTGACATCTCTGTCCAACCCTTCTTACCGTCAGCAATAGTTATCTCGCTCCAACCCTCAACCTCTGAGGTGATTGTAACCTTTGTACCCTCGTGTAGTACAAAAAGGTCTGTAGCATCACTATCTGGCGACGCCTTTACTGATATTGCCGAGCTCATAACAATAGCCTGCTCGCGGTTAAGTATAGTATTGCGAGCAGAGATAGCAAAGGCTGTTGTTGCCACAAAGAGTAGCGCCGAGATAATTGTTCCGTAGAAGCCAATCTTACGAACAGGCAGACGTGAGCCGAGCAAGAATATAAGCAACAGCGCAAATGCAAACGCCAAGAGTGCCAACGAGATAACACTCCACGCCGTGCAGCTCATAGCACTACGCAAAGAGCGCATCCATCGCTTAAGGAAGAACTGAGGCACAACGGCAATCTTATCCATTGTTTGCGCCTCGGCAATCTCAAGGTTATACCTTGCATCGTCCATAGTCGGTGAGGCTACAAGAGCGCGGTTATAGTAGAGTATTGCCTTGCCTAAATTGCCACCCTTAAAGTATGCATTGCCCATATTGTAGTATAGGCGAGCAGAGTAGTAGCCACGACTCTCAATAGCTGAATAGTTTTGTAACGCTTGAGCAAAGTTGCCATCTATATATGCCTGATTTGCCAGAGTCCACAGATGGTCATTGTCTAGAAGAATCTGCTCACTTTGAGCATTGACAACCTGAGTTGTATCACTCTGCGCCGTAGCTGATGCAAACAACACTGTTGCCGCTATTATCGAAAGTATATATCTCATAGCACTACTTTTTTACTATTGATTCAATTTTAGAGACAATATCGATGCCCCTGCCATATATCTCGTTCATTGTTGCTGAATCTACAGGCGAATACTGAGCCTCCTCGCACTGCGAGATTATCGCCGTAATAGCCTTAGCCTGCTCAGCAGCACCTCGGCGAGTAAGCTCCTCGCGAATACTCTCCTTAGTAAGGTCCGCCACGGGGATGTTAAACCTATCGGAGATATATCCCCACAATGCACGGAGCATCTCCTCATAGAAGGCGTGACGATTCTGCTCGCGCATATATCGCTCAGCCGTGCGGAATCGCTGTACTGCCACCTTATTAGCCCTACGACCCTTGACAAGAACGGTGTTATGGCTATCGCGAATACGCTTGCCGATAACAAAATAGAGCATAACAACAAGCAGCACCATAGCCACCACAATGACAAAATAGAGTGGAGAGAGCACCAGTGGCGCAGTTACTGTATGCAGATTTGGACGAGTGAGCTTGATAAAACGAATATCACTACCCAAAAGGCGAACATCTTGCTTGCCAACCAATGTGGTTACAGTAGATGAAGAGGCTGTGCTATTCTTGTCTGGCGCAACAGAGATAGAGAAACTCTCTGAGCTGAGGGTCACATACTGCCCACTCTCAGGGCTGAAGTATGTAAACTCTATAGGGGCAATAGTATAATCACCCTCGGCACGAGCAATAAATGGGTACTCAAAACGACGGAAGCCACTGCTTCCCGCAGCCGTTGTACGAACCTGCTCAGTAGCCTTAACATCATAAAGCTCAAAAGTGGCTGGCAGAACGATCTTTGGTTCCTGAACAAAACCTATATTTCCCGTTCCCGAAATCTTCAAGTCTATATTTGCTGCTGAATTTGCCGCCACATCTGTTGTAGAGAGGTGGGCCTCCATAGTATACTTACCCACCGCGCCTGTAAATGATGCCGGTGCGCCTGCGGGGAATGGCTTAACCTCAATAGTCACTGCCGGAGAGGATATTTCACGACGCAAGTTGTAGATGTCGTGAGAGTTGTCAAAGAATGAGTTGCGAGGGCGATTATTTCTAACAAACATCTGCGCAATAATGGTAATCTTTGCACTCTCAATAGTCAGCTTACCACTCTGCTGAGGGTAGAGAATATACTCGCCAAGGTTGTAGGCGTCGTAGACCTTACCATTCAGAGTCTCACGGAATGGACCCTGCTCTGCCTCGAGTTGCTGGCTCCAGAAGCCGTCAAAACTTGGCAACTTAGCCCCCTCAGAGCCAATGACATTCACACGGCTGTAGAGCTTAAGCGTAGCACGAACAGCCTCTCCCTTATAGACCTTAGAGCGAGATACCGATAGTCGGAGCATCAAATCATCCTTTGCCAGCTGCCCCGCTGCACGCTGCTCAAGCGACTGCTCCTGTGACTGACGGGTTCCCTGAGAAGTGCTGCCGCTAGCCTGCTCACCACCCTGACGAACCTCTATTGGGGTAACCTGCGTTGAGTAGTTCTTGCCATCTACACCGATTGTCGCCACACCGATAGAACGATTACCAGCACTATCCGCCTGCAAAACATAGCTGATAGTGTAGTTGTAACTCTTTGTCATTGAGCCATTGATAATCTGCACAGACGAGCCGTGCGATACCGATGGACCTGCAAGGACATTAAAGCCCTCAAACGATGGGGCTACAAACGACTTATCGTCTGGCTTGGCATTGAGCGCAAACTCAACCCTGAACGCCTCAGCCGCGCCAACAATCATCGGAGCATTGGTCTGAAAAACCACCTGCTCGTCAGCATAGGCAGTCAGAAACGTCAAAAATGTCGCAAATATTGCTAAAAATCTCTTTCCCATATAAGAGAAACGAAAAAAATATGGTTTTATTGTAACTTTACAAACCCTCTCTGTTGCCAGAAAGGGTTAGTAATAGATTGTATTTTGGCGAGGAATTTCAAGGCTTTCAATTACCCTAACAACCTCTATTAAATTGCATTTTGGAAGAGGTTTTGCAACGCTCGGCAAAATTGTCCGCGATGGGCTGTACTTCTGTACTGCCCATTGCGAGCAACTTTTGTTAGCGGCAGCAAAAACCTTCCAAAATCAATTTAATGTGCGAAATCTGCAAAGAAATCATTACCCTTATCATCTACAATGATGAATGCAGGGAAGTTCTCAACGTAAATCTTGCGGACTGCCTCCATGCCGAGCTCTGGGAAGTCTACAACCTCTACGCTCTTGATAGAGTTCTTTGCAAGGATAGCTGCTGGACCACCGATAGAGCCGAGGTAGAAGCCACCATGAGCCTTACAAGCGTCAGTAACAGTCTTTGAGCGGTTACCCTTAGCAACCATAACCATTGAGCCACCAACGCTCTGGAACAGGTCTACATATGGGTCCATGCGGCCTGCAGTTGTAGGGCCGAATGAGCCTGAAGCCATACCTGCAGGGGTCTTTGCAGGACCTGCGTAGTATACTGGGTGGTTCTTGAAGTACTCTGGCATAGGCTTACCCTCGTCAAGCATCTGCTTAATCTTTGCATGCGCGATGTCACGAGCAACGATAAGGGTTCCCTTAAGGTTGAGGCGAGTCTTGATAGGATACTGGGTGAGAATCTCGCGAACCTTATCCATACCCTCGTCAAGGTCGATATCTACTGCTGGAGACATCGCTGGAGCCTGCTCTGGAAGGAAGCGAGCCGGATTCTTCTCAAGCTGCTCAATGAAGATACCCTCTGGGGTAATCTTTGCCTTGATATTACGGTCTGC
>CAJGDC010000031.1 GCA_904502005.1 uncultured Alistipes sp.
AGATTGTTGTGAGTCGCTGACGCGACCTCGAATGTCTGAAAGATAGACTTTTGTGAGCAAGCTCCCCAAGTCAATCTTTCCTCCATTCATTGCAAGCAATTCACATCGCCATTGTACCCAGAAAGCCCTCTCACAGATAGTAGGTTACCTCGGTCGTGTATCTCCGCACCGCATTTTGCGACTGCAGCACTCCCTCGGTGATGACGCACTACAGCCAAGCTGTAGCGCGTCATTCGAGTCTATTCTGGGCACAAGACGCTGACTTTTTTAGGTCGGCGTCTTTTTTATTGGCTGCGGTAGTGTAAGTTGGTTGCGGTAGTGGAGGTTGGCGGCTGGCGATGTGGGTTGCCAAATAGTTGTAAGTTGAGTTGCGGTGTTGTGCAAAAAAATAGAGAGTATCCTCTGCAAAGCAAAGATACTCTCTTTTTGGTATTATAGTCTATTGACTACTCGTTTAGGGTTGCAATCCACTCATCTACGCAGGCATCTGAAGGCATTGCCCAACTGCCTCGAGGTGAGAGGCTTACGGCTGTGACTTTTGGGCCGTCCGGCACAGCGGAGCGCTTAAACTGCTGAGAGAAGAAGCGGCGTAAGAATACGGTCAGCCAGTGCTTTATTATCTCTACAGTATAGGCATTTTGGAACGCCAGCGTTGCCATTGTCAGAATCTTGCTCGGACTAAAGCCGTTCAAAACAAAGTGGTAGATAAAGAAGTCGTGCAGCTCGTACGGACCTACAAGGTCTTCGGTCTTTTGGGCGATATTTCCGCTCTTATCTGCAGGCAGTAGCTCTGGGCTAACTGGGGTATCAACGATATCGAGCAGAGCAGCCTTGACCTTTTCATTCTTCTCGGTTTTTGCTGCCCATTCAGTCACTTTGCGTACCAAAGTCTTTGGAACTGAGCAATTTACATTATACATAGACATGTGGTCGCCATTATATGTCGCCCAGCCAAGTGCGCTCTCGCTCAGGTCGCCAGTACCGATAACAAGTCCACCGATGGCGTTTGCAATATCCATAAGAATTTGCGTACGCTCGCGAGCCTGTGAGTTCTCATATGCAGCGCCGCGGTCCGTTGGGTCGAGGTCTATATCCTTAAAGTGCTGCTCACACGCCGCACGAATGCTCACCTCACGAAGAGTGATGCCAAGTTCCTGCATAAGTGTCAGAGCGTTGTTGTATGTGCGGCCAGTAGTTCCAAAGCCTGGCATAGTAACGCCCACAATGCCCTTGCGGTCAAGACCGAGAAGGTCAAAGGTGCGCACAACGGCAAGCAGAGCCAGCGTAGAGTCGAGTCCGCCAGAGATGCCAAGCACAACCTTCTTACAGTTTGTGTGGCGCAGACGCTGTGCAAGGCCTGCAGCCTGAAGTTCAAGCACCTCAGCGCACCCCTCGTCAAGACTCTTTGGAATAAATGGAGATGGGTCGATTGTGCGAGCAATATCTCCACTTGAGGCGTATACAGGGAGCAAAACGGGGTATTGATTGTTGTCTGTCACCACATTACGCTTAACTCTTGCAGCCTCGATAGCCTCTGTGTCGAAGTCGGCGTAGGTTACACTATTGCCAGTGGCAAAACGAGGAGCTTCGGCAACCACACCGCCCAGTTCTGCGGCGATAGCGCTGCCCATGTACACGCAGTCGGTTGTAGACTCCCCAGCACCTGCAGAGCAGAGGAGGTATCCTGAGCAGATAGCCTCAGAGAGGGCTACGGTGCGACCCTTGAGAGCGTTATAGCTACCCATATACTCAGCCTCAGCGGTCATGTGTAGTATAATATCCGCCCCAGAGGTAGCCATATCTACGGCTGGTGAGATAATTTGATTGCTGTCAGTGCCAATCTGAATGCCGAAGGTAGTGCTGCCCGTAGCAAAGATGATGTTGCTGTCAAAATCTACCGTCTGGTTGCAAAGCTCAATAGTTCCGCTGTCAGCCTCTGTAAATGGTGCGAAGTTGTCGCTACCATACAACTGTGGCACAACGCCGTAGATAGTTTTTTCGCTAATAACAGCGGCACAGTTGTATATCTTACCATTGCGCTTCACTGGCAGGCCTACGACAGTTACAATAGGCAGGTGTGCATCCAAAATAGACTGCAAACCTCGCTCTGCCGCCTCTGTAAGTGCACTTTGGCGGTACAGAGAGCCACAAGTAGCACCCGTAAGTGTCAGCTCTGGGAAGAGAACTACGCTTGCGCCTGCTGCTTTTGCCTCTGCGGCAAGGGTTATAACAGCCTCGGCATTATGGCCGCAGTGGGCAACCTTAATGGTAGGTACTGCCGCTGCGACCTTAATAAATCCACATCTTACTTTGCCCATATCTTTGCAAGATTAATAATTACCTTTACAGCCTTCTCCATTGAGTTGAGTGAGCAGTACTCAAACTTGCCGTGGAAGTTCATTCCGCCAGCGAAGATGTTTGGACAAGGCAGACCCATAAATGAGAGTCGCGCGCCATCTGTTCCGCCACGAATAGGGCGAACAATAGGCTCTACATCCGCCTCGCGCATAGCTGCAAGGGCGTTGTCGATAACCTGTGGATGTGGCTCTACCATTTTACGCATATTGTAGTACTGGTCCTTGAGTGTAAGGGTTAGTGTGCCCTGACCATACTTGTTGTTGAGCATACCCACGATGTCGTACATCCACGCCTTCTTCTTCTCAAAGAGGGCAAAATCGTGGTCGCGAATGATATAAGAGATAGTTGCATTCTCAACGGTACCATTGAAGCCAACACAGTGGTAGAAACCCTCGTAGCCCTCAGTGTACTGCGGGCGCTCAACAGCCGGAACAAGAGCATTCAGTTCACAAGCAACCTCTATGGCATTAATCATCTTATTCTTTGCATAGCCCGGGTGTACATTGCGACCCTGAATGGCGATTTTTGCTGAAGCTGCATTGAAGTTCTCGAACTCAAGCTCGCCCTCATAACCGCCATCCATGGTATATGCAAAGTCGGCACCAAAGGCCTTAACGTCAAAGAAATCTACGCCACGGCCAATCTCCTCGTCAGGGGTAAAACCGATACGAATCTTGCCGTGCTCAACCTCTGGGTGTGACATCAGGTACTCGGCTGCGGTCATAATCTCCGCAACTCCCGCCTTGTCATCTGCTCCAAGCAGCGTTGTGCCATCGGTATGGATAAGTGTGTGACCAACAAAGCGACTCAACTCTGGAAAGTCAGAAACCTTCATCGTCAGGGCGTTGTTGAGCACAATATCCTTACCGTCGTAGTCCTCAATAATGTGCGGACGAACATTCTCGCCGCTCATATCTGGTGCGGTGTCTACGTGGGCAAGGAAACCGATAACAGGGGCATTCTCCTTGCCTGGTGTTGCGGGAATAGTACCCATTGCATATCCGTACTTGTCAATAGTCACATCCTGTAGACCGAGGAGTTTCATCTCCTCAACAAGGGCGTTGAGCAAATCCCACTGTACGGCTGTTGATGGGAATGTCTCGCTATTTTCGTCGCTACGAGTGTTAATTGCGACATATTTCAAAAATCTCTCTTTTAGTTCCATAATTACTCCTCCTTTTTAGCTTTCATTGTGTGAACGGTAAAGTATACCATAATTGCGATGTACATTGCAAGTGCTACCCACTGTGCGGCATTTGATGCAGCCCAGTCTGCAGCAAAGAGCTCTACGCCTGCAAACTTAAGTATTGCAGATACTACGCCCATAAGTGCGCCGCCGGCGATAAAGCCTGATGCGATAAGTGTACCACGGTCAAAGCGTGCCTTATTAAGTGCCTCATCCTTTGAGCGAGAAGATACATACCATGCGATAAGACCTCCAACAACAAGTGGTGCGTTGAGTGACATAGGGATAAACATACCCAGTGAGAATGCGAGTGCAGGGACTCCAATCCAAGTGAGCACAAGGGCAAGAATTGCACCAGAGAAGTAGAGTACCCACGGAGTCTGACCTCCCTCCATAAGTGGACGGATAACGGCTGCCATAGCGTTTGCCTGTGGTGCTGCAAGGGCATTCTCGCCAGTGAAGCCATAGGTCTTATTGAGGATAATCATCACACCTGCAACAGTCGCGGCAGAGACGATAGTTCCCAAGAACTTCCACTTCTGCTGCACAGCAGGGGTGGTGCCGAGCCAGTAACCAATCTTAAGGTCGGTAATAAAACCGCCAGCCATAGAGAGGGCGGTACATACAACGCCACCAATAATAAGTGCTGCGGTCATGCCGATAGTGCCATTAAGACCGATTGATACAAGCACGAGTGAGCTGAGAATCAGTGTCATAAGTGTCATTCCAGAGACAGGGTTGCTACCTACAATAGCGATAGCATTTGCAGCAACGGTGGTAAAGAGGAATGAGATGACAAAGACGATAAGCAGTGCTACGACAGTCTGCATCCAGTTGCCAAGTACACCAAACTGGAAGAATACAAGTGTTGCGACAAGTGTTGCAATGATAATCGAGAGGATTGTCTTCATTGTAATGTCGCGCTCGGTGCGAGCCTCTACAGCAGCACTCTTCTTGCCTCCAAGTTCGTTTACCGCCAACTTTGCAGCATCTTTAATTATGCCCGCCTGGCGGATAATGCCGATAAGACCTGCCATAGCGATGCCTCCAATGCCGATAGGGCGACCGTAGGCAACAAAGAGGTCTGTTGCACTCATCACTGCTGCCTCTGCACTGGCATAGCCCACAAGTGGAACGATAACAAACCAAACAAGACAGCTGCCGGCGGTGATAATTACCGCATACTTTAGTCCGATGATATAACCAAGACCCAGAAGTGTAGCGCCAGTGTTAAGCGATAGTTCTACCTTGAACTTATCAGCCACAGCAACACCCCAAGCCATCATCTTTGTAGAGATGCTCTCTGCCCAAGCGCCAAATGTTGATACCGCAAAGTCGTACAGACCGCCTATAAGACCTGCAAGAGCAAGAACGATGGTCTGCTTACCACCCTTCTCACCAGACACAAGCACCTCGGTTGTGGCTGTAGCCTCAGGGAATGGATATTTGCCGTGCATCTGCTTTACGAAGTACTTGCGGAATGGAATCAGCAGAACAATGCCCAGTATACCACCAAGCAGCGAGGATAAAAATACCTGATAGAAGTGAGCCTCAAGGCCGAGGATATAGAGCGCTGGCAGGGTAAAGATAGCACCCGCAACAATCACACCCGATGTGGCACCGATGCTCTGGATGATAACGTTCTGTCCAAGCATACTCTTGCCTTTATGTAGTCCGCCAAGACCCACAGCAATGATTGCAATAGGAATTGCCGCCTCAAAGACCTGTCCAACCTTAAGACCGAGGAACGCCGCAGCGGCAGAGAAGATAATCGCCATAATAATACCCATAGTCACCGAGTATGGCGTAGCCTCGGCAGGTACTGTATCGGCCGACATAATTGGCTGATACTCTTCGCCCTCACGAAGTTCGCGGTAGGCGTTTTCTGGTAGTGATGTTTTTTTCATAAGTTTAGCTTTTGGCTATTAGCCATTGGCCATTAGCTGTTGGCCATTTATTTGTTAATACTTAGTTTGTACAAAGATAGTAAATTAGTTACTAACGCAACTTAATAGTTTGTATTAAGTTGTTTAGTTTCTTTTGTATTCTCAAGGAGCATATCTACTATTTCAGGAGTTATATATTCAAGTTTTGCTGATATAATAAGTTGAGTTTCAACCTCAAAGGCCGAGCCTAATGCAATCTCAAGAAATCTACAGAAGTCAAGTTCTGAACTTCGAGAAGCACCTTCAGCAATATTCGAGGCTATGGATACTGATGCGCGACGAAGTTGGACGGTTAGGCCATAAGACTCATTAACAGGAAAATTCTCTGTTAGGGAGTATATACTTGTTGAAAAGTCTACAGCTAAATTCCATACATCGTATTTTCTGAAATCTCTCATATTAATCAAGGCTAACAGCCAATAGCTAACAGCTAACGGCTAATCTTGAAGATAGCTACACTAATCGGTTTCATTGTAAATGTATGCGCGGCCTTGTTTGTCTTGCACTTAGCAAGCTTTGCGTTGTTGCCAAATACCCACTCTGCCTTTTTGCCCATAGCGGGGATAGTGCCACTTACGGTGCGGTCGGCAGGGTTGAAGACAACGATATACTGCTCCTTGCCGAGTGTGCGGGCGTAAATCATAGGGTATGGATTATCCATATCGCCAACATACTTCCACTCGCCCTCTACACCAAGTGCTGGGGTGGCCTTACGCAGTGCAAGAAGGCCTTTGACATAGTTCAGTACAGAATTGGAGTCGGTAAGTTGCTCGGCAACATTTGGGAACTGCGGTGCATTGTCCACAGGTAGATATAGCTTTGCTGGGTCGGCTGTAGAAAAACCTGCATTTTTCTCTGCACTCCACTGCATTGGTGTGCGGCAGACAGAGCGGTTGCGAGAAGATACGCTACCCTCCTTAGCCGGTGCATACTCAAGATTGCGCATGCCAATCTCTTCTCCGTAATATACAATTGGCGGTGTTGGCAGGGTAAGGAAGAGGGTTATTGCCACCTTCTGCTCCTCGGCTGTACTACGGTTCATGCGTGTTAGTCGCCAGATGTCGTGGCTATTTGTCGGCATGGATGCGTAGCCACCGATGCGGCGGTAGGTGTTATAAATCTCTGTATATTGCTCCATCGCAGCACGTACCTGACCCTTTCCTTCGCGATTGAAGTAGCAGACAGTTGGCACCATCTTGTCTGTTGTCTCGCAGACAAGTGGACGGTAGACCTTTCCTCCTATGCCATTGTGTATCAGCAGGTCAATGTTAAAGCCTGCAGAGAGTGACTGCTCTGGGTTTGACCACTCCGAGAGCATGATGTTGTTTGGATAGGCTGCGTTGTACCACTCAAAAATCTCGTTCCAGAGTCGGCGCACGCCGTCGCGATTCTTGTTATCGCTCTTAACGAGTGATTGCGCCATATCTACACGAAAACCGTCGGCACCCATATCGCACCAGTGGGCAATAATCCTCTTCAACTCTGCACGAACAGCTGTAGGACCTGGGGCGTCGTAGCCCTGCTCCCAGTGGTGGTTTGGCTTTGGTTTGTAGTAGCCATAGTTGAGTGCCGGCTGACACTCAAAGAAGTTGCGGATGTAGTATCCGTCGCGTGGATAGTCGTTATCAACAAACTTTGGACCTGGCTTTTTGTAGTTCTTGCCTACAGACCAGATGTAGTAATCAGAGTATTGATTTCTCTCCGACTTGCTCGACTCCTTAAACCACGGGTGCTTATCTGATGTATGCCCCGCAACAAGGTCAAGAAGCACCTTTATCCCCTTGCTATGGGCTGTATCTATAAGCGTTTTTAGGTCGTCATTCGTGCCAAAACGAGGGCCTACTTTGTAGTAGTCGATAATGTCGTAACCACCATCCTCCCACGCGCTTGCAAAGCAAGGTGACATCCAGATGCAGTTGAAGCCGCAGTCGCGGATATAGTCAAGACGAGAGGTTATTCCCTTAAGGTCTCCAATACCGTTACCATCAGAGTCCATATAGGTAGAGGGGTAGATGTGGTATATTACCGCATCCTTGAGCCAGTCGGGATTGTGTTTTGCTAATGCGGTTGCTACAAAGAGCATACAGATGATAGTTAGGATTCGCTTCATAGGCAGTCGATAAGTTTTTCAAGAGCAATGCCGCGAGAGCCCTTGAGTAGTATTGTTGTATTTGAGATATGGCTCTGTGTAAGGTAGTCAGCAGCCTCGGCGTTATCTTTGCAACATATTGCATCAATGGCTAAACTGTGGGCAGCCTTGCGGAAGTGCTCGCCAACGAGGATGATGTCTACACTATCAATCTCAGTTGCCAACTTAAGTATTCGATTATGCTCCGACTCGCTCCACTGGCCGAGTTCAAGCATATCGCCAAGAATCAACAGTTTTGCCCCCTCTTTGTTGGCGATGTTTGCTAGTGCCACCTCCATACTCGAAGGGTTGGCATTGTAGCAATCAATAATGAGTCGATTGCCGTGATTGGTCATCTGCTCCTGTGAACGGTTGTTCTCTGGGATGTAGCTCTCTATGGCTGCAGCTATGCGCTCTGGGGCAATATCAAAGTAGCGACCTATAGCTACAGCAGCGGCAATGTTGCGACTATTGTAATCTCCCGATAGGTTGCTCTTGTAACCCTCTGATAGTGAGTATGAATATGGCTCTACTGCCATATCTATCCTTACGGCAGCCATCAGTGTCACAATCTCATCCTCCTGAGCCACAAATGCTCTGCCTCCATTGGCTGCAAGATAGTCGTACAACTCTCCCTTGCCCTTGATAATGCCCTCATGTCCGCCAAAACCCTCAAGATGTGCATTACCAATGTTGGTTATAATGCCGTAGTTGGGCTGGCAGATAGCGCAGAGCGTTGCAATCTCGCCCTGTGCGCTTGCCCCCATCTCTACAACGCCAAACTCAACACTACTATCCATTGCAAGTAGTGTGAGTGGCACGCCAATATGGTTGTTGAGGTTTCCGCGTGTAGCATAGACATTAAACTTCTCGGCAAGCACACGGCTTGTAAGCTCTTTGGTTGTTGTCTTGCCGTTGCTGCCCACAATGCCTAAAATTGGTATCTGCAGTCGGCGACGATGCTCGGCAGCTAAGGCTTGAAGGGCAAGCAGGGTATCCTCTACGACAATTACTCGCTCCTTATACTCTTCAGACAGAGCCTCAGGTTGCTCATCCACAACGGCATAGGCAGCGCCTGCTTCAAGCGCTTTAATTGCATAGAGATTGCCATTGAAATTTGCACCATGCAGGGCAAAAAATAACTCACCAACACCGACCTTACGAGAGTCGGTTGTAACACCACAGCACTGCTCAAATATGTTGTATAATTCCATTACGAAAACTTCTCTCCTTGGTTAAACTTCACTTCGTCAATATACTTCTTGATATTCTGCTCCTCTGAGCGAGGGCATATCATCAGTACGTCGGGGGTATCAACGACAATATAGTCACGCAGACCTGCGATAACGGCGACCTTATCCTTTGGTAGCGAGATAATTGTGTTGCGTGTATCGTATGTATAGCACCCCTCTGTAGGCTTGACATTGGCATACTTATCCTTGCGAGAGTGTTGGTAGAGTGAGCCCCATGTGCCAATGTCGCTCCAGCCAAAGTCACCACTGTGAACATAGACATTGTCTGCCTTCTCCATCACGCCATAGTCGATAGAGATTGCCCTGCATTGTGCAAATACATCGGCAATGGCCTGGCTCTCAGTTGGTTTGCCGTAGTGCTCAGATATGCTGTCAAATAGGGTGTACATATCAGGTAGATGGCACTCTATGGCAGAGAGGATAGACTCTGTCTTCCAGATAAATATGCCCGAATTCCACAAAAATTCGCCACTGCGAATAAATGCCTGTGCCACCTCAAGGTTTGGCTTCTCGGTAAAGCACTTAACCGGTGAGATAAGCTCCTTATTGCTCATCTGTATGTATCCATAGCCGGTCTCAGGACGGGTAGGGTTGATGCCGATAGTCATCAGTGCATCATTCGTATCTATAAAATCTATACAGTTTTCAATAGTCTGGGTAAAGACCTCTTCGTTTGCCACATAGTGGTCAGACGGGGTGACGACCATCAGCGAGTTGTCGCACTTACTTTTTAGGTAAGAGGCTGCATAGCAGATACATGGAGCAGTATTGCGACCCACTGGCTCGCAGAGAATCTGCTCGGCTGTAAGCTCTGGTATATGTTGTAGCACCAACTCCTTATAGTGCTGGTTTGTGACAACGAGAAAGTTCTCGGCAGGGATAGTCTTGTTAAAACGCTCAAAGGTCATGCGGATAAAGGACTTGCCAGTTCCAAGAATATCTAAAAACTGCTTTGGCATACCCTTTCGGCTCTTGGGCCAGAAGCGAGTACCCACTCCGCCAGCCATGATTACGCAATAAATCTCTCTTTTTTGACTCATAACTACCTCTATTTTTGTGTTGATTGTACAAAGATAAAAATATTTTGTAACTTTGTCGGGTTAAAAGTACTGAAAAATGAAAATAAAGTTATTTACAGTCCCAAATATCATCACATTGTGCAATCTGCTCTGTGGTTGTTTTTCGATTGTTGCCTCATTGGTTGTTGGTGACTTTACACTTGCGCTGATTTTTATTCTTGCCAGTGCTGTCTGCGATTTCTTTGATGGCTTTACGGCTCGCCTTTTGAAGCAGTACTCAGATATTGGTGTGCAGCTCGATTCGCTTGCAGATATGGTGTCATTTGGTGTGGCTCCGTCAGCTGTGATGTATGCCTTTGCTTGTCAGGTGCCTACACTCTTTGAGCTTAATGATGTGGTGGCGCATATAATTGTCTACGTGCCATTTATCATGGCGGCATTTTCGGCTCTCAGACTTGCTAAGTTTAATATTGACGAGACCCAGCACGAGACCTTTGAGGGGCTGCCAACACCGGCAAATGCACTCTTCTGTGCATCGTTTGTCTATGCGGCGATAAGCAGTGGCAAGGCTGTTGAGGTGGAGTGGATAGCTCTAATCTCTGTCGTTATGGCTGCGCTGCTCGTTAGCCCAATACGAATGTTCTCGTTTAAGCTCAAGAGCTTTGGCTGGCAGCAGAATAAGAGTCTGTACATTTTCTTAGTTTTGTCGCTTGTGGCACTTTTGACCCTCGGTGTATACTCTGTGCCGGTAATTATCGTTCTATATATTGTAATATCAACGGTTGGTTGGTTGTTTTGTAAGAAATAATGCAGTTAAAACGCTACATATCAATATTTTTGACACTCCTGCTTCTGCTTGGTGCCTCAAGAGCTTCGGCACAGCTTGATGCTAGTGCCCTTATGCGCGGTCAGCGCAACTCTGCTCGTGGAGGCAATTCGTTGGGCGGTATGCAGAATGGTTATGGCTCAAATCCCTATGACACTGGTGTGGAGGGTGAGAATGGCGAGGGCCAGCCAGGGGAGCAGCAGGACTCTACCAAGAAGGAGAAAAAGCCTCGCAAACCACTTGAGTCATACTTCTTTAGTGACTCAATTCGTGCACTGAGAAATTTTCAGTGGACTGTAGACAGAAATACCAATAAGATTAAGATTGCCCCGATAGATACCACTCTGGCACTCTGGCGTTTGGATTATCCACATCAGCATAAGCGTCTGGGTAACAACTCTGTAGGTGGTCTTGGACAGGCTTCGCAGGAGGTTAACTACTTTGAGCGCAACACCTCGCGCGAGTTTACATTTGCTCGCCCATATGAGGCATATGCATATAGCCTTGAGAATGTGCCGTTCTACAATATGAAGCATCCATATATCTGGATGACATATCTCGAGTCGGGTCAGAAACGTTATCGTGAGGAGCACTTTGAGATAACTGCTTCGCAGAATATAAACCCATCTACATCATTCTCAGTAAACTACAAGGCTCGTGGCGCAAAGGGTAAGTACGACCGTTCAAGAATTAAGAATCAGAATACTGCAGTAAATTTTGCCCATACCGGCAAGCGATACTCTATACATGCAGCCTTTCTGCACAACCTTATAGACCAGCAGGAGAGTGGAGGTGTTGTAGGTGAGTGGGCTATTGCCGATACTGTCTTTGAGATGCCATCTGGTGTGCCTATGCGACTGGCTTCAGCCGAGGCGAATAACCTCTATCGCAATACATCGTTCTTTGTCAAGCAGTCTATCGGTATCCCGTTGCAGCGCATGACTGAGCACGACTTCTCTATGGCGGACCTCTCAGCTGTCTATATCGGCCACCTCTTTGAGTATAACTCATGGAGCAAGGTCTACACAGATAAGTATGCGACCTATACCGACGAGCGCTATGAGCGTAATGAGAATGGTACATTTAAGTCTCATACTGACACATACTACAAAGAGTGGTTGCTCAATCCGGAGACTACACGCGACTCTCTTGCGGAGCGAATAATCACAAACCGTCTCTTTGTGCAGGCACAGCCGTGGGATAGAAATGGAGTTGTGGGAACTATCGATGGTGGTATAGGTTTAGATTTGCATACCTACTCGCAGTTTGCGCTAACAGACTATCTTACCGGTAAATACGAACGTGTTAAAAAGACTGCATGGTTTGCCTATGCGGGTATTGACGGTAAGATTCGTAAGTATGTAGATTGGGGTGCATCGTTCAAACTCTACCCTTCGGGCTATCGTGGTGGAGACTTTGACCTTCGCGCTCACGCCTCCTTTACGGCATTTATCAGTGGTAAGCCGTTTACCCTTTCGGGAGAGTTCTCGCAGAGTGCTACCTCGGCGGGGTACTGGATGGATAACTGGCTCTCAAACCACTATATGTGGCAGAACAACTTTGGCAAGGAGAATGAGACTCGCTTTAATGTAGCCTTTACTGTCCCTGACCACGGCATAGAGCTGGGATTTTGGCAGAGCGTTGTGACCGATAAGATATATTATGGTGCAGACTGTAAGCCTGCGCAACACGGTGGAGCAGTGAGCCTTACGAGTATATATGCTCAGAAAGATTTTAATATTAAGGGACTACATCTTAACCATCGCGTACTTGTGCAGATGAGTTCCAATAATGAGGTTGTACCAGTGCCTCTTGTCTCGGCATTTCTGTCGTACTACTACGAGTTTTGGGTTAAGCGCGATGTGTTGCGTGTGCAGATAGGCTTGGATGGTAGGTATAACACCTCGTACTATGCTCAGGGGTACAACCCTGCACTATCGGTCTTCTATAACCAGCGCGAGGTGCAGGTTGGAAACTACCCATATGTTGATGCTTTTGTCTCTGCAAAGTGGAAGAGAATGCGTATACTTCTTAAGTATCAGCACCTTAATAAGGGACTGTTTGGAAATGGCGAGGCGTTCCAAATTGCTCGATACCCACTCAACCCAGGAATGTTTAAGATTGGAATCTCATGGGCGTTCTACGACTAATGAAGAGATACTACCATATAATATATATAGTCATTGTTACTCTAACCGTGGCGTTGATGCCACTATTTTCGCGTGGTAAGGTGTTTAATGTCGTAGAGCCAGAGCCTGAACAGCTACTTGCAGAGGGTGAGTATATCATTTCTCCATACGACCAAATCTTTCGCCGTGTATGTCGCCGCCATGGTGTCGATTGGCTACTGATGAGCGCTATCGCCTATAGTGAGTCGCGCTTTCGTGCCGATGTGGTCTCACCGCGTGGCGCTGTGGGAATTATGCAGGTGATGCCGCATATTGCTAACCACTGGGATGTGACGGCAGAGGAGCTTCGTGACCCTGCAATCAACATTGATGTGGCATGTCGTCTCTATAAGTCGATGCAAAAACATCTACGAATACCTAAAACGGTAGACGAGTTGGACTGCATAGCCTTTACGGTGGCAAGTTATAATTGCGGAGCTTCGAGGGTTATAGATGCACGAAATCTTGCAGAGTACTACGATGAGCCTAAGTATGAGTGGGCTACAGTTAGCGACTATATGCTATTGCTCTCCAGTGAGGAGTATTATAACCATGAGGCTGTTAGTGGCGGTCAGTTCAAAGAGCCGCATATTACAATAGCCTATACCAATAAAGTTTTGCAAACATATGCTCGCTTTAAGCGCAAGGAGTTGGCTAAGGTAGGGGAGAGAGGTTAATACTCTTTCCCCTAGCTATTTGTAGTGCAAACTATTAGGTGAAAAAATAACATGGTATTTGTTATATTTTCAATATAATTTTCTTATCTTTGTAATGATTATGCGAAATTCGGATAATTGTTTCATAAAGTGTAGATAATAACAGAAAAATTATAGTTATGGCAAATGTTGTAATAATGCCCAAGCAGGGTCAATCTGTAGAGAGTTGTATCCTTACGGAGCTGAAAAAGAGAAAGGGAGATAAGGTCGCCGTTGGCGATATTTTGTTTGCCTATGAGACAGACAAGGCCTCTTTTGAGGAGGAGTCAAAGTTTGAGGGTACGGTGCTGGAGCTCCTCTATAATGAGGGTGACGAGGTTACTGTGCTCGCTAATGTTATGATTATTGGTGAGCCGGGAGAAAATATTGAACAATATCTTCAGGGTGACCAAAGCGTAGAGGCTCCTGCAGCTGAGCAGAGTGAGGAGGCGGCTGTGGTTGTAGAGAGTAAGGCTGAGCAACAGGTTGTTCATGCTGTTGCAACTCCTGGTTGCGGAGTATCTCCGAGGGCACGACATCTGGCACAAAAGCAGGGTATTAATGTGGCTAATCTCGCAGGCACAGGCCCTAATGGCCGAATAATTGAGCGTGATGTTATTGCAGCAGTTGAAGGTTCAGCGAAGATGACCCCTCTGGCAAGGGCTATAGCACTACAGAGTGGTGCAGTTGCTCCGCAAAAGGGTAGTGGCCTTGCAGGTACAGCGCGTGGCGTTGATATGGTTGAGGCTAAGGGTATGGCAACAGTTGCGGAGGATAGTCAGATTAAGCCTCTGTCAAACATGCGCAAGATTATTGCAAAGGCAATGCACGCATCACTGCAGAACTCAGCACAGCTTACACATCACCTTGGCGCAGATGCTCGCCGAATTATGGAGTTGCGCAAGGCTGCTAAAAAGGCAACCGAGGAGGGTCGCTTATCTGTGAATATCACCCTTAACGACCTTGTGTGCTTTGCAGTTATCAAGGCATTGCTTAAGTTCCCGAATGTCAATTCTCACTTCCTTGGTGACTCTATGCGCCTATTCAACAAGGTGCATCTGGCTCTTGCTGTAGATACCGAGCGTGGACTTATGGTACCTGTGGTAAAGTGCGCTGACGATCTTACAATCGTTCAGTTGGCAGAGCGACTTAAGGAGGTTGCTGCCGCTTGTAAGAAGGGTTCTATTGATCCAGATTTGCTCTCAAGCGAGGCGGCTTCGTTTACAGTCTCTAACTTGGGAAATTATGGTGTGGAGATGTTTACGCCTGTAATTAACCTTCCACAGAGCGCAATTTTGGGTGTTAATACCATTGTCCCTCGTCCAAAGGATATTGGCGGAGGTGTATACGCCTTTGTACCTCATATTGGACTTAGCCTTACATACGACCACCGCGCACTTGATGGCGGCGAGGCTACACGATTCTTAAAGCAGATAGCAATCGAGATTGAGAATCTCGAAATTGAGTTCTAAAATTAAAAATTACAACAATGATAGATTTAGCAATTATTGGCGGTGGTCCCGCTGGATATGTAGCTGCAGAGAGAGCAGGTGCAAAGGGTCTGAAGGTGGTCCTTTTTGAGAAGAGAGAGCTTGGAGGCGTCTGCCTTAATGAGGGATGTATCCCTACAAAGACTCTACTATATAGTGCAAAGGTCTACGATACAGCCATTCATGGTGATAAGTATGGTGTCTTTGCTGCAGATGCAACATTTGACTTTACAAAGATTGTAGAGCGTAAGAATCGTGTCGTTCGCAGACTTGTTGGTGGTGTCGGTGCCAAGATGAAGGCCAATGGCGTGCAGGTTGTAAAGGGCAATGCTATGATTGAGGGCCGCAGTGCTGAGGGTATAAAGATTGTATGCAATGACGAGACATTCCTTGCAGCAAATCTTCTGATTTGTACCGGCTCGGAGGCATTTGTTCCGCCAATTCCTGGTCTTAAGGAGGCGGGCGATATTATCCTTACAAACCGCGAGATTCTTGCCCTTAAGGAGCAACCACAGAGTCTGGTAGTTATCGGTGGCGGTGTTATCGGTATGGAGTTCGCAAGCTTCTATAACAGCTTAGGTACAAAGGTTACTGTTGTTGAGATGTTGCCTGAGATTTTGGGTGGTATGGATACAGAGCTGAGCGCAATGCTTCGCGGTATATATGCAAAGAAGGGCGTTGGGTTTAACCTCAGCTGTAAGGTGACAAAGATTGAGGGCAATGTTGTAACCTATGTTGATAAGGATGGCGTTGAGCACGCCGTATCGGGTGATAAGATTCTTGTTAGTGTTGGTCGTCGTGCCGTAACTGCAGGCTTTGGTCTTGAGAGCCTCGGCGTAGAGTTGGAACGTGGCGGAATAAAGGTAGATAATAAGATGAGAACAAATGTTCCGGGAGTCTTTGCTGCTGGTGATGTTACAGGCTTCTCATTGCTTGCCCATACAGCCAGCCGCGAGGGTGAGGTTGTGGTGAACAACCTTACTGGTCGAGAGGATACAATGCGCTATAATGCAATACCTGGTGTGGTATATACCAATCCTGAGATTAGCGGCGTAGGACTTACAGAGGAGAGTGCAAAGGCTAAGGGTATTGAGTATAAGATTGCTACTCTGCCTATGGCCTATGCGGGTCGCTTTGTTGCCGAGAATGAGGGTGGCAATGGAGTATGCAAGGTGCTTGTCGGCAAGAAGTACGGCGAGGTGCTGGGTGTGCATATGCTCGGTAACCCATCAAGTGAGATGATTTATGGAGCTTGTATGGCCATTGAGGCGGAGCTTACGCTACACGAGCTTGAGGAGATAGTCTTCCCTCATCCAACAGTCTCAGAGATATTTAAGGAGACAGCTTTTGCGATTGAATAACCTAAAAACAGAAACTAAGATATGTCTAAACAACTATTTGTAGACCCTGTAGAGCTGCGTCAAAAGGGCGAGATAACCTTTCCGGTTATCCCTGTAAACCAGTACCAGAAGAGTGTTAGTGACGAGCTGACAGAGGGTAACTTTACTCCAGAGGAGTTGAAGAAGATTTACCGCGATATGTTTATCATCCGCGAGTTTGAGACAATGCTCAACCTTGTCAAGACTACTGGTGGATATAATGGCGTGGAGTATAACAACCCGGGTCCAGCCCACCTATCTATGGGTCAGGAGGCTGCGGCTGTGGGTATGGCTTATGCACTTGATACAGACGACTTTATCTTTGGCTCGCACCGTAGCCATGGCGAGATTTTGGCTAAAGGTCTGCGCTCTATAGAGATTCTTCCAGAGGCAGAGCTACTCTCAATTATGGAGCAGTTTTGGGGTGGCGCTACGCTTGAGGTTGCAAAAAAGGGCTTCAAGGGTGGAGCTACAAAGGATTTGGGTATCTGCTTCCTCCTCTATGGCGCTATGGCAGAGATTTTTGCTCGCGTAACGGGCTTTAACAAGGGCTTGGGTGGTAGTATGCACACCTTCTTCACCCCATTTGGCATCTACCCAAATAACGCGATTGTTGGTGGTAGCGGTAGCATTGCCGTAGGTGCAGCGCTCTATAAGAAGGTTAATCGTAAGAGGGGTATCGTGGTTGCCAACCTTGGCGATGGTGCCCTTGGTCGTGGTCCGGTTATGGAGGGTATGACATTTGCCTCTATGGATCAGTTTACACAGCTCTGGGAGGGCGAGATGAAGGGTGGACTGCCAGTGATGTTCAGCATTATGAACAACCAGTACGCTATGGGTGGTCAGACTCGTGGTGAGACTGAGGGCTATAACTTTGCGGCTCGTATTGCTGCTGGATTTAATGTTGATGCTATGCACGCAGAGCGTGTAGATGGTTACAATCCACTAGCGGTTATTGACGGTTTCCGCCGTAAGAAGGCTCTGCTTGAGCAGAAGAAGGGCCCGGTATTGCTTGATATTGTGACATATCGTTATAGCGGTCACTCACCATCTGACGCATCGACATATCGTACACCTGAGGAGGTTAAGGCTTGGGAGGAGATTGACTGCATCAAGTGCTTTGGCAGCAAGCTTGTTGAGGCAGGTGTAGCAACAGAGGCTGAGCTTGAGCAGATTGTTACAGATATGAAGAGTGTAATCTTTGAGATGTATAAACTCGCTATTGATGAGACACTCTCTCCACGTATGGATCTTGAGACTAACAGCGAGCTTCTGAGCCAGATGATGTACTCAAATGGCAGCGTAGACTCAATGAGCGATGCTACTCCGGATGTAAATCATCCGATGGAGGAGAATCCAAGAGTTAAGCAGTTGGCAACTAAGGAGCGTTTTGCTTTTGATAGCAACGGTAAGCCATTCTCAAAGATGAAGACCTTTGGTATTAAGGATGCGCTCTTTGAGGCCATTATCGACCGCTTCTATAAGGACGCTTCGCTTGTTGCATATGGTGAGGAGAACCGTGACTGGGGTGGTGCGTTTGCAGTTTACAGAGGTCTTACAGAGGCTCTGCCATACCACCGCCTATTTAACTCTCCAATCTCTGAGGCGGCAATTATCGGTACAGCTATTGGTTATGCAATGTGCGGTGGTCGTGTGATTCCGGAGATTATGTACTGCGACTTCTTGGGTTGTTGTGGCGATGAGGTCTTTAACCAGCTTCCAAAGTGGCAGGCTATGAGTGGAAATATCCTAAAGATGCCTGTTGTTGTTCGTGTATCTGTAGGTAGTAAATATGGCGCGCAGCACTCTCAGGATTGGACTTCGCTCTGTACACATATCCCAGGACTGAAGGTTGTCTTCCCAGTAACTCCATACGATGCAAAGGGACTAATGAATGCAGCCCTGCAGGGTACTGACCCAGTGATATTCTTTGAGAGCCAGAGAATATACGACATCGGCGAGCAGTTCCATGAGGGCGGTGTTCCAAAGGAGTATTACGAGATTGCTATTGGCGAGCCAGATGTTAAGCGTGAGGGTAGCGACCTTACTATTCTTACTGTTGGCGCAACACTCTATCGTGCACTCAAGGCGGCAGATATATTCAAGGAGAAGTATGGTATTAGCGCCGAGGTTATTGATGCCCGTTCACTCGTGCCATTCAACTACGACAAGGTGCTACAGTCTGTAAAGAAGACCGGTAAGATTATCATTGCAGGTGATGCTACCTCTCGTGGCTCATTCCTCAATGACCTTGCAGCAAACATTACAACCATGGCATTTGACTCTCTTGATGCTGCGCCAGTAGTTCTTGGTTCACGCAACTGGATAACCCCTTGTCACGAGCTTGAGGAGGCATTCTTCCCTCAGCCAGAGTGGTTTGTAGATGCATATCACGAGAAGATTGCTCCAATTGCCGGTTATCTGCCTAAGACAAACATGACAGATGCAGAGATGGCTCGTCGTGCAAAGGAGGGTGTTTAATTATTGCTTGGAGAGATGAACTATTTAGAGCAACTTGTAGCTATATCACGTAGATATGGCTCAGATAGCCGATTTGTGATTGCGGGAGGTGGCAACACCTCCTTCAAGACCGAGGATAGACTATATGTCAAGGCGAGCGGCCACTCTCTAGGTACCATTACCGAAGAGGGCTTTGCTGTGCTTGATAGAGAGAAGTTAAACCTTATAGCAACAAAGCAGTATAGCGACAACTCTATAGAGCGCGAGGCTCAGGCGGCTGCCGATCTTCTGGCGGCATGTGTGTCGGTGGGTCGTAAACCATCTGTGGAGACCCTTTTGCACAATGTTCTCAGCTCTCGCTTTGTGGTGCACCTACATCCGACTGTTATCAATGGTCTGACCTCAAGCAATAATGTTGAGGAGGAGACGTTGCGCCTTTTTGGGAATAGTGTGATATATGTACCATATGCAGACCCTGGCTATCCACTCTATAAGAGTGTGGCAGCAGCTGTTGAGGGCTATGTGGCACAATATGGTTGCGAGCCTAAGGCTATAATGTTGCAGAATCATGGTGTCTTTGTCGGTGCAGATACTACTGAACAGATTGAGAGTATATACAATGAGCTGGTAGCAACAATAGAGGGCAGTATAACCATGCCTCTACCAGAGGGCGAGGCGGAGCAGAGTTTCTCAGTTAGCGAGGTTGTGCCTGCAATAAGGATGATGGCAAGCCAGGGTGACGATATAAAGACTCTGCGCGTGGTAAATACTCCCCTTGTGGAGTGGTTTGCTCAGAATGAGGAGCACTTTGCCAAGGTTGCAAAGCCATTCTCTCCAGACTCAATAATCTACTGCAGGTCAAAGTATATATACATCGCTGCTGCAACTAAGGAGGAGGTTCTAAGCCAAGCGGAGCAGAAAATTGCTGACTATATATCTCAGAACGGATATGCTCCGAAGGTGATAGTTGTCAAGGGTTTAGGCCTTATAACAATTGGTGAGAATGCCAAGGATTGCGCCAATACAGAGGATGTATACCTTGATATGATGAAGGTGAGCTATCTTGCCCAGTCCTTTGGTGGCGAGCACCAGATGACAGCCGGGCAGATTCACTTTGTCGATAACTGGGAGGCGCATCGTCCAAATATGAAGGCTCTGAACTTCGGCCGTGTGCCAAATAAGGTCTTTATTATCACTGGTGCGGCGCAGGGTTTTGGTCAGGGTATTGCTAAGTGCCTAATTGCTCAGGGTGCAAATATTGTCGTTGCGGACCTCAATGAGAAGACTGGAGCTCAGACAGTGGCAGAGCTAAATGGTGCAGCAAAGGCAAATAGAGCAATATTTGTCAAGTGCGATATTACAGACGAAGATAGCCTTAACAACCTAATTAATAGCACTGTGGCTGCCTTTGGAGGAGTTGATGTCTTTGTCAGCAATGCGGGCATTGCGCGCGCTGGAGGCCTTGACGCAATGACCGTAGAGACGTTTGAGCTGATGACAAAGGTAAACTATCAGGCATACTTCCTCTCAACTAAAGCGGCAAGTGGCGTGATGAAGCTACAGAATCGTTACCGTGAGGATAATTACGGCGATATAATCCAGATTAACTCTAAGAGTGGTCTGAGAGGCTCAAAGGCCAACTTTGCCTATGCAGGTAGTAAATTTGGTGGTATTGGTCTTACACAGTCCTTTGCTCTTGAACTTGCTCCATATCGCATAAAGGTAAACTCAATTTGCCCAGGCAACTACTACGACGGTCCGCTGTGGAGCGACCCGGAGAAGGGGTTGTTCTTACAGTTCCTCAACGCAGGTAAAGTTCCTGGTGCCAAGACAATTGAGGATGTAAGGGAGTACTACATATCTCAATCACCGATGCGTAAGGGTTGCGCTCCGGAGGATGTATGTAAGGCGGTACTATATCTAATAGAGCAGACCTGCGAGACTGGTCAGGCGCTTCCTATCTCAGGCGGTCAGGTAATGCTCAACTAGTGATGAGGATTATTGTAAGCAATAGCAGAAATGCAGCAGAAAATCTGGCTCTGGAGCAACAACTGCTCTTAGAGCCAGAATCTGTTGTATTGCTATATGTAAATGATAAAAGCGTCATTGTGGGCCGTAATCAGACAATAGAGGCGGAGGTTGATTGTGCCTACTGCAAAAGCCACTGCATTGATGTTGTGCGCCGAGAATCGGGCGGCGGGGCGGTCTATCATGATTGCGGTAATGTGAATTATGCGTTCATTGTCGATGGTGGTAAAAATCCCCTGGATAGAGATTATACAGAGCCTATCGTTTGGGCGCTCAGAGAGATGGGGGTGGATGCTGTAGCTGGTCACCGTGGTGAAATTTTGGTCGGTGGCGCAAAAGTCTCCGGTAGCGCAAGCATGGTTAAGCGTAGCAGGGTGCTCTTTCATGGAACTCTGCTCTTTGATTCTGATTTGCTGATGCTCGATAAGGCGCTGCGAGGTGATGAATCTCTGCGCGGTAGAGGTGTTAAATCTGTCAGAAGCACTGTGTGCAATCTTAAACCCCTGCTGCCCAATGTGCCAGACATCTCGCACTTTATCACAGAGTTGTTCTCGCTCCTAAAGAGATACTATGATATGAAATAATGGCTGTGAAAATGGCTATAAAATAGTAAAGGCGCTGAATTTCAGCGCCTTTTGTAGTGGATAGGGGATACACACTATGATTTTATCTTATTTTATATTGTATTTATAATCAACTGAATAACATATATTTACAAGGCGTAGTATTTTGTTCTATTTTACATTGTTTTGCTCATTTTTGGGTGAAAATTTGGGTGAAAGATTTTTAATTTGTATATTTGAACAAGAATATCAGCAACTTTATGGCAATTCAGAAGTATAGTATCAAAAGAGACTTGACCCCTCCAACAAAGGCGGGAGTTAGTTCGGTCAGATTGCGTGTATCCTCACGATGCAAGCGAG